>CAXEZH010000326.1:0-20495 GCA_964000695.1 uncultured Mycolicibacterium sp. | reverse complement strand
GGCTGCTCGCACGCGGTTGCCGCACGCGCGTGAGCACCATTCTCTGCGGGGATGGGATTTGACGAAGTAAAGCACGCATCGGGTGGCGTGGCAGGCGCGCAGCTTCGTGGCGTAGGGGCCGGTGAGTAGTTCGATGGCGTCGTGGGCCATCTCGGCGAGGGCCGCGAGTCCATCAACCGCCGCTGTTGGTGACGTGGGGCCAAAACGATGAGATCTTCGGCGCCGCCGGGGCCGAAGCGTATCGCCGGGACCTGCCCACCGGCGAATTTCACCTACTCGACGCCGGGCACTTCGCGTTGGAAACACACGGTCATGAGATCAGCGAGTGCATCCGCCACTTCATGGGTCGAGTTTTGGCTTTGTGAAACACACCATAAGCTATGTGCTGCAACGATTCTCATTCATTCATGATTCGAGCGGACCCCGGCAACCGTATGTCGCGAGCCGGCGATCGACTTCACCACGTCCAGAGCGGGTGTCCACAACGGAGGGATGCGCGACCCGAAGGCATGCACCAGCAAGCCCAGCAGGACACCGAAGACGAGATGCGCGAGATAGATCGTGGTTTGGAATTCGGCGACGGTGACAGTGGAGAACACCCCGCCGATACCCAGGGTGCGCGGTAGCGGCCCGGAGGCGAAGCCGAAACCCATCGCCAAGCCGTAGAGCGCACCGATCGCCGCCCCCGTCCACGCGCGTCGCGCCGCGGGGAACCCGCCGACGATCAGCGCGAAGATCACACCGAACATGGCACCGTTCCAGAAATGGTCGAGATAACCGACAATGGTAGAGGATGTGTTCGGGCCCAACATGATTCGGTCGGTAGCCTGGACGCCCATCAAGGTTGGCAGGTCGCCGGGCATCGAATGGAACACCCGGAACCCCGTGATGCGGACCGCTTCCAAACCCATGGTGGCGATCGCACCGGCGGCGAAACCAAGCAGTATTCCCCGGCGGAGCCGCTGCCAGCCCATCAGGATGGCGACGACCAGAACGACTACAAGCACGGCTGCCGCGGGTACGCCGACCCGGAACAGGAGATCGCTGAACTTCCAGCGTCCCGTGGCCGACAGCGCGAACAGTTGGGCCCCCGACGCCCCTGCAGCCGCGAGTGCTACTGCGGTAGCGACGAGTTCCAGACCCTGTACCAGGGGCGACCTCTTCGGGACGACCGCAACGACTTCCTCGGTCATTTCACGGCGTTCGTGATCATCGCTATCGCATCAGACATCTTCTTGCCACCGTCCGCCAACTGCGGGTCGACAGCCGTAAACAACGGCGCCGGATCAAAATAGCTGACGTGCGACTTACCGTCGTTGTCTGCCCACACCAGAAGCCGGACCGGGATGACCGAGCCGATAGCGGGCGTCTTCTCGAAGAACATCTTGCCGGCGGCGGGGTTGCCGACGAAGAAGCTGTGCGCGCCCGCGAGTTGAAGGCCGGTGGTCTGCAACGCACCGGCTTGATCCAAGTCGCCGAGGATCATCATCCCGTTGGACGACACCGCTTGCTTCACCGCGTTCATGGTGTCCTCGAAGCTGCCCTTGGCATCCACCGTGACGAGGGTCGCGTTCTGTGCGCTACCGCTTTGACTTTGGCCCTCGCCTCCGGTGGCCGCCTTGGCGATCATCGCGGCAGCGTCGGACATCTTCTGGCCACCATCGGCCAGCCCCGGGTCAACGGCCTCGAACAGGGGCTTCGGGTCGAAATAGCTGACGCTGGCCGTGCCGTCGTTGTCCGCCCACACGAACATCCGCAGCGGGATGACCGTGCCGATAGCGGGCGTCTTCTCGAAGAACATCTTGCCGGCGGCCGGGTTGCCGACGAAGAAGCTGTGCGCGCCCGCGAGTTGCAGGCCGGTGGTCTGCAACGCGCCGGCCTGGTCCAGATCGCCGAGGATCATCATCCCGTTGGACGACACCGCTTGCTTGAGCGCGTCGATCGTGGCGTCGAACGGCTGATTCGACGCCAACGTGACCAGCTGGGTCTGGACCGACTGTGGCGCGTCGGCAGAGCCCGCCGCCGATTCTTGCGTCGAAGCTGTCGCCGAAGTTTCCGGGGTTGCCGCGGTATCCGTCGAACTGCCGCTGCATGCAGTGGCGCCGAGCGCCACAGTCATGGCCCCGGCCGCGGCCGTCAGTAGCAGTCGGTTGCCGCGGATCGTCTCATTGAACACAGTGGGTTCCTCTCGAATTGTGGTCGGCTTGAAAGCCGTTGACATCTCCGGAAATGTGGATCGCAGAGAAATTGATTGCGCGACGGCCGACTCGGTGATGCTAGTTATGTACTACTCGGTCACAGTGGGCCGAGGTTGGTGATGTGTCAGCCAACTGACACTCCAAATTCGCACGGCAGTCAGATGTTCGCGGTAGGTCACGTCCAAGCACTCCGCGAGTGTCAGCGAGTGAACCGCGCCGGCGGTCGATGCGCTTGGTCGCGTCATACGGCGATGAACTCGCCCGACGTCTCGTTACCTCGCCAAGCAGGGGTAGAGGCATCTCTGGTGACCGCGGTGAACTGTCAGAACGGTGACAGTTGCGGAAGTCGACGGTTGGAAGAATGCTTTCCACACGATAACGGACTCCTCTAAGACCGCTTAGCGCAGGAGGTTTGGGGTTATGAACGTCACGACTCCGCCCAACCGTGGGCGTGTCGCATTCGTCCTGTCGGGGGGCGGCAGCCTCGGTGCGGTTCAGGTTGGAATGATTCACGCCTTGTATGAGCGGGGCATCAGACCGGACTTCATCGTCGCATCGTCGGTGGGCGCGCTGAATGGGGCGTTTCTCGCCTCACGACCAACCACGGTCGCAACGGCCGAAAAGCTGTCGAAGATATGGTCGCAGCTCCGCAGTCGAGATGTCTTCCCGCTCAGCATCGGGTTGGGCGGACTGCTCGGTGTGGCCGGCAGACGTAACCATCTGGTGAGTTCGCGTGGGCTGCGCAATCTCTTGGCGCGGTGGGTCGAGTTCGAGACACTCGAAAAATCACCGATTCCGCTTCATGTCGTCGCGACCGACCTGTTGAGTGGGGCCGAGGTGCTCATCTCCTCCGGGTCGACGGTCTCCGCGATCCTGGCCAGCAGTGCGATACCAGGCGTGCTCGCACCCGTCGACTTGGATGGTCGGGCGTTGGTGGACGGTGGCGTCACCGACAACACACCGGTCGCGCAGGCCGTGGATCTGGGTGCATCGCTCATCTACGTCTTGCCGACGGGCTACGCGTGTGGCCTGCTAGAGTCACCGAAAAGCGCGCTGGGCGTAGCACTACAGGCCTTGGGCCTATTGATCCAGCAGCAGATAGTGCGCGACATCCGCACCGTCCCTGAGCATGTCGAGTTGAGGGTCCTGCCGCCACCCTGCCCGCTTGCCGTGGCACCGACCGACTTTTCGCAGGCCGCCACGATGATCGAGCGCACGCGGGTACAGGGCCGTGAGTTCCTCGACCGTCTGAATGCTGCTCAGGGACATGCCGTACCGGAGCAGATGCGCGTCGCAGTACACCCCCACGCGTTCAGCAAACCGGGGAGGCCGAGGTTAGAACAGGATTGACACATCACTGACAGTCACATGCACGGGTCGACATCAAGGGGGCAGACTCCCCCACAGCGCACCGGTATTGACGGGACGCTCTGGACGATCTACTTCGACGTCACGGGCGTGGCCCCAGCAGGATCGCTTACAACAACGGAATGGAAGACCTCCTGATCTGGGACGAATAGCCCTGATTAGGACGAACAGCTACCACCCCCGGAAAAGGGAGCCGACAGGCTCCCTTTTCCTTATCTCATTGCAAGACGCACACCGAGCTGCATCGGCTGGCCGGGGCCACGTTCAGCCTGCTAGTCAATGAGCGTTCGGTCTCCCTCGGCCGGGAGTCGTCGCTCCCCAACCTCTGCATCCTTGTTGGGTTGCTGCTCGGCCTGGTGGATCGACCAGGCGGCGTTGATCAGCCCGATGTGGCTGAAGGCCTGAGGAGTGTTGCCTAGTTGCTCTCCGGTGACGGGGTCGATCTCCTCGGCGAGTAGTCCCACGTCGCTGACATAGCCGACGGCGCGTTCGAAGACCTCGCGCGCCTCGCGGGTGCGCCCGGCCATCGCCAGCGCTCGGGCAAGCCAAAACGTGCACAGCAGGAAGGTGCCCTCCTCGCCGTCGAGGCCGTCCACGCCAGCGGCCGTGTGGTAGCGATACACCAGGCCGCGTTCGTCGGTGAGGTGCCGAGCAATGGCGTCGATCGTGGCCTGCACGCGCGAGTCGGTGGCCGGCAGGAATCCCACGATGGGGATCATCAGCACGGCGGCGTCGAGCTCCGTCCCGTCCAGCGTCTGGGTGAACGCGCCAGTCTCGCCGTTCCAGCCCCGGCTCACGATTTCCTCACGAATACGGTCGGCCTCTGCGGCCCAGCCGGCGGCACGTTCGCCCGCGTGCAGCAGATCGGCCATCCCGACAGCCCGGTCCAGTGCTACCCAGCACATGAGTTTGGAGTACAGGAAGTGCTGCGGTTCGCCGCGCACCTCCCAGATGCCGTTGTCGGTCTGTTGCCACTGAGCAGCGGCGGCGTCTGCAAGGCCGGCGAGGAACGTCCGGGTGGCGGGCTCGAGTTCACCGAGCTGCTCGCGCAGCCGATAGGCGGCGTCGAGCAGTTCCCCGTACACGTCGAGTTGGGGCTGCGCCCAGGCCCCGTTGCCGACCCGTACCGGGGCGCTGTCGCGCCAGCCGGACAGATGCGTCAGCTCGCGTTCGGATAAGTCATGCTCCCCACCGATGCCGAACATGATCTGCAGGGGTCGGTCGGGGTGGGCGTGCGCGGCCGCGGCGGTCATGAATCCGAAGAACTCGCCGGCTTCGTCCGGGCACGCCGCGACCCATAGCGCCTGCATGGTGAAGCTGGCGTCGCGGACCCAGGAGTAGCGGTAGTCCCAATTCCGTTCGCCGCCAACCTGTTCGGGGAGCGAGGTCGTGGCGGCGGCGACGATCGCCCCGGTCGGTTGGAAACTTAGGGCCTGCAGCACCCGCCCGCTGTGGTGGACCAACTCGCGCCAGGGCCCGTCGTAGGATTGGTGCAGCCGTGACCATGCACGCCACTGCTGGATCGTCGTCTCCAGCGCGGCCGCGATGTCTTCTTGAGTGAGAGGCTGAGCGACGGGCAGACCGAGGCGGGTGCGGTGCAACGCGAAGTGCAATCGCTGACCGGCCACCAACTCCGCCCGTGAGGAGGCGGTGCCGTCCTTGCAGTGCAGGGGCGTTGGTGACGTCAGGGTGAATCGGTCGGTCCCGCCCACGGCGCGGACGCCGCCGTCGATGACCGTCAGCACCGGGACGACCAGCCCGTACTCGGGGCGCGGGGCAAAGCTGACCACGACGCTGACCCGCCCCCGGATGCAGTGCAGGCTGCGCAGCAGCGTGTGCGGCGCGTTCTCGCCGAGGCGATGCGGATCGGTCGAGTGGCGAAGCTCCATGGCGTCGACGATCTCGAGTGTGCCCTCACAGGTCTCGAAGACCGTGCGCAGCACCATGGTGCCGTCGAGGTACTCGCGCGTGGTGGTGAAGTCTCCGGCCGGGTGGATGGCCCAGTGGCCCGCGTCGTCATCGAGGATCGCGGCGAACACCGACGCACTGTCGAAACGCGGAAAGCACAGCCAATCAACCGAACCGGAGCTGGTCACCAGTGCCGCCGAGTGCCGGTCCGACAGCAGCGCGTGCTCGGCGATCGGGACGTTGCTCATGTCGGCTGCCCCGACGTCGGCTGGTGCCACCGGCCCCCGCCGAGGATCCGGTCGGCCTCGGCGGGGCCCCACCCGCCGGGTGGGTACGAGCAGACTGGGTCCGGCGAGTTCAACGCGGGGGCGACCACCCGCCAGGCCTGCTCCACCATGTCCTCACGGGCGAACCGACGCGGGTCGCCGTCGAGGGCGTCGTCGAGCAGCCGCTCGTAGGGTTGTTGCCAGCCGCCGAGCGCTTCCTGGAAGTCCACCTGTAGATCGACCGGCCGGGTGACGATCGCACGCCCGGGCTTTTTGGCCTGCACGGTGAGAGTCACTCCGGCTTCGGCGCCCAGGCGTAAGCGCACCAGGTTGGGGCCGGGTGCGCACGCGGAGGAGGCGAAAAGCGGCGAGGGCGGACTCTTCAGTTCCACCACTGCCTCCAAGGCAGTGGCCGCAAGTTTTTTGCCGGCGCGCAGGTAGAACGGCACACCCGACCACCGCCACGAGTCGATGTCCAGGCGGAACGCCACGAACGTCTCGGTGTCGGAATCGGCGGCGACCCCACTCTCGTCTCGGTAGCCCTCGAACTGCCCGCGCACCAAATGCGCCGGGTCGACAGCTCGCATCGCGCGCACTACCTTGACCTTCTCGTCGCGCAACGCGTCGGCACTGCTGTCGACCGGAGCCTCCATACCCAGCAGGGCCACTACCTGCATGAGGTGGTTCTGCACGACGTCTCGCACCGCCCCGACGTCGTCGTAGAACGCCCCGCGCCCGGAGATCCCGAACGATTCCGCCATCGTGATCTGGACAGACGCCACGTACTGGCGGTTCCAGAGTGGCTCGAGGAAGGTGTTGGCGAAGCGGAACGTCAGCATATTCTCCACCGATTCCTTGCCCAGGTAATGATCGACCCGCAGGATCGCCCGCTCCTCGAACGTCTCGTGTAGAACCGCGTGGCCAAGTCACCGGTGGCGCCGAATAACACAAGCGCGTCGGAGCGGGTCGAGTCGCTCAATGTTCCTCCTCGTTGACCCCTACGCCGGTGGCGCTGTCGCCCGGGTGCGTATCGCGCGACCGCGCGTGGCGCAACGGTAACGCCGCGCCACCTCGTGACCGCACAAACTGTCAGGACGTCGACAGTGTGCCCAAAGGCCGGCCTGCCGAGGGCTGGCCCGCACGATTCCCTCCGCCCATGGATGGACATGTTCGCGGATCCGGGTCTGGTCAGGCCGATGACAGTTCCGTGCGGGAAAGACTCTTCCTAGATACCGTTTCTCCGGAATCCCCACGGGTCAACGGGCCGTCAGCGCGGTTTCGATGAGGAGAACACGACGTGCAACAGGGAATGGTGGGTCTGGGCCGGATGGGCGCCAATCTGGCGCGCAGGGCGATGCGCGACGGGCATGAATGCGTCGTCCACGACCGCAGGGCGGAGGCGGTCCGGGCGCTGGTCGAGGCTCAAGGACCGATCGACGCCGAGGAGCCGATGGCCTGAGCAAGAGTGCGATAGCGGTGGCCGGAATCGATGTCGGGGGAACCAATATCGAAGCCGGTCTGGTCGGCGACGATCACCGAGTGCTCGACCGTGCCAAGGCCCCAACCCCCGCCGACGGGCCCGACGCCGTGATGGACACCATTGCGGAGCTGGTGGGGTCGCTCGACGGACGGCCCGATGCGGTGGGGCTTGGGATACCCGGGGTGGTTCACGAGGGCGAGGTGCTCACCGTTCCCAACTTGCAGAACTGGCACGAGAGCATCGACATCGTCGACGCTCTGAAGCGGCGGGTAGGCGTACCGGTTGCGCTGGGCAACGACGCCAACGTCGGGTTGCTCGGCGAGTGGCTGGCCGGCGCCGCAAGGGGCGCCCGCAATGTGTTGGGAGTGTGGATGGGTACCGGTATCGGCGGCGGCTTAATCCTGGACGGCCGCCCGTTCTACGGATCACGGGGGGCCGCCGGGAAGGTCGGCCACATCATCGTTCAGCGCGACGGCGCCCTGTGTAGCTGCGGCCGGCGCGGCTGCGTCGAGGCCGACGCGGGCAGGCGATCCAAGGAGAGCGCGGTGCCGGCGATGGTCGACGCCGGCCGAGCTACCTCGCTGGACCGCATCCGCGAGCAGGATCGCAAGGAGAAGCTGACCTCGAAGGTGTGGGCGCGGGCCCTTGCCGAGCACGACGATCTCGCCACCGAGCTGTTCGACCTGGCCGTCAAGACACGAGGGGCCGGAATCGGTTCGACGGTCAATCTGCTAGATCTGGAACTCGTTGTGGTCGGCGGCGGCATGGCCGAGAAACTCGGCCAGGATCTCGCCGATCAGGTGGCGGCCGCTACTGTCCCATGGATGTTGCAGCCCGATCCGCAGCTGCGTTGCGTCGCTGCTGAACTGGAGGATGATTCCGGGCTGGTCGGCGCGGCCTCGTTGGGCAGGGCCATCCTGGTTTCGGGGTGAGCCGCGCGTGGGCGGCCACTGGCCGGGTGTCAGGTGCCGCGCTCCGCCTCCATGTTGCTGCTGGGTTGGAGATTGCGATGCGGCTCGAGGCCGGGTCGATCCCTACGACACGCGCCAATCATCCTCACCTTGAACGCCGGTCAACACCCAAGATCGCCAGCATGATGCACTCCAGATCCAGAACCCGGAAGGTTCGGAGGTGCATGTGACAGCTCCACATCACTAACGCTCATTTGCGGCTGGTGCACGATTCTTACCGGCGGGACGGCTAACTACAGACTCACATTCAGAGCCGGCTCGCGGCGAAATCGGCCCCACGGTCGATGGTCCCGTTCTCGATGTACTGATCGTGCGCGGCAAAGTCCAGCCCGTCGGAGCACACCGGATCGTTCTCAATGCACAGTTGGATGGTCTTGGCCTCATACAACGGGCCGATGACGACCCGCGGCATACCGGCGAGGTTCATGGCCCGGACATTCGGCTTTCCAAAGAGGACGACCGCGGCAACGTTATCGGCCACCTCGGGTCGCAACGGTTTGGGTGCGGTCGCGGGATCGACCCCAGCCGGCACTGCAGCCGAGGTGACGAAACCCATCACGGCCGCGCCTTGAGAGAAACCACTAAGCACCATCTCGGTCTCAGGACAGTTCTCTGCCATAGACGCGATATGAGCGCCGGCATCGCGCACACCGTCGACGCCTGTGTGCCAATCCCAGCTGGCAGGGTAAGTAACCGGATAGACGCCAACGGATCGTCGGCCCAATTGTGCACGAAGGGCGTCGACGAATGCCTGTCCCCTCAGGCCGACGCCCGGTGGCTCCCCGGTGCCGCGGGCGAACACCACTTCGACATCAGGGCATGGATTAGCGTGCGCAGCAGGAGTTCTGATCGATACGGCCGGCAGAGCCGACATCATCATCATCACGACCGCAACACCCACAGAACCGAGCACCGCACGGCCAGACACTCGTTTCGACATGACGCCAACGTATCGTCTCGCTCCACAGCGGCAATCCCGATAGTCAGCGCGCTGACAGTGGACGGCGAGCTGGAGACAGCGGTGCCCGAGTTGCGGGAGCGATCCTTAGATCACCGAAAGCAGCCACAGCCAACCGATTTCGCGCACCCGCACGATCAAAGATGAAGCTCATAACTTCCGCCTGAAGTTCTAGAGCCGGGCTTCGGCGAAGCCCGCCGCCTCATTGCCATTCCGGTCTGCACGTAGAGACTGTCGGCCCCGCGGTCGTTGCCGTGGAGCACAACGGATCCCCGCCATTGAACAAGTCGATCGTCTTGTGGCCGTAGAGCGGGCTCAGTGTGCTCAGGGGTCCGCGCGCACGGTTGGACGGATTCCCGAACACGGCTACTGCGGCTACGTAATCGGCAATCTTGGGGGCAGTGGGTTGTCGAAGTCGAGGACGGGTTAGACGGCAACGGTGACGATGTCGATGACCGCCGCGCCCTGGGAGTAGCCGCCCAGGACGATCTTGGTGTCGGGACACGACGCCGCGACCCCTTGGTTGAAGGCGCTGGTGTCAGTTGGCTCCGTTGGTGGCTTGGAGAAATGCGTGGGAGGCAGGCTAGGGCGTGCCTTCGGCGCCTGATCGCACGGTGGCTCGAGGTCTCCGATCTGGACCAGACGGAGATCGAACTCCACGTGAAAGCCACCGACCTGCTCAACGGTACTGAGCTGCCGATATCAACCGGCGACGTCGAGTAACCACCACGAAGGGGCGCCGCACGAGGGGCGCCCCTTTTCCCGCTACAGGAGGCTTAAGTTCTCGAACTCTGTCTGCGAGAGGACTTTTGCCGCCAACCTCCGCGCATCCTCTGCAACAGTCAGATTAGAGGCCGGCACACGGCTCAAAGGTCACGAGATTGAAAGCGAGGCAACAGAGATGACGAAGTTCACCATCGTCACCGCCGCCGCAACCGGACTGTCCGTCGCCGTCCTGGCACTGGCCGCCCCCGCCGTTTCCGCCCCTTCCGGAGCCGGCAACGCCCAGGAGACGATCAGCAAGCTCGAGGCCGAAGGCAACCGCGTCATCGTCAACAAGCAGTGCAGCGCCCCGCTGGCCGACAAGAACGTCGTGCGCGTGCGGCCGGGCCCGCCAATCCGCGAGTGGGTGTGGAGCAACAGTGGGAGCCGCCGGAATGGAGATAACACCCGCTCGGACCGCGTCTTGGAGACAGTGGGTTACATCTTCTTCGTAGACGTCGCCTGATGATCACGACTGCACCACACAGGGGCCGCCCCGATAGGCGTGTGGTCGGCAGGCTCGGCTGCACACCTACAGCAAGAAGTCGGCGCGTCTTCGGTGTTCGCCGATCTTCCGTCGGACGTGGACGTCCCCGCGCAGGGACAAACGTCGAGCTGGAGCTTCCCACCGAGGCGCGGCTAACTCGCTGTGCCCGTCTCAGGACAGTTCTCTGCCATTGACGCGATATGAGCGCTGGCATCGCGCACACCGTCGACTCCTGTGTGCCAATCCCAGCTGGCAGGGTAAGCAACCGGATAGACGCCAACCCTTCGTCGGCCCAATTGTGCACGGAGGGCGTCGACGAATGCCTGCCCCCTCAGGCCGACGCGTCCGGCGCCTTGAGCTTCGCCGGTGCCGCGGGCGAACACCACTTGAACGTCGGAGCATGACTGCGCAGACGCCGACGGGAGGTTCACCGAGTCGCCGGGAACCATCATGGGCGCCGGCAGCGAGTGCCGCCGCGATGCCGAGCAAGAACCGACGGCGCGTCGTCGGAATGGGTTGGACTGTGCGGGGCGCGGTCTCATTGGTGGTCATCACAGGTGAACCCGGTGGTGGCTGCAGGGAATTCTCCACCGAGCCAGAATGTCTGCTCGATGTCACTGTTGGCGTCAGGATGTCGGTGAACGGACGACGTCGTGGTCGGCGCGATCGAAACGGTTGTCGACCTGTGTTGTGTCGCCGGGCTGACACTTGCCGACTTTGCGCTCGGGCGCCGTGGTCCGCTTCAGCGCGGAAGGCCGACCGCATAAAACTCGGACGATTGACTTTGCCCGGTGCGGGTATAGGCCGCAGAGCATGACACGGCCGTCTCGCCCGCGACTCTGTCGCTCCTTGCCTACCGTTCGAAAGGAAGAGCCTGTGGTGCACCGCCCACACACGGTCGCCTTCGATGTCGTCGAGACGCTGATGACTCTGGAACCGTTGCGCGGGCGGTTCGTCGAGATAGGTTTGCACACATCGGCACTGGAACGCTGGTTCGACCGCATGTTGCGCGACGGTATGGCGCTCACCCTTGCCGGTGACTACGCGCCGTTTCCGTCGGTGGCGGAGTCCGCGCTGCGAGTGGTCGGGGGTGGCCGGCTTAGCGATGACGACGCGCGTTACGTCCTGGACGGGCTCGCGACGCTCCCGGCGCAGGACGATGCGCGGGAATCGATGCGATTGCTGGTCGATGCCGGCATCTCGGTCGTCTGCTTGAGCAACGGCAACCGCGACAGCACCGAGGCGTTTCTGGATCGTAGCGGCCTCGACGGATTCGTGGACCAGGTCATCACCGTCGCTGATGTGCAGGTCTGGAAGCCGTCACCAGCCGTCTACGCGCACGCGCTGTCCTGCATCGGGAGCGCGGCTCACGACGTGGCGCTGGTCGCAGTGCACGCGTTCGATTGCCACGGCGCCCACGCCGTCGGGCTGACCACCGGCTGGGCCCGTCGCCTCGAGAAGCACTATCCCGACCTCTTCACTCGCGCCGACGTGATCGGTGACGACCTCGTGGAGGTCGCGTCCGGGTTGGTCGCCCTGTCCCCAGATTGAGCGGCTCCGTAACACCCGGCAACAGAATGGGCCGTCGGCCCCATATGAAGGAGGAATATCATGGCAACCTTGCGGACTCACCTAACGATCGACCGCAGCGCCGATGACGTGTGGTCAGTCGTCAGCGACGCTGGCAACATCTCTGATTGGTTTCCGATGATCCAGAGTTCGTCAGTGGACAGCGGCAAGCGGCACTGCGACCTCGACGGCGATATCCCACTCGACGAGGAGATCGTCACCAACGATGCCGAGATGCGCCGGTTCCAGTATCGGATCGTCGGCGGCGGGGTCCCCGTCTCCTCGCACCTGGGCACCGTCGACGTGCTTGATCAGGGTGGGTCCAGCCTGGTTATTTACAGCACCGAAGTCACTCCTGACGAGGTCGCCGATACTCTCGGTCCCGCGATCGAGGATGGCCTGCGTGGTCTGAAGACCTACTGCGAATCGCAGTCCTGAAGGGTATCGCATCAGGGTCGCCGTGCCTGTGCGAATCTCCAACACCGTGGTGAAGAACTCCGTCGGTGTCTAAGAGTCCAGGATGACGGACAGTGCCCGGCTGCGGTCACTCCGTCACTCCGGGCGCGATGGCCTCGGCGGTGCGCAAGTATTGGGCCGACCACACAATGGCCAGCGCGCCCACGGTCCGCGTCCGCGGGCGGCCAGCGTGGCGGCGTTGCCTTCGAGGGTGTAGCTCTTGGAATGACATCATGCATTCCTTCGTCTATCTGCCCAGAGAGCCCGCTGGGGCCGCACCAGCATCCCAGGAACTGCCGGCATGCGGCGGCCGGTTCCCGGACATCGACCGCTGCAGTGAACAACGAGTCCGTCGACGGAGCAAACACGACGAAAGGCGATCAGGTGGGTGACTCGCGGCGAGCTGGTGCGTCGGCGCGCGGGCCCATCGCTCTTCGGCTCGGCGATGGGCCGCTCCCCGGGATGTGGCGTGATAGATCGGGGCCGGGGTGTCGCGGGCGGGCTTCACAGTGAACGCCGTTGCCGTGGTGGTTGTGGCCGCTGCCGTGATCGGCTTCGCACTGATCTCGCACCGTGCCGCGGCGTGGCCGGTCACTATGCCGATGGTGTTTGTTGCACTGGGTGTGGCGACCGCCGCCTCGGGATGGGTCACCCTCGACGTGGAGGCCGAGGGGCTGGCCCTGGTCGGCGAGGTGACTCTCGCGGTGATCCTGTTCGGCGACGCAGTGCGCATCGACACCCGGGTGCTTCGCCGCGAGCTGGGGATGCCGGCCCGTTTGCTCGGGATCGGGCTGCCGCTGGCCATCGTGCTGGGAACGCTGATCGTGGCAGGACTGCTCCCGGGGATCGGGTTGGCGGAGGCCGCGTTGGTGGCCGTGATCCTCGCCCCGACCGATCCCGCGTTGGGTCAGGCGGTCGTTACCAACGATGCTGTGCCGCAACGGGTGCGCCAAGGACTCAACGTCGAGTCCGGCCTCAATGACGGTCTGGTGCTGCCCGCTGTGCTGGTGCTCATCGCCGTTGTCGCGGGAGAGGACACCGCGGCCGGATCGTGGCTGGGCCTACTCGGTCGGCAGCTCGGGCTGGGCGCGCTAATCGGGATCGGGGTGGGGTTCCTGGGTGGCTGGCTGATCCGTCGTGGCGCGGCCGCCGGCCGCGTCGAGGGGATCTATGCGCAGTTGGGCACGCTGTCGGTGGCGGTGTTGGCGCTCGCCGGCGCGGATCTTCTCGGGGCCAACGGTTTCATCGCTGCATTCAGCGCCGGACTGGCCTTCGGGACGATGAGCGACCGGGAGGCTGCCCATCTCGACGAGTACACCGAGGACACTGGGCGACTGCTGGCGGTCGTGGCGTTCTTCGTATTCGGCAACGTGTTCGTGCTGCCCGCGGTTTCGGCGCTGTCGTGGCAGGTAGCCCTATGTGGGGTGCTGTTGCTGACGGTGGGGCGGCTGTTGCCGGTCGCGTTGTCGCTGATCGGTTTCCGCGCCGCCGCACCCACGGTGTTGTTCGTGGGATGGTTCGGTCCTCGTGGCCTCGCGTCGATCCTGTTCGGTCTGCTGTTGGTGCAGCGCGAGGTCCCGGCTGCCCAGGAGTTCTTCGCCGTCATCGCCACCACGGTGGTGGCCAGCGTGTTCTTGCACGGCACGACGGCGGCCTGGGGCGCCCGCCGCTATGGAAACTGGTTCCAGGCACACAAAGAGCGCCACAACGCGATGGCCGAGGCCGTCCCGGTCACCGCACAACGGGTCCGCTGGCAGCGAAACGCGCGCCACGCTGGCACGGGCAGACCCAGCTGACATTGCACGAACCGGCGGGTCCGCTACCCGCGCGCTTCCGCCCCCGCTGGTGTTCCGACCCTACTAGCGGGTGCTGCACCGGGCAGGCCGGTAGGCCCTGTGCGACTTCGCCAAGGCGTCCGGAACGCTGGTATGGGCGCACCGGTCCGCCCTACGCTCACGATGAGCACTGGGTAGGTCGACGCCGACTCCGGCGAGGCTCGGACGCTCCCGCGGATGCTCACGACATTCCCCGATCGCACCCGATCGGATCGCCGCCGCGGTCATCGAAGCGGCGCTCAGGCGCGCTGCAGCGCGATCAGGCCGGAGGCCCACCTCTGGCAAGGTGGTCACCGATGACGTGTGCGGGTGTGAAGATGTCGGGATAGTGCCGCTCGAGCCGTTGCGCCCAGCCGGTGGTCAGTCCGGCGGCGTGGGCGCCGTGGCAGTCGAACGCGTGCGCCGCGACGAGCCCGACGTCGTGCGCCGGGAGCCCGATGACGGCGAACCCGTGCTCGTACAAGGCCGGTGACGGCTTCCACGCCTGTACGTCGGCGACGCCGATGACGTGGTCCACGTACTGACTCAGGCCACTGCGATCCAGGAATGCCTCGGTGCTGTCCCGGTTTCCGTTGCTCAGACACGCCACTGAAACATCCGCTTCAACAAGCAATCGCATCGCTGCGCGCGCATCGTCGTGCGCCGGCAGCGTCGCCAGGCCATCGAGGACGTAGCGTACCTGCTCGCCGGAGAGCCGACTCCCCGCGATCACGCTCAGGGCCGATTCCGCAGCGGCGGGGAGGTCGCGTAGTCGCCCGTGAGCGTGACCGCCATGCCATCGCGCAACATCCGGTCAAACCACCGCTCCAGGGCTGATTCGGGCAACCCGACGTCGACGAACCTCGGCCGCAACGGTTCCAGCGACATCAACGTCTCGACGACGTCGAAAGCGACAGCGTGAGGACGGTGAACCACCATGGCCTCCTTTCAAGAATGTCTCACGAGGAACACCCTGCGTCACCGCCAGAAAGCTCTCCGCGGTGGGCTAGGCGGGGCCCTGAGTGGGGATTTGGCGGCCGTGTTCACGACCCCGTGGGTGAGTGTTCCAAATTGGTGGCCACGATTCGAGCACACCGAGACGGCGCCAGCCTCGTGAGGGTAAGCACGGTGACAGTGTCTGCTTAATCGGCCTGATCGCCAAGATCTTTCAGTGCCGCTGCGATGGCGCCGTGAAAGGTCGGGTAGGCGAAGATCATGTCGCGCAAGGTCCTTACAGGCACTTCGGCGTGAATGGCGACCGCCAGCGCGCCCAGCACCTCGCCGCCGGCCGGACCGACCGAGGTCGCGCCGACGAGCACACCGCGGTCGGCGTCCTCGACCAGTTTGATGAACCCGTCATTACCCGCCTTGTGTATCCAGCCGCGCGACGACGACGGCACCCGAGTGATGCCAGTCCTCACCGACACCCCACCGGCACGTGCCGTCGCCTCCGTGACACCCACCGTTCCAACCTCCGGGTCGGTGAAGGTCACCCGCGGTACTGCGCGATAGTCCGCCGCTCGGGTCGCCGCACCGAGGATGTCGCTGGCGGCGATATCGGCCTGATACATCGACATGTGGGTGAACGCGCCGCGACCGGTCACGTCACCGATGGCCCACAATCTGTCGCCCGCCCGCATCCGCTCGTCGACCTCGATCGTCCGCGACTGCTCGTCAATACCCAGGTTGCCCACGCCAAGAGCCGCGAGGTCCGCGCGCCGCCCCGTCGCGACCAGTAGCTGCTCGGCGTGGTGCACGACGCCGTCGTCGAGCGAGACGGTGAAGCGTCGACCATCATGCGCCACCCGCGTCACCGAAACGCCGGTGCGCACGATGACGCCCTCAGAGGCGAGAACTTCCCCCAGAACCTCGCCAGACTCGGGCTCATCGTGCGACAGCAAACGGCTGCGCACCAGCATGGTGACCGAACTTCCGAACCGCGCGAACACCTGGGCGAATTCACTGGCCACCGGGCCGCCGCCGAACACGATCAACGACGACGGAACCTCCTTGACTGCCACTGCCTCCCGGTTCGTCCAATACGGTGTGTCCGCAAGCCCCGGGATCGGCGGTACGGCCGGCTGCGTACCGGGATTGAGGACGATCCCCTGCGTTGCCTGAAAGACCCGCGAACCCGTTGTCGTGTCGACCGTGACCTCGCCCGGAGCGCTAATCCTGGCCCATCCCCGCACAAAGCGACCACCGGCCTTCTCGAATCGGGCAACCGCCACCGCGTCATCCCAATTATCGGTCGCCTCGGCGCGGATTCGAGCCGCCACATGACCCCAGTCGGGGCGCACCGCCGCTGAACCCGCCAGAGCGCCGACACGGCCGGCTTCAGCCAGCGTGTTCGCCGCCCGAATCATCATCTTGGTCGGCACACACGCGTAGTACGGACACTCGCCGCCGACCAAACGCCCCTCCACGCCCAGCACCGTCAAGCCCGCGCGCGACAACCTCGTCGCGGCGGCCTCACCGCCAGGTCCCATTCCGATCACCACTACGTCGAATGTGTCGGCTGTCATCGAAGCTCCATTCAGTTGTTGGTCCACATGCGGCAACCCACAACACCGCATCGGGAAACACCGACTGTCAGTGCCATGACAATCCCGACAGCCACCCGCGGATCGAGCCGTTGGCCCCAAGGGTGTCAGCGCGCTGACCTTTTCACCACGCAGCGGTATCGACCGGTCGAGACTCAGTCCGAGAACAACGGTTGACGGAGCGAAGGGCGTGAATGGCGTGGTCGATGCGAAGAAGGACCGTGACGAGGTATTCGTCGAGTACACCAAGTCGATCTGCCCGGTGTGCAAGGTCGTGACCGACGCGCAGGTCAACATTCGTGACAACAAGGTCTATCTGCGCAAGAGATGCCGCGAGCACGGCGAATTCGAGGCACTGATCTACGGCGATGCGCAGATGTACATGGACTCCATGAGGTTCAACAAGCCGGGCACCATCCCGCTTCGATTTCAGACCGAGGTCCGCGACGGTTGCCCGTCCGACTGCGGCCTGTGCCCGGACCACAAACAGCACGCCTGCCTCGGTCTGATCGAAGTGAACACCAACTGCAACCTGGACTGCCCGATCTGCTTCGCCGACTCCGGACACCAGCCCGATGGCTACTCGATCACACTCGAACAATGTGAGCGGATGCTCGACACCTTCGTCGACGCCGAAGGCGAGCCTGAGGTGGTGATGTTCTCCGGCGGTGAACCCACGATCCACAAACACATCCTGCAGTTCATCGACGCTGCACAGGCTCGGCCGATCAAAGCAGTCAACCTCAACACCAACGGGATTCGGCTGGCAACCGACAAACGCTTCGTTGCCGAACTCGGCGCACGCAACCGCCCTGGACGTCCAGTCAACATCTACCTCCAGTTCGACGGATTCGATGCCAAGACCCACCTCGACATCCGAGGACGAGACCTGCGCGACATCAAACGCCGGGCCCTGGACAACTGCTCTGAGTCAGGCTTGACCGTTACCTTGGTCGCCGCCGTCGAACGCGGCGTCAACGACCACGAACTGGGCGCCATCATCCGATACGGCGTTGCGCATCCCGCCGTGCGTTCAGTGGCATTTCAACCTGTCACCCATGCCGGTCGGCACCTGGAGTTCGACCCCATGACGCGGCTGACCAACCCCGACGTCATCCACGGCATCGCCGCGCAGCTCCCCGACTGGTTTCGCGCCGACGACTTCTTCCCCGTACCGTGCTGCTTCCCCACCTGCCGCTCGGTTACCTACCTGATCACCGACGGTGAGCACGTGGTCCCGATCCCGCGACTCCTCGATGTCGAGGACTATCTGGACTACGTGAGCAACCGGGTGGTCCCCGACTACGAGATCCGCACAGCCCTCGAAAAGCTCTGGAGTGCATCAGCGTTCATGGGTACCGACGCCACCGCCGAGCACCTGAGCCGGGCCGCGCAGGCCCTGGACTGCGCCGACGCGTGTGGGGTGAACCTACCTGAAGCGCTTGCGAACATCACCGACTCCGCGTTCATGATCGTCGTACAGGACTTCCAGGATCCCTACACCCTGAACGTGAGACAGCTCATGAAGTGCTGCGTTGAGGAGATCACACCGGACGGTCGGCTCATCCCGTTCTGCGCCTACAACTCCGTCGGCTACCGGGAACAGGTGCGATCCGACATGACCGGGGTGCCGGTTCCCGACGTAGTCCCGAACGCGACCCCGCTGCAGCCCATCCTGGGCCGATCACCGCACGGCTCGAAACTGGCCGATCCGGGCCGCAGTGATGCAGTGGCACTCGATACCACCAACATCGGTCGGAAAGCCGTTCGTCGATGAGCCTTCCGGAGGACGTCAAGTCGTGTTGCGCCGCGGTCTACTCGTCCGATGCCGTCGCTCTGCTCCTCGGCGATTCCTACCATCCCGGCGGAGCGGCATTGACCCGCAGGCTGGCGGGATTGGTGAAACTTCGTCCCGGTCACCGGGTCGCCGACATCGCCTCGGGACCCGGTGCCACCGCATGGCTGCTGGCCACCGAGTACGACGTCGCCGTCGACGGCGTGGACTTCGCAGCGCCGGCCGTGCAGCGGGCCGAGCGCATGTCCAAACGCCTTGGACTATCCGACAGAGTCCGGTTCCACGTCGGGGACGCCGAGCGAATACCTCTACCCGACAATGGCTTCGATGCCGTTCTCACCGAGTGCGCATTCTGCACGTTCACGGACAAGGCAACCGCCGCCGCGGAAGTCGCGCGGATACTGCGGCCGGGTGGTCGTATCGGCCTGGCCGATGTCACGGTTGGCGACAGTGGACTCCCCGACGAACTGAGTACCTTAGCGGCCTGGGTGGCGTGTGTCGCCGACGCCCGAAGCGTCGGCCAGTATCGTGCGATTCTCGACGGCGCGGGACTGGCGACCATTCATGCCGAGTCGCATGACAGCGCTCTGGTGCGGATGCTCGACCAAGTCGAGGCGCGGGTACACCTGATGCGGATGACCCAGAAGGAACGCATCGTCGCTGCCGGCATCAACGTCGACGACGTACTGAATTTCATGGATATCGTCCGGCGCGCCATATCCGATGGACTGCTCGGCTACGCGCTCATCGTCGCGGAGAAAGGATAGGGCGCCCAGGGGTTGCTCGGCATCGACGCCCTGGCCTCCACGCATGTCGAATGCCGCCCGGTCAGTAGCGGTGCACCGGCGGCGCGGACGGCGGCCCCGAGCCGTCTCGCGAGATCCTCTGCGACGCTGGTCAGAGACCGCGCGATCTCGCGCGACGAGAGCAGATGGACGACATCGCGCAATCAGCCGCCTCCGCTGATGCGGCGGTATTCCTCGGCCGGGAGGAGCATCGCGATTTCGCGCCCGCGCCGGGTGATGACAAAGGTCTGTCCTCGTTCCACTTCATCGAGTATTCGGCCGAACTGGCGGCGTAGTTCGGTCATTCCAATCCGCGGCAGCGAGGGATCAATCATCAGGGGCCGAATCGGATCCGTACCACGCAGGGCGGCCGGCGGGTTGCGGTGGGCGTCATCGAGACCACCGGGTCCCGGAGTGGTGTGACATCGAGTCGATGCGGGCGGTGGCGCGGGCCAGACGGTTCTTCTTGCGGCTTTGTGTTGATTTGGCGGCGGTGATGTCGAAGCGCCGTCGGAGCTTGAGCGTTGCTCGGGCGTCTTCGGTGGCGCGTTGACAGATGAGACGGGCGAGCGGTGTGAGCGCTTCGTCGTGGTACACGTCATGGGATTCGAACTTGGCGTCAGCGAGGATGACCTTAGCGAGCAGGTGCTGCGCGGCGGTCGGGTCGTGCGCGTCCAGTACCGCGGCGGCAAGGGCGCTGGCATTTGCTGTGCCCGCGGCGGAGGGCATTGTGGGTCGGGCGGCGCCCCGCGCTGCGCTGGTGTGGCCTGCGCCGGCGACACGAGCAATGTCGGAGCGCAGCGATGAGTCCGCGGCGCCGCCGAGAATAGCGAAGACGTAACGAGCAAGGGTTTTCACGTCCGTGAGCATGTCCTGTGGTGTCGGTTGACGTGCGCCGTACACGCGGAGCCGGCTTGGTCTTCCTGCGAGCAGCGCGTTGATGAGCCGCTGGGTCCGCGCCATCGAGAGGCTCAGGGGGTGATCAGCTGGCTGAATGCGGGTCAGGTCGGCGCCGCAAGGCCGCCGCTGCCCGAGGAGGTCGAGGGTCGGTTGAGCACATCGGTCCAACTCGGGGATCACATAGGTGGGTGGGCGGTAGCGTTGCGGCGCGCCGCACTTGGGGCATCCGTCCTGC
>CAXEZH010000325.1:0-3362 GCA_964000695.1 uncultured Mycolicibacterium sp. | reverse complement strand
GGGCGAAAGTCCAGCCGGTCGGCGCGGACCGACTCGTCGGGCCAGATGTGCAAGGACGCGAGCTGTTCGAGGTTCTCCGGCCGGCGGACCTCGACGGCGGCGACCACGCGGGCGCCGGCACGCACCAGCACCTCGTCGTCGGTGCTGTCGCGCGCCGCCTCCTGCAGCAGGTCCCGATGCTCGGGCCGCACCCGCTCGGCGTGGCTGTGTGCGACCGTCGGGAAGAGCAGGAACCTCGAAGCGGCCACCTCGAACCGCTTCTCGTGGATACCGCCCTTGCGCAGCAGGACCGTCTGCCTGCCATCGAGCAGTGCGTGGATGGCGGCACTCCATTCCTTGAGCGCCGGGGTCAGCGCCGGCCCAGAGATCGGACCCGCCTCCCCGGTCACGCCAGGCCGAGCCGCGCCCGGACCTCCGGGCGGCGCAGCGGCGGAACCGTTTTCGGCGGCTGCCTGCGTGGAGCCAGACCGGCCAGCAAGCGCTCCGTGGTCGCGGTCACCTCGGCGACCGCGGTCTCGAACGCGTCGACGTTGGCCGCCGACGGCTTGGTGATGCCGCTGACCTTGCGGACGTACTGGCGCGCCGCGGCCTCGATCTCCACGACGGTGGCTGCCGGTTGCAGCCCGCGCAGCTCGGTGATGTTTCGGCACATGACCTCCACGATAGGCGCTTGACGGGTGTCGATACGGTGAGCGGATGACCGAAACGTCCGATGTCCTGCTGGTCGAGACCACCGACCGGATCCGCACGCTGACACTGAATCGGCCCGGGGCCCGCAACGCGCTGTCGGTGGCGCTGCGCACCGGGCTGTTCGCGGCACTGCGGGACGCCCAGACCGACGACGGCGTCGACGTCGTCATCCTCACCGGGGCCGACCCGGTGTTCTGCGCCGGGCTGGACCTGAAGGAACTCGGCGACACCACCGAGCTGCCCGACATCTCCCCGAAATGGCCACCGATGACCAAGCCGGTGATCGGCGCGATCAACGGCGCAGCCGTCACCGGGGGCCTGGAGATCGCGCTGTACTGCGACATCCTGATCGCCTCCGACCAGGCGCGCTTCGCCGACACCCATGCCCGGGTCGGTCTGCTCCCGACCTGGGGTCTGTCCGTGCGGCTGCCGCAGAAGGTCGGGGTCGGCATGGCCCGGCGGATGAGCATGACCGGTGACTATCTGTCGGCGGACGAGGCGCTGCGCACCGGCCTGGTGACCCAGGTCGTCCCGCACGCCGAGCTGCTCGACACCGCGCGCCGGATCGCGACGTCGATCGTCGGCAACAACCAGAAGGCGGTGCGCGCGCTGATGGCGTCGTATCACCAGATCGACGAGGCCCAGAACAGCACCGGGCTGTGGATGGAGGCCGCGTCGGCGCGGGAGTGGATGAAGTCCACCAGCGGCGACGACATCGCCGCCAGCCGCGGCTCGGTCATCGAACGGGGCCGCTCCCAGGTGCGCTGACCCCGTCTCGCACCGCGAAGGCGCGTGTCTGCACACTAGGCGCCGGCGTGTCGCGTGCAGATGCGCGCCCTCGCTGCGCGTCATCACATCTGTTCGGCCGCCAACTCTTCCACGCTCATGCCGTCGACCAGCCGGTCGAGCGCACCGGTCATCGTCGCGCACTCCCGCGCGGGGTGATCGGTAGGACAGTTCAGCGCGTGGCTGAGGAACTGCTGCGCGGCGCGCGCCTGGGCGATGACGCGGTCCAGGTCGGCCAGTTGATCGCGGACGGACTCGCGCCAGTGCTCGCTGGGTGCATCCAGCACCGCTGCTGCGATGTCGAGCGGAACGCCCAGACGGTGAACGATCTTCAGGAATGCCAGTCGCCGTAACTCCTCCGTTCCATACATCCGGGTACCGGCTCGGCGGGCTTTGGGCCGCACCAGGCCACGCCCGTCGTAGTACCGCAACGCCGACGGCGCCATCTGCAAGCGTGTCGCGGCCTCGCCGATCGAGATCATGTCCATGCCGTCATTTGACTTCACGCCGACTTGAACCGGCAAGGTCGTCGTATGGACGAAACCACACCGATGCCGGTCAACCATCACGGCGATCATCCCGGGTTCGCGGGACTCACCGGCACGATGTTCGCGGCGGTGTTCCTGCTTGCCGGCCGCGCCAGCGCCGCTCTGGCCGGCGAGCTGACCAACCCGGCGGCCGGCGACCACGTCGTCGACATCGGCTGCGGACCTGGCAACGCTGTACGCGCGGCTGTTCGGCGGGGCGCACGGGCCACCGGTGTCGACCCGTCTGCCGCGATGTTGCGCGTCGCACGCACCGTCACCCGGGACAAGGCCGCCACCTGGGCCGAGGGCAGCGCCGAAGCGCTCCCGGTCGCCGACGCCTGCGCCACCCACGTCTGGGCATTGGCGACGGTGCACCACTGGCGTGACGTCCCCACCGCACTCACCGAGATCCGCCGCGTGCTCGCCCCCGGTGGCCGGTTGCTGGCCATCGAGCGCCGGACCGAACCCGGGGCGACGGGTTATGCCAGCCACGGCTGGACCGCGCAGCAGGCCGAGTCTTTTGCGGCGCTGTGCTCATCGGCCGGCTTGGTCGATGTCGACGTCACGACGACACAGGCCGGCAAGCGGGCCGTATGGGCAGTGAGCGCGCGCCGGTCCTGATCGAGCGCGCGCCGCAGTACGGCAATATCGGAGTGTCGCCGTGCAGACGCGCTCGGCGAAACAACGGCTCAAGTGCCCGCGACCAGCCAGCGGCCAGACAACACCCGCCAGCCGACGAAGACCAGCCGCAGCACCATGAACGTGGTCAGGCCCGACCAGATGCCCAGCAGCCCCCAGCCGAACGCCAGCGACAACCAGATCAGCGGCAGGAACCCGACGAGCGCGCTGACCAGCGTCGCGGTGCGCATGAACCTCGCGTCGCCGGCGCCGAGCAGCACGCCGTCGATCGCGAACACCACCCCGGCGATCGGTAACTGCGCCACCAGGAACCACCACGGCACACTGATCTCGCCGAGCACCGCGCGATCGTCGGTGAACACCGACGGCAGCACCGACGACCCCAGTGCGAACGCCGCGGCCAGCACCGCCGCGGCGACCGCCGAGAACACCGTCACCCGCCAGGCCACCGACTTCGCATGCGTGAGTTGACCCGCCCCCAGGGCGGCACCGACCAACGACTGCGCCGCGATGGCCAGCGAATCGAGCACCAGCGCAAGGAAATTCCACAACTGCAGGACGACCTGATGCGCTGCCACAGCCGCCGCGCCGAAGCGGGCCGCGACCGCACCGGCGGAGACGAAACAGGCCTGAAACGCCATCGTCCGCAACACCAGGTCTCGGCCCATCACCACTTGTGCCCGCAGCACCGACGTCCGCAGTCCGAGCGGGACCCGCTCG
>CAXEZH010000324.1:0-9289 GCA_964000695.1 uncultured Mycolicibacterium sp. | reverse complement strand
TTCGAACTGCACTACCCCCACATGGTCGGACGCATGCGCCGCGAGGCCCATGTCGCCCGCGCGCACGGACCCGCCGACAAGGACGTGACCCGAGCAGAACCCAACGTGCGTAGCTGAGGGGCGGCTTTTCCACCGAATGCGTTCCGGCGAGCTGGGTACGTAGCCCGGTATGGCTCTGGTCCTGGCTTTCGGTGTGGTCCTGCTGATCAGCGTGTCGTTGTCGGGTCTGGCCGCGCGCACCGTGCTGTCCACGGCTTTGATGTTCCTCATCGCTGGTGCGCTGCTGGGCCCCGGCGGATTCGGTGTGGACAACATCCATGCCGGTGACCCGATCGTGAACGCGCTGGCCGATCTGGCGCTGTTCACCGTGTTGTTCACCGACGGTCAACGGGCGAGTCTGCCCGCGCTACGCGAGAACTGGCGGCTGTCCGGCCGGGCGCTGGGGCTCGGGATGCCGTTGACCATGATCGGGATCGCGGTTCCAGCCCACTTCCTGCTGGGGCTGGACTGGGTCACCGCGTTTCTCATCGGTGCGGTGCTGTCCCCCACCGACCCGGTGTTTGCCTCGGCGCTGGTGGGTCGGTCCGACGTTCCGCTACGGCTGCGCCGGCTGCTCAACGTCGAGTCCGGCCTCAACGACGGGCTGGCGCTGCCCGTAGTGCTGATACTGCTGGCCACGGCTCGGCACGCCGACACCCATCCCCTCGATGTCGCCGGCGAACTGGCCCTGGGCCTGGTGGTCGGAGCCGTCATCGCCGGCGCGGTGGCGCTGTTGTGGCGGTTGCGCCTGTTCACCGCCGAACCACGCCTGCAGCCGTTGGGTCCCACGGCGATCGCGGTCGTGGTCTACGCGACGTGCCACCTCACCCACGCCAACCCCTACCTGGCGGCCTTTGCGGCCGGTTCGACGCTGGCGACGCTCGACCATGTGGCCGCCGAGAACTTCGAATCGTTCGGTGATCTGGTCTCCGAGCTGACAAAGTTCGCGGCGCTGTTGGTCTTCGGTGCGCTGATCACCCCGGAGCGGTTGGCGAACTTGACCTGGGTCCAGTGGCTGCTACCGGTCATCGCGATCCTGTTGGTACGGCCGGCCGCGCTGTTGCTGTCGCTGCTGTGGACGCGTCTGCCGGCCCGGGAACGGCTCACCGCGGCGTGGTTCGGCCCCAAGGGGTTCGCGTCCGTGGTGTACGGGCTGCTCGTCCTGCAATCCGGTATCCCCGAAAGCCAGACGGTCTTCGACATCGTCGCAGCCACCATCGCCCTGTCGATCGTGCTGCATTCCACCACCGACGTTCCCGTCGCGAAGCTGCTGCGCGTCGAGCCGCCCGACGATCTGCCCAACCCCGCCCCCACCGGGCCGGCTCGACCCGAGCGGCCGCGACCCGGCTAGGAAGGAACGCCCATGCTCCACGAACTGTTCGACGGATGGCAGACACCGCTGTTCACGGTGGCGAAGTCGCTCGCGCTCTTCCTGACCGCCGCGGTCGCCTTCCGGTTCGCCCAGCGCCGGACCATCGCCGAGTTCACGCCGTTCGACTGGGTGACCGCGGTGGCCGTGGGTGCGATCGTCGGACGTGTCGCCACCGCCGCCGACACCTCGTGGTCGACCGGCGCGGCCGCACTGCTGACGCTGCTCGCCGCGCACGGGGTGACGGCTCGGCTGCGCTTTTTCGGCTGGTTCCGACGGCTGGTCGATCCGCCGGTGCGGGTCCTGGTCCGCGACGGGGCAGTCGATAACGCCAACTTGAAGCGTGCGGGCATCACCCGCAGCGACCTCGATGCCATCCTGCGCCAGCACGGATACCGGGACGCCGCAGACGTCGAACTCGCACTGTACGAAGCGAAGGGGTCGGTTTCGGTGTTCGCGCGGCGCAGCCGATCCGGCGGCGACGCGGTGGCGACTCAGCCGGACCCGGGGTCGCTGCGGTAGCGCTCGGCCTCACCGGACAGCGACATGCCGTGCCCGGGGCGCTCACGCGGCACCATCATCGCACCGCCGTCGGCCGGCGCCACCCCGTCGAGCAACACCGGCTCGAGCCGCACGTGATCGTTGAACCACTCCACATGACGCAGGTTGGGCACCGCGGCAGCCACAGGCGCGTGCAACGCCGGCGCGCAGTGAGCCGAGATCTCGAGGTTGTGCGCCGACGCGATCGCGGCCATCTGCAGAAAGCCGGTGTAGCCACCGCACCTCGTCGCGTCGACCTGCAGACAGTCCACCACCGAGGCAAGCCGTTCGGCGTCGTAGGGCGTGCTGACGTACTCCCCCGCCGCGACATCACACCGCAGAGCCGAGCGGGCGAGAGCAAGGCCGCCGATGTCGTCGCTGCTGACGGGCTCCTCGAACCAGCGCACGTTCCAGCGCTCCAGTTCGGTCCCCACCCGGATCGCCTCACCACCGCGGTAGGCACCGTTGGCGTCGACCATCAGCTCGACGTCCTCTCCCGCCAGCTCACGAAAGAGCCTCACCCGGTTGACATCCCAGTCGGGGCGGGCACCGCGGTCGCGCCCGATCTTGATCTTCATCGCACGGCACCCAGCGGCTCTCCACGCCGCCACGTCACGGGACAGCTCCGCGTCGTCGGAGCTGACGAATCCACCGGAGCCGTAGACCGGCACCCTGTCTCGACACGTTCCCAGCAACTCCGGCAAAGGAACGTCGAACAACCCCGCCTTGAGATCCCACAACGCGACATCGACGGCGCTGATCGCCTGCATCGCCAGCCCGCCGATGCCGAAGTTGCGGCTCTTGGCTTGCATCGCTGCCCGGGCCGCGAGCACGTCGTGAGCCGCACGGCCTTTCAAAAGCGGTGTGAAGTGCGACGAGATGACGGTGGCCGCCGCCGGGCTGCTGTAGGTCCACCCCAATCCTGTTACCTCCCCGGCGTACACCCGCACCGTGACGGCGGTGGTGGCGTCCCACTCGAGCGTCCCGTCGGCTTCCGGGCCCGGTGTGGGGAAACGGAACACATCGACCTGCACGTCGTCGATGCTCGGACCGCGCGACGACATCGTGGTCGGCGTTATCCGGGCCGACGTCATTGCCGCCTCCGCACCGCCGCCAAGCCGGCGGTGAGCAGGCCCACCCCGGCCAGACCTGCCATCGCCGGCCCGGCTTTCGAGAGTCCCCGCCGCCGGCCGTGGTGCTGCTCGGCCCCGGCGTTCGAGGCAGACAGAGCTGCGGCGAGTACCTGCGCGGTGTGCACCGGGGCGCGACTGCGGTCGAGATGGCTGATCTGCGTCCGGCAGCTGAAGCCGTCGGCGACGATGGTCTTGTCCGGTGGAGCGCTACGCACCGCCGGCATCAGCTTGTCCTCGGCGCACGCCACCGAGACGTCGTAGTGGCCCTTCTCGAATCCGAAATTGCCTGCCAAGCCGCAACATCCGGCATCGAGCAGCTCGCCGTCCACCCCGGCCGTTCCCAGTGCGTCGACGTCGGCGCCGGTACCGAGGATCGCATGCTGGTGGCAGTGCGGTTGCACCAGCGCTGACCCAGCCTGGTCGGTGCCTCCCGGCCGCCAGTCGGGAGCACGTTCGCGCAACACTTCGCCCAGCGTGCGGGTCAGCGACGCCAGCCGGTGCACGTCTTCGTCGCCGTGCATCAGTTCGGGGAGATCAGCGCGGAACACCGCCGCGCAGCTCGGCTCCAGGACAACCACCGGGATGCTCTCGCGCAGAGCCGGCTTCAGCACCTCGAGGGTTCGGCGGGCGACATGTTTGGCGGCGTCGAGCTGACCGGTCGAGATCCACGTCAGTCCGCAGCAGACCGCCTGTTCCGGAACACGCACCTCGAACCCGGCGTCCTCGAGAACGGTCAGCGCGGCACGCGCGATGTCGGTGTCGAAGTTGTTCGTGAAGGTGTCCGGCCACAGGACGACGGGGCCGCGGTCGGCAGTGTGTGGCCGGTCACCGCGCCGCGCGAACCACGAGGTGAACCGTCGGCGGGCGAATCGGGGAATGTCGCGGTGGCTGTCTATTCCTCCGGCCCGCTTGAGCAACGCCTGCACACCGGGGGTATGGGCGAGCATGTTGATCGGACGCGGCGCGATCATCGCCGCCCGGGACAGTAGCGGCAGCCACCCCATCGAATAGTGCGCCAGCGGCCGCAGCCGCCGCTTGTAGTGGTGGGACAGGAACTCCGCCTTGTAGGTCGCCATGTCCACGTTCACCGGGCAGTCGCTGCGGCAGCCCTTGCAGGCCAGGCACAGATCGAGCGCATCGCGCACCTCGGTGGATTGCCAGCCGTCGGTGATGACGTCACCTTCGAGCATCTCGAACAGCAGACGGGCACGGCCGCGCGTGGAGTGTTCCTCCTCGCCGGTGGCGCGATAGCTCGGGCACATGACCCCGGATTCGTCACCGCGACACTTGCCGACACCGACGCAGCGGTCGGCGGCGATGCTGAACCAGTGGCCGTCGTCGGGGTAGGCGAAATGGGTGGCGGGCTCGGCGGGCCGGTAGTCCGCACCCCACCGCAGGTTCTCGTCCAGCCGGTTCGGGAACACCACTTTTCCCGGGTTCATCCGGTTGGTGGGGTCGAAGATGCGTTTGAGCTCTTCGAACGCGGTGACCACGTCTTCGCCGAACATGATCGACAGCAACTCACCGCGGGCCTGCCCGTCACCGTGCTCACCCGAGAGGGACCCACCGTACTCGGTCACCAGATGCGCTGCCGCGGTGACGAACTCACGGAAGCGCTGGATTCCTGCGGCGGACTTCAGGTCGAACGGGATACGGGTGTGGATGCAGCCATGCCCGAAATGTCCGTACTGTGAGGCGCCCTGGTATCCGAACCGGTCGAGGAGCTCGCCGAAGTCACGCAGATAGTCGCCGACCCGGTCGGGGGGCACCGCGGCGTCCTCCCAACCCGGGTGGGTGTCGGGTCCACCGGGCGGGTGGGCGGTGGCGCCCAGGCCGCCCTCGCGAGCGGCCCACACCCGCTTCTGGTCGGCGGGGTCACGGATCACCTTGGCGCGGTCTGTCAGACCGTCGCGGCGCAGATGTTCGACCATGGCTTCGGCCGATCCGGCAGCGTCGTCGACATCGTCACCGTTGAACTGCACCAGCAGCCAGGCTCGGCCCTCCGGCAACTCCTCGAGGGCGCCTTGGGCCATGTGCTGACTGTGTTCGAGCTCGGTTAGCCGGTAATCCATTCCCTCCAACGCGGCCGGATCGTGTTCCAGCACGGCGGGTACCGCGTCGGCGGCGCTCTCGATGTCGGGAAAGCCGAGCAGCACCGCCACGTGCGCCTTGGGCACCCGCACCAGGCCTATCTCGGCCCGCAGCACTGTGACCAGTGTGCTCTCGCTGCCGACGAGTAGTTTGGCGATGTCGAAGCCCGACTCGGGCAGCAGCGAATCGAGGTTGTACCCGGAGACGCGGCGCGGGATGTCGGGATAGCGGGCGCGCACCTCATCGCCGTAGTGGTCGCGCAGCCGGCGCAACGCCCGATAGATCTCACCGCGCCGATCGCCCTCGGCGACGATGCGTGCATACTCTTCGTCGTCGGTGGGGCCCACCCACATGCGGACGCCGTCGTAGGTCAGCACTTCCATGCGCCGAATCGAATCGACCATCTTCCCGTACGCCTGTGCGGTCGACCCGCAGGAGTTGTTCCCGATCATCCCGCCGATGGTGCAGCTGACGTGGGTGGCCGGTTTCGGTCCGACCATCCATCCCGATTCGGCCAGCGCATCGTTGAGTTCATCGAGCTTGATACCGGGCTCCACGGTGGCGACACCCGCCTGCGCGTCGACCGACAGCACGCGGGTGCAGTACTTGCTCCAGTCCAGGACCACCGCGACGTTGCAGGTCTCCCCCGCCAGGCTGGTGCCACCGCCTCTCGAGAACACCGGAACGTCGTGGTCGTGGCAGACCGCTATCGCGTTGGCCGCGGCCTCAGGGGTGCGGGGGACGACGACACCGAGGGGAATCTGGCGGTAGTTGGAGGCATCGGTGGAGTAGGTGGCCCTGGCTCCCAGATCGAATCTGACCTCACCGTCCACAGCTTTGCGCAAGGCGTTCTTCAGCTCGTCGAGCTGTCGCTGTGGGTTTGCTGGATGTTCTACGACTGTCATCGGCGGCGTTCTCCTTGCTCGAGTTTCGCGGCCTTTGCCTCGGGTACCCGCGCCTCAGGCAAAGGCGGCACGCCGGATGGTGTGCCCAGGACGGAGAAGGAGAAACATGGCTACCGATGTTGCCGATTTCGTGCTGAAGCGCTTGCGGGAGTGGGACGTTGAGCAGGTCTTCACCTATCCCGGTGACGGAATCAACGGGCTCGTCGCAGCTTTCGGCCGCTCGGACAACCAGCCGCGATTCGTGCAGGCCCGTCACGAGGAGATGGCCGCATTCCAGGCCACTGGGTACGCCAAGTTCTCCGGAAAGGTCGGGGTGTGCATGGCGACGTCCGGACCGGGCGCAATCCATCTGCTCAACGGGCTCTACGACGCCAAGCTGGACCACGTCCCGGTCGTGGCGATCGTCGGTCAGACCGAACGGAGCGCGATGGGCGGCAGCTACCAGCAGGAGGTGGATCTGCAGGCGTTGTACAAGGACGTCGCCAGCGATTACCTGGTCGAGGTCAACGTCTCCAGTCAGCTGCCCAACGCACTGGACCGGGCGATGCGCACCGCGATCACGCGGCGCGCCCCCACGGCACTCATCATCCCGTCGGATCTGCAGGAGGAACCCTACGAGCCGCCTGCGCACGCCTTCAAACAGGTGCCGTCGAGTGATCCGAGCATCGTCAGCCCGATGCTGGCTCCGCGACCGGACCAGGTGAGCCAGGCCGCCGAAATCCTCAACGCCGGTGAGAAAGTGGCGATACTGATCGGGCAGGGTGCCCGCGGGGCCGCCGACCAGGTCCGTCAGGTCGCCGAGCTCACCGGCGCCGGCGTCGCCAAGGCCCTTCTCGGCAAGGACGTGCTGCCCGACGACGTCCCCTACGTCACCGGGGCCATCGGGTTGCTCGGCACCCGGCCGAGCTACGAGATGATGATGGGCTGCGACACGCTGCTGATCGTCGGCTCGAATTTTCCCTACACCCAGTTCATGCCGCAGTTCGGTCAGGCGCGCGCGATTCACATCGACATCGACGGCACGTTGATCGGGATGCGCTACCCGACCGAACTCAACATGGTCGCCGACGCCGCCACCGCACTCGACGCGCTGATCCCGCTGCTGGAGCGCAAGCAGGATCGGTCCTGGCAGGAGAAGATCGAGAAGAACGTGACGCGGTGGTGGGGCACCATGGAGCGCCAGGCGATGCTGTCGGCCAAGCCGGTGAATCCGATGCGGATCGCCTGGGAGTTGTCCGAGCGGCTGCCGTCCAACGCGATCATCACCGCCGACTCCGGGTCGTCGACCAACTGGTACGCCCGCATGCTCAAGTTCAAGGAAGGTATGCGCGGTTCGCTGTCAGGCACGCTGGCCACCATGGGCCCCGGCGTGCCTTACGCGATCGGGGCCAAGTTCGCCCATCCGGACCGGCCCGTCATCGCGCTGGTCGGCGACGGTGCGATGCAGATGAACGGATTGGCCGAGTTGCTGACGATCCGGCGCTACGCCGAACTGTGGCCGGACAAGCGCCTGATCGTGTGCGTGTTCCACAACAACGACCTCAACCAGGTGACCTGGGAGTTGCGGGCCATGGGCGGGGCGCCCAAATTCGAGGAATCGCAGAGCCTGCCGGACGTGTCCTACGCCGCCGTGGCGCGGGCGATGGGCCTGCACGCGGTGGCCGTCGACACCGAGGACGGTGTCGGACCCGCCTGGGACGAGGCGCTGGGCGCCGACGGCCCGGTGCTGCTCGACATCCGCTGCGACCCCGCGGTGCCACCGATCCCGCCGCATGCGACCTTCGAGCAGGCCAAGGAGCTCACCGAATCCATCCTCAAGGGCGACCCGAACGCCTTCCACCTGATGATGCAGGGCGCCAAGACCAAGGCCCAGGAGTTCGTGCCGCACCGGAGTTGACGACGTCGGTGGCGCCGGGACGCGCCTCGGCGCCACCGACGAACGTCGACGTTCGGTACCGCTGATCGGATGCGGTTTCGAGCTCGCGAAGAGCCGACAGGGAAAGCCCGCCGGCCGGCGGCAGACCGGAAACGAACGATCCGCAGCGCCACACGACTCTGTGTTCATCCATTTCTGCGGCGCAACAGGACATTTCGTACGTCTCAGCGAGGTCGCTGCCGAGAACTGCCGACGTGCACCGTCACGCTTCGCGATGTTGTTGCTGTCACATCGGTTCGGCGCCCACCCCGAAGTGGTTGCGGCGCCGACTGGGTGTCGCCAATTAGCGCGGAAAGGTCGGCGCCTCAGGAATCGGCCGGCGGGAAGTCCGCCTGGACCAGCTCTTGCGCGATCTGCGCCAGCGGCGTGTTGGTGTCCTGCGACAGCCGGGTGAGAAGCTCGAACGCCGCGCCGGCACCGATCCTGTAGCGCTCCATGATGATTCCCTTGGCCTGCCCGATGACGTCGCGGGTGAACAGCGCGCTGTGGAACTGTTCGGACCGACCGGCCGCCGACAGCGCGATCGCCGCATGGGCGCCCAGCGCGACAGCCATGTCCTCGACGCTGTCGTCGAACACCCCGGCCTCCTCGGCATAGAGGTTCAGCGCGCCGAGTTCGGAATCCTCGGTGTAGAGCAGCACCGACAGGGCCGACCGCACCGGCGTCTGGACGATCAGATCCTCGACGAACGAGGGCCAGCGCGTTTCGGAACCGAAATCCTTCACCCGTACCGTCGTGTGTTCGCGGATCGTCTGTAGGCAGGGCCCCTGCTGGTGGGTGCCCTGCAGCTCGTCGATCCGGGTCGGAACGGGACCGGTCGCCGCGGTCGAGCGCACCCGACCGCGGCGATCGACGAGGGTGACCCCCGCGTGATCGACCTCGTCGAGCATGTCGACCGCCTGCCGGGTGACCGCAAGCAGCAACGTGTCGATCGTCTTGCCGGAATGTTCGTACGAATGCAGCTCGCGCGCCAATCGCGCGATCTGCGCATGAATGTCGCGTTCCGTGTACGAGTCGCTCATCACACCGCCCACGTCGTCTCATCCGTTTCGGTACAGCGGTCCGTCGGCGGAGGCGGTCTCCCAAGACCTGCACGGACTACGGGGCACCGCTGGGGCAGGCCGACCTCGCCGCGACCGGGCCGGAGCCACTCATCGCGGACCGCACACACCAGGAATACCAAAGAAGCGAGTTGGGGCGCCAGACAGCGACCTGCGAAGAGGCTGGGTGCGGGTTTGCCACCGAGGAGAAAGAGGTGGTGGTCCCGGCTGGGTTC
>CAXEZH010000323.1:0-7518 GCA_964000695.1 uncultured Mycolicibacterium sp. | reverse complement strand
GATCTCGGCATGTGCGGCGAAGGCGTCGCGCGCGGTGAGCTCCCGGGCGACGGTACGCGCCGTGCTGCGCGATAGCCCCTTGCCCTCGTAGAGCGCCGCCAGCTCGTCGAGTTCGGCGTCAGGGTCGTCCCGAAGCTCTCGGCGTTCCTTGCTCAGCAGCGCCTTCTCGGTGTCACGCTGGGTGCTGACCGAGACGTATTCGCCGAGTGCCATCGACACCGCTCCCGCGGCGAGGCCGGCGATGCCCGCGGTCAGGATCGGGCCGCGCTCGGCGGTCGCCGCTGCCACGCCGACCACGATGCCTGCGGTCGACACGATGCCGTCGTTGGCGCCGAGAACCCCGGCGCGCAGCCAGTTGAGTTTGGAGGCCACCGAGCCGGTGTGCGGCTCGGCAGGATGGGACGGTGTGGTCACGGCGTCACGGTAGCCAGCGCCGAGCCTGCCCGGCTAGCAAGAGCAGGCTTGCCAAACTGCTGGCCATCGGTGTCCCGGTACCCGCAACATCGTGTTAACGGATTGCCCGCGACAGTGACGACGCACTGGGTTAGCGTTCGGATATCGCAGGCAGTTCCAGCGCACCGAATCGGTGTCGGCTCGGCCGTTTCGGCGGCGATGCTGTGACGTCACCGCCGACCCTAATGCGACGAAGCGGGGGCCAGGGAAAGGCAATTCGGGACACATGGCCGACGATTTCAGACATGGTCGCAGCGGACCGGAGACAAGGTCGGCGGCCCGCACCGTCGTCTTCGCGCTCTACAACAAGGTGACGCTGCAGGATGTCGCGGCACCGCTGGAGATCTTCGCCCGCGCCAACGACTTCGGGGCGAACTACCGGGTGCTGCTCGCCTCGCCGACCGGGCAGCCGGTGGGCACCACGGCCTACGCGAAGCTCGATGTCGACGTCGCGCTGGCCGAGGTGCCCCGCGAGATCGACACGCTGCTGGTGCCCGGCGGGGTTCCGGCGGACTTCACCTTCACCCCCGGCCTGCACGACATCCCCGAGGAGCCGACGCCGGACTGCGTGCCGGACGCGATGAAGATGGTGGCCGAGTTGGCCCCGCGAGCGCGCAGGGTGGCGTCGGTGTGCACGGGATCTTTCGTGCTCGCCGCGCTGGGACTGCTCGACGGGCGCCGGGCCACCACGCACTGGGCGCACTGCCAGACGCTCGGCCGCAGCTACCCCCAGGTCGAGGTGGATCCCGACTCACTGTTCGTCCAGGATGGGCGCTACATCACCGGGGCCGGCATCACCGCGGGCATCGACCTCGCGCTTGCCCTCGTGGAAAGTGACTACGGTCCGAACGTGGCCCGCCGGGTGGCCCGGTGGATGGTGGTGTTCCTGCAGCGGCCCGGCGGTCAGGCTCAGTTCAGCGTATGGGCCGAGGCGGCCCGGCCGGTCTCCGGCGGTCTCCGCGACATCCTGGACTCGGTCATCGCCGACCCCGGCGCCGACCATTCGACGGCCGCGATGGCCGGTCGGGCGGTGGTCAGCGAGCGTCACCTGGTGCGGATGTTCCGCGACCAGGTCGGGATCACACCGGCCCGCTTCGTCGAGAAGGCGCGGCTCGAAGCCGCCAAGGTGCTGCTCGCGACCAGCGATCACAGCCAGGACGCGGTGGCCCGCCGCGCCGGGTTCGGCACGTCGGACACGTTGCGGCGCACGTTCCGCCGCAATCTGGGGGTCTCACCCGGGGTATACCGGAACCGCTTCCGCACCACCGGAATCGACCAGTGATTCGCGTGCGCGAACCGGCCGCGCGCAGTGCGTAGCGAGATATTCACGCACCTGGGCGCCGTAGCGCAGGCCGCTGCGCTGAGACGCCGCATGGAAGGACTCTCCGGCGAGCACGAGTCCCACCGCGTTCTCCAGCCGGACCTCGTGAACGTACTGGCGCAGCGACATGCCGACCTGGGCTTTGAAGACTCTGGCGAGATGCCGTGCACTCAAACCCACTTGGGCGGCGACGGTGTCGAGGTCATAGCGTCCGGCCGGGTCGGCGTTCACCGTGGCCATCAGACGTTCCAGTTCGGGGTGTTGGGGTCTGGGTGTTCGTGCGGCAACGGAGATCTGGGGATGGCCCTCCATTCGCCGGCCCAGGATCACCAACTCTTTGGCGATCTGGTGTGCGGCGCCGGAGCCGTGGTCGTCGGCCACGAGCGCCAGTGCGAGGTCGATGCCGGCCGCGACGCCCGCCGACGTCCACAGCTCCCCGTCGCGGGTGTACACCGAATCCCGCTCCACGACGGTCGTCGGGTGGCGGGCCGCGAAAGTGTCGAGGTGACGCCAGTGGGTGGTGGCACGGCGCCCCTCCAGCAAGCCCGCCGCGCCGAGTGCGAAGGCCCCGGCGCAGACCGAGGCCACCCGCCGCACTGCCGGCGCATGCGCGCGGATCAATTGCTGCAGGTCGTGGGGGACACCGTCGTTGACGAGGGCCGTCGCGCCGGGTATCAGCAGGGTGTCGACCTCTGGGGGTAACTCAGCAGCGGAGAGCGTCTCGAACGACAGTCCCGACGAACATCGGACGCTGCGCGACGTACCGCACGAGTACAACGCGACCGTGTACGCACAACCGATTGTGCGAGCGACGTCGAAAACCTCCAGCGGACCGGTCACATCCAGGGTGCGTACGCCGTCGAACACCAGCACCGCGATGCGGCGCGGGCGGCGGTTGTGGCACATTGAATCATGGTTGGCGCGTCCGCATCGTCGCGCGCGCCGATGTCCGGATTTTCGCCTGTTCTGTCCGTCTTGGTCCGCCCAGATCTGCGATGTCTGCTTCTGCGCACGAGATGTCCACCCTCGTGAACAACCGAAAAGCCTCGTTCACCATTCGGAAACACCTCGCGCTCAACGTGGTTCCCGGATCCAGCGCCGGCACGCGGCGTTGGGCACACCGGACAGACAACCGAACGAGGTGCAACTTCATGGATTCGCGATCTGCGTTGACGCTGAGCATCGGCGTCCTCGGTGGCGTGGCGGTGGCGTTCACCGCCACCGTGATCACGGTGCCGATCTGGGTGGTGTTCCTGGCATGGGCATCGTTCTTCTTCGTCGGCGGCGGCCCGGCGGGTTGGGTGCGCTCGGTGGCCTCCAACCTGGTCGGCGTCGTCATCGCCGTGGCCAGCCTCTACGCCGCATACCTGCTCGGCGGCAGCCTGACCGCCACCGCCATCGCAGTGGGCGTCGGGAGCGCGCTGATGGTCCAGGCGTCCTGGGTCGGTCTGCTGTCGACCACGCCGGCGGTGGTGGTCGGCTTCGCCTCCACGGTGTCGACCGTGGCCGGGACCGGGGCGCTGGTCCACGAGACCAGCATCTCCCATCCAGGCCTGGTCGCAGCGTGCGCCTGTGTGCTGGGCGCGACGTTCGGCATCGCCTCGGAATACCTGGCGAACGTGATGACCAAGACGGCGCCGGCGCAGCGCCCCGACACGAAAGGTGCCACCGCATGAAGTTGCAGCATTACCTGGGCGGGCTGGAGGGGCTTCCCGAACCGCTGAGCCTCGAGAAGCGGGTCTTCGTCGAGGAGTGGGAGAAACGGATCTTCGGCATCCACGTCGCGATGATGGGGCTGAGCAACCATCTGGGGTCCGCGTTGCCCGAGTACCCGATCGCCGACGTACCCACGGCTTTCCGGGACGAATGGACGTGGGCGAGCTTGCGCACCGGCGCGGAGGGCATGAACCCGTTCGACTACTTCAAGTTCCGTTACTACGAGAAGTGGCTCGGCGGGATCACCCAGTTCTTCATCGACAACGGCTACGTCACCGAGGACGAGATCGCGACCAGGGTAGGTGAGTCCTGGTCAGCCGAGGGTGGTGACACAGCCATCGATGATCAGGTGATCGACTACCTGCGTCGCGGCGACAGCCCGCGCCGCGATGCCGCGCACCCGAAGTTCGCGGTCGGGGACGCCGTGCGCATCGCCGACGTCCCGGCCGGCGACCACACCCGGCTGCCCGGTTACCTGCGGGACCGGGTCGGCACGGTGACACGCATCTTCGAAGGCGATTACGGCTACTTCGTGCACACCGGTGACGGCATCGGCGATCCCATGCCGATCTACATCGTCGAATTCACCCCCGGGGAACTCTGGGGGGTTCGTGCCGAGCCAGGGGCCAACACCCTGTACGCCGAGCTGTTCGAGGCCTACCTTCAACCCGCCGAGGAGATCCAGTGACCGACCAGTTCGCCTACCCGTCCGATCGTGAACAGGCCAGCGCCGACAAGGTTTCCGCGTTGGAGCGCCTGTTGATCGAGAAAGGGGTCATCACCAGCGCCACCGTCGACAAGGTGCTGGCGTACTTCGAATCCGAGATGACACCCCTGAACGGGAAGAAGATCGTCGTGAAAGCCTGGACCGACCCGGACTTCGCCGCGCGCGTCGTCGGCGACACTCCCGCGGCGATCGCGGAGTTGGAACTGCCCGAGGGCATGGCCGGCGCCGAGGGCGAACACCTGCAGGCGGTCGCCAACGGCCCCGGTGTGCACAACCTGGTGATATGCACGCTGTGCTCGTGCTTCCCGTGGCCCGTGCTCGGTCTGCCGCCCTACTGGTACAAAGACCCGGTGTTCCGGGCCCGCGCCGCGCGCGAGCCACGAACCGTGCTCGCCGAAGTCGGGGTCGAGTTGCCCGACGACACCGAGATCAAGGTCTGGGATTCCAGCGGCCACTCCCGGTGGTTCGTCATTCCGGAACGCCCGTCGGGCACCGACGATTTCACCGACGAGCAGCTGATGGATCTGGTGACCACCGAATCGATGATGGGCGTCGCGTTGGCGGGGCAGGCATGAAACTGCACAGCACCTGCACCGCCGACCAGGCGGCACCCCAGTTCGACCACGAGTGGCAGCGGCGGGCTTTCGGGCTGGCGCTGGCGCTGTCCGAGTTCGGGCACTATCCGTGGAGCGAGTTCCAGCAGAGCCTGATCGACACGATCGGGGCCTGGGAACAAGCCCCCGGCGACACCCGCGGCGAGTGGGAGTACTACGACCACTGGGTCGCCGCGCTGGAATCCGTTGTCGACGAACACGGAATCCTTCATCTGCCGGTCGCCGTCGACGACGGCGGCCACGCCGCAGCCGAGCACGACCACTGACCTCCCACCACACGAAGGAACAGCGATGCACATCGAACCCGGAATCGTCGAAGGTTCCAAGATCGTCCTGAGTTACCTCACCGCCGGCGGTGTCGGCGCCTATGCACTGACCGCGGCGTGGAAGCACGTCAAGGAGCGGGGCGCAGCGTCACTGGTGTTCGGCGCCTTCGCGACGACGGCGCTGACCCTGGTCTTCTTCCAGGTGTTCCCGCACTTCCCGGTCGGGGTTTCCGAGGTGCACCTGATCCTCGGCTCCACCTTGTTCCTGCTGTTCGGTGCGGCTCCGGCAGCCTTCGGGCTTGCCGCCGGTCTGCTGCTGCAGGGCGTCCTGGTCGCGCCCTTCGACCTGCCGCAGTACGGCATGAACGTCACCACGTTGCTGGTGCCGCTGTTCGCGCTGCAGTACGTCGCTCAGCGCACGATCGCGCCGGACACCGCCTACGTCGATCTGAAATACCGCCAGGTGCTGGCGTTGTCGACGACCTATCAGGCCGGCATCGTGTCGTGGGTGACGTTCTGGGCGCTCTACGGTGAGGGATTCTCGGTGGCGACCCTCGGCAGTATCGCCACCTTCGGGGTGGCCTATCTCGCCGTGATCGCGCTCGAGCCCTTGGCCGACCTGGCCGTCTTGGCCGGCGCGAAAGCGTTGCGGCACGCCAGGACCGGTGCGTGGCTGGAGCCGAGGCTGTTCAACCCGGCCTGACCGCTGTCGGACGCCGCGGCCGTCTCCCCGGTGTGCGGGGAGGCGGCCGTCACCGGCGCTGCAGTGTGATGATGGTGATGTCGTCGTCGCTGTTGTCGGTGCGGGTGCTGTCCCAGATCAGCGTCGCCGGGGTGTCCCCGGACCTGCCGAGAGTTCTTGCCAACCGGTCGATTCCGTCGTCGATTGCTTCGCCGCGCCGCTCGACCAGACCGTCGGAGAACATCACCAGACCGTGCCCGTGTTCGATGGCGAACGTGCTGAGCCGGTAGTTCGCCCCGCGTGCGCCGATGGGCGGCGACAACCGGACGGACGCCTGCCGCGCCTGACCGGAGCTGGTCAGATACGGCATCAGGTGACCGGCGGACGCGGCCTCCACCTCACCGGTGTCCAGGTCGACGCGGGCCACGATCACCGTCGCGAACACCCCGGGCAGCATGTGCAGGCAGAACTCGTTGAGTTGGTGCAGCGCCTCGGCCGGCGTCGCGCCGGTGAACAGCTGCGCGCGCAACGCGTTTCGCAGCTGGGCCATCGTCCCCGCCACCGTGATGCCATGGCCGGCGACGTCGCCGAGCAGCATGATCAGCCGGCCGTCGGGGAGTTCGAACGCGTCGTACCAGTCGCCGCCGACACGCCCGCCTGCGGCGGGCTCGTACTGCGCAGACAGCTGCCAGTTCGCGAGCGTGGGAATCGACTGCGGCATCAGGCTGCGATGCATGACCTCAGCCACCCGAAGCGCGCCCCGGGTACGCCTATACAGCGATTCCACCAGATGGCGGCGCAGCGCCGATGCGGACTCGGTCTCACTGGGCGTCCAGGGTTCACCGCGGCGCCGCACGGTTTCCCGCCACCGCTCGAACGACTTGCGCGGGCTCAGCCGTACCTCGTCCCCTTCGGCGACCGCGATGGCCTTGTTGTGGGGGTCTCCACCCCAATCCACCGAGCGCAGCACCTCACGCCGGAACCAGGCCACGTATTGACCGTCGGGCAGGTCGAGCACCAGCGTGCCGGCGGCCACGCCCGGATCCAGGTCGAGGTCGGGCAACTCGTCGGCCAGCCGGTCGGTGGCGGTGATCTCGTCGTGCCTCGTGCGCGCCCACGCAACGACGCCCTCCACTGCGTCCTGGGGGGGAACCATGCCGCGTGCCACGGTCTGGCCCTCGAGCTCGACGACGACACCGTCGGCGGGCACCAGGTCGAGCAGGCCCGGCGCGTCCAGCAGCGTCGAGACCAACGGGGTGTCGTCGTCGAGCGTCGCGACGATCAACTCGCCCAGGACCTCCTGCGCGGCCAGCCGTCTCTGCAGCTGGTCTTCCTCGTACTGGTCGACCAGACGCAACGACAGCGTCGAGCCCAGGAACTCGGCGGCGGCTCGGCTGCCGAACGGCGGCAGGTGCGGACCCGAATAATGGTGGCACGCGATGAGCCCCCACAACTGTCCGTGCCGCAGCAGCGAGATCGACATCGAGGCGCGCACACCCATGTTCTTCAGGTACTCGATGTGGATCGGTGAGACGCTGCGCAGCGTGGCATAGGTCAGATCCAGCGGCAGGCCGGTCGCCGAATCGGTCCCCGGGATCAAAGGCGCCGGCGTGTAGTCGACGTCGGAGATGAGCCGAATCCAGTTCTTCTCGTACAGCGCACGCGCCTGGGCGGGAATGTCGGTGGATGGATAGTGCAGACCCAGGAAGGAATTGAGGTCGGGGCGTTTCGACTCGGCG
>CAXEZH010000322.1:0-8924 GCA_964000695.1 uncultured Mycolicibacterium sp. | reverse complement strand
GGCCTGATCGGCGGGTACTTGGGCGCGGCGCTGCTCGTGGTATCGGCTGATCAGGAACACGGTGTAGTCGGTTCCGGCGCCGAGCAGGATCGCCGTCATGAAGGCGACGGTGAACTGGGAGACCGGCATGCCCATCTCGCCGAGGGCGGACAGCACGCCGCGCCCGACTGCCAGGCTCAACCCGATTACTAGCAGCGGTAACAGCGCGGTGAACACCGACCGGTAGACGATCAGCAGGATCAGGGCGATCACGCCCGCGGTAGCGATTGAGATCAGCAGCAGGTCGTGCTCGGCGGATGCGATCATGTCGCTGAAGGTTGCCGGTGGTCCCGTCACTTGCACAGTCGTGGTCGAGCCGGTGAAGACCTCGGCGGCGATGTTGCGCACCGCGTTTACCGATTCGGCGGCCGTGGGGTCTCCGAGGGTGCCGGTGACACCTACGGGCAGGTACCAAGCTTTGCGGTCGGCGCTGACTGCCTGGGCTTCGGTAATCGGATCGGACAGTAGGTCCTGCACCAGCAGGACGTGGTTGCCTTCGCCCTGCAACCGGCGCACGAGTTCGCCGTAGCGCTGCCGTGCAGTCGGAGTCAAGCCATTGGGGTCTTCCATGGCGACGAACACCATGGTTTTTGAGCCTTCTTCGCCGAAAGCGGCGCTCATGCGGTCAACCGTCTGCAAGGACGGCGCATCGCGAGGGATGAGGTCCACCGACTGTTGGCGCACCACGGTTTCTAGCTGGGGGAACAGCAACGCGAGGACGACCGCGGCGCCTAGCCATACCCCGATGACCAGCGCTTTGTGTCGGAGGGTGAATCGGGCTAGCGCTGCCAACCGTTCGCTGTACTCGCGGGTTTCGGCCGGGTTGGGGGATCCGTTGTCCCGCTGGCCACGGCGCGTGGCCTGGCCTGGGGAATCTGCAGTGCCGTCGGTCACTGGGCCTCCACTAGTAGCGAATCGTAGCGATACTATCGGTATCGCTACGCTACCGCATGTAGTGCAAGTGGTGGCGGGGCCGTCGTCGCCAGGCCGCGCAAAGCGCGCGGCTGGCGAAGGGGCCGGCGACCGCTATCGAGTCGGGACCGGGCCGACGGTCGCAGTGGGCAGAGGAATGATCGAACACTCAGTGGGTTTCTGGAAGCCAGGGCTGACGCTGTAAGTCGACGACACTGGCCTTGGATGCCGTTCAGGGTCTTGCTGTTGCTGTTCTCGGACGTTGGTCGTCGGGCGCACGCACGGCCACATCGCGTAGCGGGGCCGCTAGCTCTAGGTTTGCGCTTCGGTTGTGGCCGACTGGCCCGTGTTCTGCAGCAGCACGTAATTGCCTAGGCTGCCCAGGAAACCTGCGCAGTGCTGAACGAGTTCATCTGTGGTGAATTCCAGTTCTCCGTCGAGTCGGCGGCGCAAGACTTCGAATAGCCCTCCCACGCCCAAGGTCGAAGCCAAATGGGCAACCCCCACGGCAGAGTCGGCGATGTCGAGGTGAAGTCTGGCTTCGCGCAAGACAAGGTCGGTGAAACCTGCCATTAGTTCGCTGCGTAGCTCTCGGAGCAGCGGCTCGGTTGCAGATTCCACGAACAGGATCCGACCCAGCCGCGGGTCGTTGTCGATCATGCCGACCAGCCTGCGGATTGGCGCGTACGCCAATACCTCCGGTGGCTCGCCGGCATCGGGGATCGCGTCGACTATCACCTCCTGGAAGGTGGCATAGAGCTGCTGGTAGACAGCCCGCAGGAGTGCGTCTCGGTCGGAGAAGTGCTGGTAGAAGTACCGTGACGTGACACCCGATTCAGCGCAGACGGCAGTCACAGTGGCGGCGGCAACGCCGCGCGTGCCGATCAACTCCGTTGCGGCCTCGATGAGACGGGTGCGCCGGTTCCGGTGACGCTCCTCGGCGGACATTCCGCTATACACCCGCGCCGAAACCACGTGGATAGCTTGCCATCTAATTCTGACAAGGCTTAGAGTCAGATTGACAGCGCGTCCTTGGCGAATGGGAGAACAACATGAGCGACGATTCGTCCACACGGCCCACCGCACGGGTCGTCCCGAAGCCCCGCCGTGTTCGATTCGATATGCCTGCTGGGACCAGTCGGCAGCACTTCGTTGATGGCGACTTGGTGATGAGCCACTTTGTGTCCACCTTGTCGGCCACGTTCCCCGAAGGCGAAGACTTCTTTATCCGGTCAGTCCGCGAGTACCGGGACCACATCAGCGACGCTGACCTCAAGGAGGCGGTCAAGGGGTTTATCGCACAAGAGGCCACCCACCGACACCAGCATCGGCTGCTCAACGATCGGCTTCAAGCAATGGGCTATCCCACCGAGGGGATCGATCGGCATGTCAAGAAGCTGGTTGGCCGACTTGAGAAGCGTTTTTCTCCCAAGATGCGCCTGGCTGTGACGGCCGCCCTCGAGCACTACACGGCGACATTCGCCGAGATCATTCTCACCAGCGACGAAGCTCAAGAACTGATCGGCGACACCGAAGTGCGGCCTATTCTGCTCTGGCACGCACTGGAAGAATGCGAGCATAAGGCCGTTGCTTTCGATGTCTACGAGACGGTCGGTGGAAGCGAACGCACCAGGGTCTGGGGGATGCGGATCGCCAGCCTCCTCTTGTTCAGCGAGTTGGTCATCCAGACCACCCGCTCTCTGGCTGGTGACCGTTCCGCCTACAACCCGGTGCGCTTGCTGCGCAGCCTTCGAGCCTTCCGTCATAACCCGCTATTCAGCCCAGCAGCAATTGCGCGCTTTCGCTCCTACACCCGCGCCGGATTTCATCCCGACGACTGGGACAGCGCAGAAATCCTCGAACGCTGGACCAAGGAACTCTTCGACGCCGATGGTGGCCAGCAAGTGCGTAGTGGCGTCTAGCTCGACCAGAGCCCGGCACAGTTCAAAGTCGGCCTTAACCGAAGAACACTTCATGGGCTCCGCTTCGCGCGCTGTGAAGTCAAGATCGGTTCTGACTACTGGCCGATCGATGGTGCTCGACCAACGTCGCGACCTACAGGAGGTTCCGGCCGAGGAACTCGGTGACGGCGCAGCCGAAGGCGTCGTTGTCGTCGCCGGCGATCATGTGTCCGGTGCCGGATACGTCGACGGTCTCGGCGTGGGGAACCAGTTGCTTGAACTCGTCGACGGTGGCTTGGGAGACCACGTCGGACAAGAGGCCCCTTACGAGAAGTGTTGGGGCATTGACCCGTCGGGCTCCGTCGATCAGCAGGTGGCTGATTGCGTCGAATTGCTCCGTTCCCGTGGTCGATTCGTCGCGGAGAAAGTCGAAGTTGGAGTGAATGAATGCCGGGTCCCACCGCCAGATCCAGCGGCCGTCGTGACGCTGCCGTAGCACCTTGCGCAGGCCGTCGACGTTGGCCGGGCGCGAGCGATGGGGGTTGTACGCGGCGATCACCTCTGCGGCGTCAGAGAGGGTGCTAAAGCCATCGGGATGTGCGGCCATGAACGTCACCACGCGACGGGCGCCCTGGAATTCAAGTCGCGGGGTGACGTCGACCAGGACGACCGCCGCCCACGACGCCCCGGATGTCAACAGATGCGTGCCGAGCACGGTCATGCCCCCAAGGGATGCACCTACGACCGCAGGGGCGGTATAGGCGCTGAAGTGCTCGCGCACGGCGAGAAGATCGGTCGCGAGTCGCTCGATGTCGTACCTGCCGGCTGGGTCCCAGTCGCTGTCGCCGTGACCGCGGGTGTCGTAGGCGACGACTGTGTATCCGCATGCGTGGAGGCGACGCGCTGAAGTGCTCCACGCGTGCCGGTTCTGGCCGCCGCCGTGCAGGAGCAGCACGACGGGACGGGCGTCATCGTGGCCGTAGCAGTCCGCAGCCAGGGCGATCCCGTCCTGGGTTCGGACCCGATGCTGCACGGCGGAGGTCATGACACCTTCCTGGCGAGATCGTCGTCCGCCCGAAGCGTGGGCCCGGCAGCAAGCGCCTTCATAGTGCGTTGCCCGCGGCGTTCACGATCGTGACCGTGCCCTGGGCTACGCAGACGGCTTTGTCGCCGTTGCTAATGTCGATGCGCGCCACTCCACTGCGCTTGCCCAGCGACACGATGTCGGTGACGGCGACACACACACCGGTGGACACGGGTCGCAGCAGGTTTAGCTTGAATTCGGTGGTGGCGACCCATGATCCGGCCGGAATGACGGGGTAGAACACGACTCCGAGACAGTGGTCGACCATCGCCGATAGACATCCGCCGTGCAGGGTGCCGAAGGGTGTGAGCAGTTCGGCACGGGTTTCCATCTCTGCCACCAGCCGACCGGCGGCGAGTTCGGTGTGCCGAAAGCTCAGAAACCTCGACAGTCCACCTGCTGTGTTCGGCGATCTGAGCAGCTGGTCGGCGATCTGCTCATCGAAGTGCGCGAATGTCACTGCCACCACCATGCCCCTTTCTCCTGTCCGGTCATGGGTCGATCACCGTTCGAGCCCGCGAATCGTTTGAGCATGTCGCCGAATGCGCCGAGGTCGCCGTGCGCGGCGGAGTGCTCGATATCGACGGCGATGAAGAACCTGGCCGCGCGGTGATGCACACGACGCGTCGTCGAGGAGGGGCACGGGCTAGACCGGTGTGGTCCAAGTGATGGGCAGCGATGTGTAGCCGCGGATCGGTCCGGACCGCAGCCGCCGCGCCGATTCAAGATCGACCTCCCAGTCGGGCACCTTGTCCAACAGAGCATCCAGAGCGATGCGGGCCTCCATCCGCGCCAGTGCCGCGCCCAGACAGAAGTGGATGCCGCGACCGAAGGCGACCTGGTGCTCACTGGTGCGCTCGATGTCGAACACGTCAGGATCGGGGAAGGCGCGCTCGTCGCGGTTGGCCGACCCGAACAGCAGCAGCACCTTCTCACCTTGACGCATGGTCGTGTCGTGCAGTGTGACGTCGCGGGTCAGGGTTCGTGAAAGTCCCTGTGCCGGTGAGTCGTAGCGCAGCAACTCCTCAACTGCCGGCCCCAATAGTGTTCGATCGGCGGCCAGGCGTCGGCGGGTCTGCCGATGCTGGGCCAGCACGACCGCGGAGTTCCCCAGCAGATTGGTGGTGGTCTCGTAGCCCGCGACGAGCAGCAGCGCGCAGAAGCCGAGGACTTCCTCGTCGGTCAGTCTGATCCCGTCGACTGTGGCGTTCGCCAACGCCGACATCATGTCCTCGCGGGGGGTTTGGCGGCGGTCGGCGAGGAAGTCGGTGAAGTAGGCGTAGATCGAGGTGGCGGCGGTCAGTGCGTCGGTGGTTTGTCCGTGGTTGACGTCGACCTGGACCAGTTGGCTCGACCACAATCGGAACTGATCACGATCGGTGGCGGGAATGCCCAGTAGATCGGCGATCACCGCGGCGGGCAGGATCGCGGCGAAGTCGGTCACGAAGTCCGCCGAACCAGAGCCCTCGTCGAGGCGCTCGAACAACTCCGCGGCCATCTGTGTGATGGCGCCCTGCAGCCCGGCCGCCCGCCGGGGAGTGAACGCCCGGCTGACCAGGGCACGCAACTGGTCGTGGCGCGGAGGGTCCATCACGATCATCATCGGCAGGAACGAGCCGATGAAGTCCGATCCCGGTGGGGTGGGGAAGATGCCGTCCACCGAGGAGTACGTGCCGTGATCCAGTGCTGCGGCCTGGACGTCGGCGTGCCGGCTCAACACCCAGGTATGGGATTCCTCGGCGCGGTACACCGGAGCCGTGTCACGCAACGACCGATACGTCGGATAGGGGTCGTTGAGAATCGAGGCGTCGAACGGGTCGTAACGAATCTGTACCGAGACCACGAGCCCTCCTACCACCAAAGTAACGACGGTTTAGACTGGCAGTCTAAACCGGCTGAACGGGACAGGTGGGGCAATGCGCAAGATTCCACGTCAGATCTCTGACCGGCTTCCCGCCGCGGCGGACTTGTTCGCCGAGAAGGGGCTCAACGACTCCAAGATCGAAGACGTCGCCGCGGTGACCGGTGTGCCGAAAGCGACGCTGTACTACTACTTCGCCGGTAAAGAGGACATCCTTGCTTTCCTGCTCGAAGACCTCCTCAAGGACATCTTCGATGCTGTGACCGCGATCGTGCACACCGGCGGCACCGGTGCCGAACGCCTCGAACTCGTGATCCGCGCACAACTGCGGGCAATGGCGCAGCGGCCAGCGGTATGCCGTGCACTCATCGGCGAATTGGGACGAGCGGCCCGCATGCCGGCTATCGCCGAGATGATCAATACCGCCTACCAACAACCCGTCGAAACCCTGCTCATCGAAGGGGCCCGCGACGGATCCCTCGTCGCTCAGCCCGATGCGCGATCGACGTCGATTGCGCTGTTCGGCGCGGTCACCATCAATGCACTCATGTACCTGGTCACCGATAACCACCTCGACGAGACGGTGGTCGCCAGCACCCTCAGCGCCGTCATGTTCGACGGGCTGCGCCCGCGCACAGGAGACCAGTCATGAGCACCTACGGCCTGTCGGTTCTCGGCGCGGATCTGAAGTCACTGGCCCAGACCGCCCAGGCCGCTGATGCGGCCGGGTTCGACGCCGTATGGGCCTCGGAGTTCTATTCTCGGTCCGGATCGATCTCCATGGCCGCGATGGCCAACAGCACCCAGAACTGTCGGATCGGTTCCTCCATTCTCTACGGCGTCGGCCGAAGCCCCCTGGTGCTGGCCACCGAGGCGCGCGACCTCGACGAACTCTCCAACGGACGACTGGTACTCGGCATCGGCAACGGCACCAAACGGATGATGAGCGACTGGCACGGCGTGCCCGACACTTCCGCACCCGCGCTGCGGATGGAAGAACTCGTGATGCTGCTGCGCCGGATATGGAACCTGCATGAAGGCCCGATCCATCACGAGGGCCGTTTCTACAGAATGAATCTCACCCCGACCGGCGACGTGGGACCCTCCAGCAGGCCGATCCCGATCGTCACTGCCGGTGTCCGGCCCCGGATGTGCGAGGCGGCCGGGCGGGTGGCCGACGGCCTAGCCGGACATCCGCTGTTCACAACCACCTACGTCGAAGAGGTCGTCCGGCCCGCTATCGCCAGGGGCGCCGCGCACACCGGCCGCGACCCCAATGACGTGGAAATCATTTCCATGGTGATGTGCGCCATCCACGACGACGCCGAGGTCGCCAGGCGCGAACTGGCGCAGCAGATTGCGTTCTACTCCTCGGTCAAATCCTACGAGACGGTACTCGATGTGAACGGCTTCGCCAGCGAAGGCCGAGCCATCCGGCAAGCATTCGCCCAGCGCGATTTCCCGGCGATGTTCGCCGCTGTGTCCGAGGAGATGATCGACGCCATGGGTGTCGCCGGGACGGCGCACGAGGTCCGTGAACAATTGAGACGGTACAACGGCGTCCTCGACCACATCATGCTGTATTCACCATCGGTCGGCATCACTGCCGAACGCGTGCAACAAAACCTCGACAGCATCATCCGGGAATGCTCGCCCGCCTCGATGTCGCCAGGGCGGTCCTGTCCACGTTCAACCTGATCCACGTATTGCCGCCCAAGTCGACCCGTCGCAGTGTCCGCGGCCGGATTAGTGGGTCTGCCGCGCCGACCCCGCCGATGATTGCCTGACGCTGTTGACGATGTTGGCGTCGTCGGTGTCGGGGAGGTCATGGCGGACCACGCGTACCCGTCCTTGAGGTAGACAGGCCATGTAGCCGTGGCGCATGCCATAGAGCTCCCACGCTGTCTGTTCAGCGTCGGGATCGACATCGATGCGATGTCCGCGCGAGAAGCTCAGGTGTAGCCCTCCATCGTCGCTGGACCAGGCCTGGGTGCACAGTGCGCCGGCGAGGTTCAGCAGCGGGCGTTCGTGGGTCGCGATCCTGAGGGGGTCAATACGCACCGCCTCGATGGGGTAGGTGCCGACGGCAGGAAGCGTCAATAGTAGGGGGCAGGAGATGACGATTTCGTTGTAATCATCGAAATCCAGAACCAGGCCGCCGTGCAGCGAGAGGCGTTGTACGACAAGGTTTTCGATCCATTGGGTGTACATGGCAGTCTCTTTTCGACGCATCGTTGAGCCGTATCCCCAAAGAGTACGCCAAGTATCGCTGCGATACCAGCAGTATCGTTACCGGTAGACGGCTGGCCTAGCAGCGCTGGTCACGACGCGCCTGGTGGCTCGGTCAATGCGGTCGCGGGTGTCGGCGGCTGTCGCGCGGTGGCCGCTGAAGGCCACGAGGTTGGCCAGCCAGATGTCGGAGATGATCCCAGCCACGTGCAGATCGGTAGGAGTGGGCTCGCCGCCCCTGAGCGTGCGGGCCAGCAGGATCTGGATCTCATCGGCCGCGCGGTCGAGTTCCGCGGCGGCGCGGGTATCTGCGACTGCGAAGGCCCGTGTCATGGCCGTCGTCAGCCATGGGTCGCGCTGCCAGCGGTCATGCAGATGTGCGGTGAGCCGTTCGAGCCGTTCCAGCGGTGTGCCCTCACCACTCGCCCAGTCCCCGGCCGAGTCGAGTCGACGGAACTCGCGCGTCAGCGCTGCCACCAGCAAGTGGGTTTTCGCCGGGAAATAGCGGTAAAGCGTGCCGACGGCGATGCCGACCCGCTCGGCAACTGTCCGCATCTGAACCGCCTCGTAACCACCCGCCGCGGCCACGACCAAAGCTGCATCAAGAATGGTCTCCCGGCGCCGTGCGGACGCGCGTGAACGCGACGCGTTAGCGGCTCGCTTCTCTGCAGCGACCGAGTTCGCTTCCGAAGGCGGGGTTTTCCCGTGGCTGCGCGCCTGAGGGACAGTCATGACGGCTCCGGGTCGAGGCCGCCGCGGCGCGAGAACTGCTCCAGAAGATCGCCGAAAGCGCTGACATCGCCGTGTGCGGCGAAGTGCTCAGGGCTGACGACAATGAACACTGCACTGGCGGTGAAGCGGGCGATCCCACCCTCACCCGTGCCTGTCGCCGTGACAT
>CAXEZH010000321.1:0-8583 GCA_964000695.1 uncultured Mycolicibacterium sp. | reverse complement strand
CCAGCACGCTCAACGTGTCGCGGGGCGATCCTCCGCCGGCGCGGATGACCAGCGGGTACACCGCGTCGTCGACCTCGACCTGCTCGGAGGCGACGATCTTCTCGATCAGCGTGCGCATGGTGCGTGGGGCCAGCAGGCGGAACGGGTAGTGATGGGTGCGCGACCGGATGGTCGGCAGCACCTTCTCCGGTTCGGTCGTGGCGAACACGAAGATCAGGTGCTCGGGCGGCTCCTCGACGATCTTGAGCAGGGCGTTGAACCCCGCCGTGGTGACCATGTGGGCCTCGTCGACGATGAAGATGCGGTAGCGCGACTGGGCCGGCGCGTAGAACGCGCGGTCACGCAGTTCGCGGGTGTCGTCGACACCGCCGTGGCTGGCGGCGTCGAGCTCGACGACGTCGACGTTGCCGGGGCCGTTCGGTGCCAGCGCGACGCACGAGTCGCACACACCGCACGGACTGGCCGTCGGACCCTGCACGCAGTTCAGCGACCGGGCCAGGATCCGCGCCGAGGAGGTCTTGCCGCAGCCGCGCGGACCGGAGAACAGGTAGGCGTGGTTGATGCGGCCGGAGTCGAGCGCGGTCGACAGCGGCTCGGTGACGTGTTCCTGGCCGATGACTTCTGCGAAAGTCGCCGGACGGTACTTGCGGTAGAGAGCCACGCCGAAAAGGCTACCGACCCCGACCGACTACGTGTCGGCCAGCAGTGACTCCGTCGCCGACAGCAACGCGCACGTCGCGAGCCCGTCGATGGCGGCGCGCAGATCCGAGGTGCTCGGGAACGTGGGCGCGATGCGGATGTTCTTGTCGTCCGGGTCTTTTCGGTACGGGAACGATGCACCGGCCTCGGTGACCGCGATTCCCGCGTCCTTGGCCAGCGCCACCGTGCGCTTGGCCGTCCCGGGCAACACGTCGAGGCTGACGAAGTAGCCGCCCTTGGGCTCGGTCCACGACGCGATCTTGGCGTCGCCGAGCCGGTCCTCGAGGATCTCCAGGACCAGCGCGAACTTGGGGGCCAGCAATTCCTGGTGGCGCCGCATGTGTAGCCGTACCCCGTCGGCGTCGCCGAAGAAGCGCAGATGCCGCAGCTGGTTGACCTTGTCGGGTCCGATGGTCTGCTTGGCGGCGTGCTGCAGGTACCACGCGATGTTGCCGAGCGAGCCGCCCAGGAAGCTGACTCCGGCCCCGGCGAAGGTGATCTTGGACGTGGAGGCGAACACCAACGGCCGGTTGGCGTGGTTCGCCGCCGCCGCCAGCCCGAGCACGTCGACCTGCTTGACGAACTCGTGGGTGAGCGTGTGCACCGCGTAGGCGTTGTCCCACATCAAACGGAAATCACTTGCCGCAGTGTCCATCTGGACCAGTCGGCGCACCGTCTCCCACGAGTACGTGGTACCCGTCGGATTCGCGTACACCGGCACGCACCACATCCCTTTGATGGCCGGATCCGCCGCGACGAGCTCCTCGACCAGGTCGACGTCCGGGCCGTCGTCGCGCAACGGGACCGGGATCATCTCGATACCCAGGCTCTCGGTGATCGCGAAGTGGCGGGCGTAGCCCGGCGCAGGGCACAGGAACTTCACGCCGGGACCGTCGCGCAGCTCGTCGATCCAGGGGCGCGGCGAGTCCACGCCGCCATACAGCAGCGAGAACACCACGACGTCGTGCATCAGCTCGAGGCTGGCGTTGTTGCCGGCGATCAGGTTGGGCACCGGAATGCCGAGCAACTCTCCGAAGATGGCCCGCAGCTCGGGCAGGCCGTGGAGCCCGCCGTAGTTGCGGGTGTCGGTGCCGTCACCGTCGCGGTAGGAGTCGGGGCCGTCACCGGGCAGGCTCAACAGCGCGTTGGACAGATCCAGCTGCGCCGGGGACGGTTTGCCGCGGGTCAGGTCCAGGGTCAGGCGCTTGGCCTGCAGTTCGGCGTAGTTGCGCTGCTGCAGTTCATGCTGGGCGAGCAGTTCGTCGCGGCCCAGAGACTCAAACGACACCGCTGGCCTTTCGCCGTATGGACTCGAAACGTCAGGGGACCCCGCGCACCCGCCAGAGCCCGTTGACCCTTGCTGCCTTCCGGCCCTGGGGGAGTTCACAGGATGGACGCCGCGCGGGGTCCGACCCGAGTCTATAACCCGCGTCCGGGCGGGCTGCGGCGAGGAGGACGCGACGCGGTTTTGGTAGCCGGCCGGGGCTGTCGGTTACCATGGCCGGCGGAGGATTCGCCTAGTGGCCTATGGCGCTCGCCTGGAACGCGGGTTGGGTTAACAGCCCTCGCGGGTTCAAATCCCGCATCCTCCGCACTCAGCCCGGGGTGCGGCCCACCCGGCCGCACCCCGGGCACCACGATCGAGGAGGCTTATGGGCCGCACCGTTGCGGTGATCTGGCACGCGTCGTTCTCCCTCGCCGCCGGTGTCCTCTACTTCTTCTTCGTGCTGCCCCGAACTCCGGAACTGATGGGTCAGACGTCGCCCACGCTGGGCACGGCGATGCGCATCGTCACCGGCGCCCTGATCGGTCTGGCCGCGCTGCCGGTGGTGTTCACGCTGCTGCGCACCCGCAAGCCCGAGTTCGGCACCCCTGCGCTGGCGCTGAAGCTGCGCACCCTCTCGATCGTCCTTCATGTACTGGCCGGCGCACTGATCATCGGCGCGGCCGTCAGCGAGATCTGGCTGTCTCTGAACACGGCCGGGCAATGGCTGTTCGGTATCTACGGCGCCGCGGCCGGTGTCGCCGTGCTCGGGATCTTCGGTTTCTACCTGGCCTACGTGGCCGAGCTGCCCCCGCCGCCGCCCAAACCGGTGAAGGTCAAGCAGCGCACGTCGCGTCGCGGCTCGAAGGACAAAACCGAGGACAGCGAGGAATCTGAGGCCACTGAGGCTGCCGAGGACGCCGACGCCGACGCGACTGATGAACCAGTTGTGACGGCCGAGTCCGAAACCGCCCCGGAGCCCGCCACCACCGACAGCGACGCCACCCTGCAGAATCGGCGTCCCACCGGCAAAGGAACGCTGCTGGGCCGACGCAAGAAGGCCCGCGGCAATGTCGCGGTCGAGGACTGAGCAAAGCAGGCCACATCGACAGCGGCGGCATACGCAGCCACTATTGATGGGTATGGGCCTGTTTCCCCGCGTTCGACTGCTGCCGATCCTGTTGGCCGCGGTCCTCACACTGGTCGCACCGGTCGCCCCGGCCGCGTCCGCGCCCGGCGACCCGATCGCTGCGGCCGCCGCGGCTGAGCCGTCCGTGGTGCGCCTCGACACCGCCGTGGAGTACCAGGGCGTCATCGGCGCGGGCACCGGCATAGTGCTGGAACCCAACGGTCAGGTGTTGACCAACTTCCACGTCGTCCAGGGGGCCGACCGCGTCACCGGCACCGTCGGCGGGCGCACCTACCCGGCTCGGATGGTGGGTTACAACCGCGACCGCGACATCGCCGTCATCCAGCTGATCGGTGCCGGTGGACTGACTCCGGCGGTCATCGGTGACGCGAACATTCTGGTCCCCGGCGAGCCGGTCGTCGCGCTGGGCAACGCCATGGGCAGCGAGGCGCCGCTGACCCGTGAGGTCGGCACCGTGACCGGGTTCGGCCGGACCGTGCAGGCCGAGGACACCCTGACCGGCACCTCCGACGAGTTGACCGGCCTCATCGAGTTCGCCGCGCCGGTGCGTGCGGGTGACTCCGGCGGACCGGTCGTCAACGGCGCCGGGCAGGTCGTCGGCATCACGACGGCGGCGTCGGTGAACTTCCGGATGGGTCCGGGCGGCAAGGGGTTCGCGATCCCGATCAACGACGCGATCGGCATCGCCGGACAGATCCAGGCGGGTATGGCCTCCGACGAGGTGCACATCGGCCCGCCGGTACTGCTCGGAGTCGGAGTGCGCACCACACCGCGCGACCAACCGGGCGTGTTGATCCAGGAGGTCATGGTCGGCGGCCCGGCCGACCTGGCGGGCCTGCGCGCCGGCGATGTGTTGCTGGCCCTCGACGGAGTCACGCTCGACTCGACCAACACGTTGACCCGCGTGCTCGACCGGCACTACCCCGGCGACGTACTCGACCTGACGTGGGTCGACAGCACCGGGGTGCCGCGGGACGGCAAGGCCGTACTGACGCCCTGAATCACCGGAAACGGCCTGGGCCGCCGTCCGGTTGACCCTATGCTGAGCGAGTGCCCAACACTGCTCCCTATCGGGTTGTCCAATGGACGACGGGAAATGTCGGCAAGAGCTCGGTCGCGGCGATAGCCCGCAACCCGATGCTGGAACTGATCGGCTGTTATGCCTGGTCAGAGGACAAGGTCGGCCGCGACGTCGGGGAGCTGGCGGGTATCGGTCCGCTCGGCGTCTCCGCCACCGCCGACGTGGACGCACTGCTGGCCCTCAAGCCCGACGCGGTGGTCTACAACCCGATGTGGATCGACGTCGACGAGCTCGTCCGCATCCTGGAGGCCGGCGTGAACGTGGTGGCCTCGGCGTCGTTCATCACCGGCGGCAACCTCGGTGACGGCCGGGACAGACTCGCCGAGGCGTGCCAGCGCGGCGGATCCACGCTGTTCGGCTCCGGGGTGAGCCCCGGATTCGCCGAACTGCTGGCCATCGTGGCCGGTACCGCGTGCGATCGCATCGACAAGGTGACCATCGCCGAATCCGCCGACACCACCCTCTACGACTCCCCCGACACCGAGCGGCCCGTCGGCTTCGACATGGCCATCGACGATCCGGCCCTCGAGCCGATGGCCGCCCAGGGCACCGCCGTGTTCGCCGAGGCGGTGCAGCTGGTCGCCGACGCGCTGGGCATCGAGCTCGACGAGATCACCTGTGTCTCCGAATACGCCCAGACCACCGAGGATCTCCCGATGGCATCGTGGACCATCAAGGCCGGGCACGTCGCGGGCGTGTTCGCCAGCTGGCAGGGCCGCATCGACGGGCGCACCGTCATCGACATCAACGTGCGCTGGAAGAAGGGCCAGACGCTGGAACCGGACTGGCAACTGGACGGCGACGGCTGGAAGATCACCATCGACGGGCGGCCCACCGTGAACATGCAGGTCGGTTTCCTGCCCCCGCCGGACATGATCGAGAACGCCACGACGCTCGAGGACTTCTTCGTGCTCGGCCACATCATGACGGCGATGCCGCCCATCCACGCGATCCCGGCCGTCGTCGCCGCGGCCCCGGGCATCGCCACCTACAACGACCTGCCGCTGCCCCAGCCGCGCGGAGTGGTGCCCCGCTAGGACCGTCAGCCGTTCGCGCGGAGCGCCTGGGTGACGACCTCGATGACGCGTTGCGGCTGCTTCTCGAGGAAGAAGTGGCCGCCGGTGAAGGTGTGCACGTCGCCGCCGCCCGCCGTGTGCTCATGCCAGGCGCGGGCGTCGGCGAGGCTGGTCTTCGGATCGTCGGTGGCCGTCAGCACGACGATCGGCGCGCCGATCGCGACGGTGGGTGCCTGTCGGTAGGCCTGCAGTGCCCGGTAGTCGTTGCGGAAGGCCGGCAGGAACGTGGCCAGCATGTCGGGGTTGTTCAGCACCCGGGGGTCGGTGCCGCCCAGGTCGCGCATCACCTGGATCAGATCGGTGTCGTTCTTGTGGTCCTGCTCGTCGCCGTAACGACTCGGCGCGCGCGACCCGGACGCGAACACGACGGCCGGCCGTCGACCACCGCGAGCCTCGAGCCGGTGAGCGACCTCGAAGGCCAGCACCGCGCCCATGCTGTGCCCGAACAGCGCCACCGGCGCGTCCAGGACCGGTTCCAGCTCGGCCACCACCTGATCGGCGAGCTCGGCGATCGACTCGACGAACGGCTCACTGTGGCGGTCCTGGCGGCCGGGGTACTGCACCGCATAGACGTCGATCTCGGGCGACAGCGCGGTGGCCATCGGGAAGTAGTAGCTGGCCGACCCGCCCGCGTGGGGAAAACAGACCAGCCGCATGCCGGCCTCCGGGGCGGGCCGGAAGTTGCGGATCCAGCGACTGCGTTCTGGCGGTGTCGTCATGGCGGCGGCGCTCCCTCCGGCCGACCTTCGAAGACGCGCAGGACCCTGGCCTGCAGTTGCGCACCCGGCGGCCCTTCCACCTTGACGTCCTTGAGGATCTGGGCCTTCTCCCCCTCGACGGTGAAGCTGCCGGGCTGCGGCTGGTGTCCCCCGGCGACCTCGTACTCGACGGTGAACGGGGTGTCCGGGAACGGATGCAGCCCCACGTACTGCGGATCGATGGTGTAGGTGTACACGCACGCCTCCGGCGGGTCGCAGTTCTGCGCGGTGACCACCACCCCGATCAGGAACTCGTCGGTGGTCGGCAGCGACGGGGGCGGCGGCTTCGGCGGTGTGCGCACCGGCGCGCTGGCCTGCTGATCGGGACTGTTGAAGATCACGTACGAGGCCAGGCCGATACCGGAGGCCAGCATCCCGAAGATGGCCAGCGCGGCGAGCAGCTTACGAACGACGGTCCACCGCATGCACAGCAGGGTATCGGGCGGGCTTGCGCTAGTCGTTCACCCGGTTGCCGTGTTCGTCCCAGTGTTCGGCCACCTTCTTGCTCGGCTGCACCCGCGGCGGCTCGCCCGGCATCTTCGGGTAGCTCGGCGGATAGGGCAGGTCACCGAGCCCGCGTTCCTCGTCGGCGGCCACCATGTCCAACAGCGGTGCGATCGATTGGACGTCGTCGTCGATGCCGGCCCACGGGTCGGCCCGGGAGGCGACGAGGTCGGGCACGGTGAGGATGGTGTAGTCGTCGGGTTCGGCATCGCCGAGGTCCGCCCAGCTCAGCGGCGTCGACACGGTCGCGATCGGTGTCTTGCGCGCTGAGTACGCCGACGCGAAGGTGCGATCCCGTGCGTTCTGGTTGTAGTCGACGAAGATCCGCTTGCCCCGTTCCTCCTTCCACCATGACGTCGTCACCGCATCCGGTGCGCGCCGCTCGATCTCACGGGCCAGCGCGATGCCGGCGCGGCGCACCGCGATGAAGTCCCAGTCCGTGGCGATCCGCACGAACACGTGCACTCCCCGTCCGCCGGACGTCTTCGGGTAGCCGACCAGGCCGAGCTCGTCGAGCAGCGGCTTGAGCACCCCGGTGGCGACCTCGGCGGCCTCGGCGAATCCCGTGCCGGGTTGCGGGTCGAGGTCGATGCGCAGCTCGTCGGGATGCTCGGTGTCCGGACACCGCACCTGCCAGGGGTGCAGCGTGACGGTGCCCATCTGCGCCGCCCAGATGATCGCCGACGGGTGGGTGATCTTCAGCGCATCGGCGGTGCGGCCGGACGGGAACGTCACCGTGCACGTCTCGAGGTAGTCGGGATGCTTCTGCGGCACCCGTTTCTGGTAGATCTCCTCGCCCTCGATCCCGTCGGGGAACCGCTGCAGATGCACCGGCCGGTCCCGCAGCAGGGCGACCATCGGTTCGGCCACGGCGAGGTAGTAGTCGACGAGCTTGCCCTTCGTCCCGTCTTTGCCGAGTTTCGGAAAGTAGGGCTTGTCGGGGTTGGTGAACCGGACCGCGACCCCGTCGACATCCAATTCGGTTGCAGCGCTTGCCATCATTTCTCCAGCACGTCGTAGAGGTCGTAGTTCAGCGGCACGTCGAGCTGGTCGAAGGTGCAGCTGGACGGATCCCGGTCGGGCCGCCAGCGCAGGAACTTCACCGCGTGCCGGAACCGCAGGCCATGTTGGCTGTTGCCCTCCATCTGGTCGTAGGCCACCTCGCAGACCCGCTCCGGACGCACCGGGACCCAGCGTTTGTCCGCCGCCGAGTTCCACCTGCTGGGTTCGCCGTCGCGCAGGTCGTCGCCGATGCGCAGCGGCTCGAGGTCGGCCAGCAGCGCCAGCCGGGCTTTGGCGGTGAACGAGGCGGCACCGCCGACCATCTGCAGTTCACCGTCCTCGCGGTACAGGCCGAGCAGGATCGAGCCCACCCCTTCGCCGCTCTTGTGGACGCGGTAGCCGATGGCCACACAGTCGGCGTCGCGGTGGTGCTTGATCTTCACCATCTCCCGTTTACCGGGTAAATACGTGCCGTCGAGCCGTTTGGCGATGACGCCGTCGAGCCCGGCGCCTTCGAACTCCGCGAGCCACCGGGTGGCGAGCTCGGGATCCTCGGTGGTGCGGGTGAGGTGGCACCACTGTTTCTCCGCGACGGACTCCCGCAACGCTTCCCGACGGTCCCGAAACGGCTCCCGCATCAGCGACGCGTCGTCCAGGGCCAGCGCGTCGAAACCGATGAAATGCGCAGGCGTCTGCTCGGCCAACATCGAGATCCGCGACTCGGCGGGGTGGATGCGCTGGCTCAGCGACTCCCAGTCCAACCTTGTCCTGCCGGCGATTTCCCTGGGCACGACGATCTCGCCGTCCAGAACGCAACGGGGCGCGAGCTCGTCGCGTACCGCGCCGATGACCTCCGGGAAGTAGCGGCCCAGATCCTTGCCGCTGCGGGAGAGCAGCACCACGTCGTCGCCGTCGCGGAAGACCAGCGCCCGTCTAGTTGACTGAACTTCGGCGAGCCTTCCGATGGAGTGGCTGCGGCGGGCGGAGGATCCGGCTATGGGCGAGGTGGGTCGGGTGGAGTCGGCGCCGAGCGGGTTGCCGTGGCGGGT
>CAXEZH010000320.1:0-12182 GCA_964000695.1 uncultured Mycolicibacterium sp. | reverse complement strand
TTGAGTGCCGACAGATCCACTGCGCCCGCCATGGCAGGCGAGATTCGGGGTCCAGGACGAGTCACGGGTTCAAGTGTGTCACGTCGTTTCGGGGACCGTCCGACCCGGCTGCGCCACACCCACCGCCGCCGTCGAAGCTCCGATACGACCGGTCCGATCAGCCCATATGAGGAAGATCACACTGCCCAATGGCACGATGCTGCCCAGCAACGCCAGCAACCATGTCACCGCGGTCCAGCGGTGCGAGATCCCGACGACAGCGGCGGCCACCAGGAACGCCACGAAGACACCCCCGTGGACGGGCCCGAACAACTTCACCCCGATCTCGGTCTGTGGTGAGCCGAGGTACTTGAAGTACATCCCGATCAGCAGGCCGACCCAGCTGGCCGCCTCTGCCAACGCGATCAACCGGAACCCCCCCGCCGCACTGCGGAGGTCGTAAGCGCTTGATTGGTTCGCCATGGCCGCCATTGTGCCCGACGACGCCGCCAGCTACTACATTGCGTCGTTGATCATGCGCCCTGTTCAGGGCCGGCGGAGCACCAGCGCGTCGCCCTGGCCACCGGCGCCGCACAGCGCGGCGACGGCATACCCGGAGCCCTTTCGTGCGAGCTCCAGCGCTGCGTGCAGCGTGATGCGTGCCCCCGACATTCCGATCGGATGCCCGATCGCGATGGCTCCACCGTTGGTGTTGACCTTCGCCTCGACCGTGGCTTCGTCGAGGCCCAGTTCCCTGGTCGAGGCCAGCGCGACCGCGGCGAACGCCTCGTTGATCTCGATGACGTCGAGATCGTCGACCGAGATGCCTTCCTTGGCGATCGCCTTCTTGATCGCGTTGGCGGGCTGGCTCTGCAGCGTGGAGTCCGGACCGGCGACGACCCCGTGGGCGCCGATCTCACACAGCCACTGCAGGCCCATCTCCTCGGCCTTGGCCTTGTTCATCACCACGACCGCGCAGGCGCCGTCGGAGATCTGGGATGCCGAGCCCGCGGTGATGGTGCCGTCCTTGCGGAACGCCGGGCGCAGGCCGGACAGCGATTCCGCGGTGGTGTCGGCGCGCACGCCCTCGTCCTCGGTGAACTCCACCGGGTCGCCCTTGCGCTGCGGGATCTTCACCGACACCACCTCGTCGGCGAACACCCCGTCCTTCCACGCGCGGGCGGCCTTCTGGTGCGACGACGCGGCGAACTCGTCCTGCTGGGCACGGGTGAACTGGTCGGTGTCGTTGCGCTGCTCGGTCAGCGCGCCCATCGGCTGGTCGGTGAAGACGTCGTGCAGACCGTCGTAGGCCATGTGGTCCACCGCGGTCACATCGCCGTACTTGTAGCCGGAGCGGCTGTTCATCAACAGGTGCGGGGCCTGGGTCATCGACTCCTGACCGCCGGCGACGACGACGTCGAACTCACCCGCGCGGATCAGCTGATCGGCCAGCGCGATCGCGTCGATGCCCGACAGGCACATCTTGTTGATCGTCAGCGAGGCCACATCCCAGCCGATTCCGGCGGCCACCGCCGCCTGGCGCGCGGGCATCTGTCCGGCGCCGGCGGTCAACACCTGGCCCATGATCACGTACTCCACCGCCGAGGCGGGCACCTGTGCTTTGTCCAACGCACCGGCGATGGCCACCGCACCCAGGTCGCTGCCGGAGAAGTCCTTCAGTGACCCCATCAGCTTGCCCACCGGCGTCCGGGCTCCAGCAACAATCACCGACGTCGTCATGACTACCTCCAACTGCGTTTCACGGACCGCCTGACAGGCTATCCACTGCACCCGAGCTATTCGAAACCGATCTGATTAGGTTACCTTTGCGTTATGACCGCCGAGCAGACTGACGCCCGTCCTGTGCTGGCCACCGCGCTGGTCACCGCTATCGATCACGTCGGCATCGCCGTGCCTGACCTGGACGTGGCCATCAAGTGGTATCACGATCATCTGGGCATGATCGTGCTGCACGAAGAGATCAACGAGGAGCAGGGCGTCCGCGAGGCGATGCTGTCGGTGCGCGGCGCTCCGATGGGCAGCGCGCAGGTGCAGCTGATGTCGCCCATCGACGAGTCGTCGACGATCGCGAAGTTCATCGACAAGCGCGGGCCGGGTCTGCAGCAGCTGGCCTACCGGGTCAGCGACATCGATGCGCTCACCGAGAGGTTGCGGGAGCAGGGTGTGCGGCTGCTCTACGACGCACCGCGCCGCGGCACCGCGAATTCCCGCATCAACTTCGTCCATCCCAAGGATGCCGGCGGGGTGCTGATCGAACTGGTCGAACCCGCCGCGGAAGATCACTGAGTCCACCGGGGACTCCGCACCCGACCAGCACGGTCAACACCAAGGTCTCACGACCACCTTCTGGTCGGACCGCGGGTGGCGCGGTTGGCCCAGCACGACGTGTGCCAGTGCCGACGGTCCTCGACGCCGGCCGCGTCTGTCGCCGGCCACACCACGACGTGCGCGGTTGCCGGCCTGATCTCGTGGTCGCAGCCCGGACATCGGTAGACCTTCACCGCACGCGCCGCAGCGACCGAGCGCACCTCGTAGTCGTGGCCGTCGGCGCCCTGTTCGACGCGACGCGACGACGGGAACCGAACCTGTCCGGGCACAGGCTGTCCGCTCCTGCGCCCGGTACCGCCCGCCCGCCGTCGCCGGGCCATCAGAACAACCGGTACTCGTCGCTGTCCATGCCGCGCATCTGGTCGTAGTCCAGCGTCAGACAACGGATGCCGCGGTCGGTGGCCAGCGTGCGGGCCTGCGGCTTGATCTGCTGGGCGGCGAACACCCCGGCCACCGGCGCCAGCACGGTGTCGCGGTTGAGCAGCTCGAGATAACGGGTCAGCTGTTCGACGCCGTCGATCTCACCGCGGCGCTTGATCTCCACCGCCACCGACCGGCCCTGCTCGTCGCGGCACAGTAGGTCCACCGGCCCGATCGGGGTCATGTACTCGCGGCGCACCAGCGTGTACCCGGCGCCGAGCAGTTCGACGTGTTCGGCCAGCAGCGCCTGCAGGTGCGCCTCCACCCCGTCCTTGACCAGACCCGGGTCGACCCCGAGCTCGTGGCTGGAATCGTGCTCGATCTCCTCGACGGTGATGCGCAACTGTTCGCCGGCTTTGTTCTCCACAACCCAGACCGGCGATTCACCGGCGGGGTCCTCGACCACCCAGCAGGGTGGGCTCATCCAGTTCAAGGGCTTGTAGGCACGGTCGTCGGCGTGCACGCTCACCGAACCGTCGGCCTTGAACAGCAGCAGGCGCCGCGCCGAGGGCAGATGCGCGGTGAGCCGGCCGACGTAGTCCACGGTGCACTGGGCGATCACGAGACGCACCGATCCACCTTAAACGCCACGGGTGGTGGTTAGGCTGACGCCACCATGACGGGCAACAAGACAGCGGCTCAGCGTCTCGGCCGCGTGTTGGAACGTGTGACCAACCAGAGCCCGCGAGTGGCGTCGACCCCCGAGTACGGGTCGTGGATCCTGGGCCGGGTCTCGGAGAGCCAGCGCCGGCGACGGGTGCGGATCCAGATCATCCTGACCACGTTCGTCGTCGTGGCGAATCTGATCGGGATGGGTGTCGCCACGCTGGTGATCACCGTGGCGTTCCCGATCCCCAGCGTGTTCGCCGCCGACGTCGCCTGGATCTCGTTCATCGTCGTGCCGGTGTACCTGGCGACCGCGTTGGTGGTCGGGGTGTTCTGGGCCACCCGTCGGGTGATGAACAACGTCCGCTGGGCGGTCGAGGAGCGCCCGCCCACCGCCGAGGACCAGCACAACACCTTCCTGGCGCCGTGGCGGCTTACCCGTGTGCTGCTGGTCCTGTGGGGCCTCGGCGCCGTGGTGCTCACCGCACTGTACGGCTGGCACGATACCGACTACATCCCCAAATGGCTTCTGGGAGTCAGCTTTCCGGGCATCGTTGTCTCCGCCAGCTGTTACCTGTTCACCGAGTTCGCGTTGCGTCCCGTGGCCGCCCAGGCGCTCGAGGCGGGCCGCCCTCCCCGACGGTTCGCCGAAGGGCTGATGGGCCGCACGATGTTGGTCTGGGCGCTGGGCTCCGGCGTGCCGGTGCTCGGCATCTTCCTGGCGGCGCTGATCACGCTGATCCAACGCAATCTGACGCCGACGCAGTTCACCGTCGCGGTGATGATCCTGGCTGCGTTTGCGCTCGTGTTCGGCGCGATCCTGATGTGGATCCTGGCCTGGTTGACGGTCACACCGGTGCGAGTGGTCCGATCGGGGATGAACCAGGTCGAGCGTGGTGATCTGGAGACCAACGTCGTTGTCTTCGACGGCACCGAACTCGGTCAGCTGCAGCGGGGTTTCAACTCGATGGCGGCCGGCCTACGGGAGCGCGAACGGGTCCGCGACCTGTTCGGTCGACACGTCGGCCGCGAGGTCGCCGCACTGGCGGAGAAGGAGCGGCCCGAACTGGGCGGTGAGGACCGCTACGCAGCAGTCGTTTTCGTCGACATCATCGGCTCGACGAAGCTGGTGACCAGTCGGCCCGCCGGCGAGGTCGTCGAATTGCTGAACAGGTTCTTCGCGGTGATCGTCGAGGAAGTGGACCGCCACCACGGGCTGGTGAACAAATTCGAGGGCGACGCGGTGCTGGCCGTATTCGGCGCTCCGGTGTCGCTGGAGCACCCCGAGGACGAATCACTGGCCGCAGCCAGACAGATCAGCCGCAGATTGCGCGAGGAAGTCCCGGAGTGTGAGGCCGGGATCGGTGTCGCGGCCGGCACGGTGCTGGCTGGAAACGTCGGCGCACAGGAACGCTTCGAATACACAGTGATCGGCGAGCCGGTCAACGAAGCGGCCCGGCTGTGCGAATTGGCCAAGGACTTCCCGCAGCGGCTGGTCGCCTCCGCCGAGACGGTCGCCAACGCGACCGAAGCAGAACGCTCGCGCTGGTGTGAGGGCGAGACGGTGACGCTGCGTGGATACCGCGAGCCGACCGAGCTGGCCGTCCCGGCCGAACCGTGACAGGAGCGCCGGCCCGCCGCCTCTCATGTCGCAGCGGGAACCCCGCCGATGTCCGGATCGGTGATGGACACCGGCAGCGCGACCACCGAGCATAGGAGGCCGGGCCAGAGAGGCGGTTTGAGACATGGCGATCACTGCGGCCGAGCGGTCGGATCTGCGTGCGGCGGTCGGTGAGCTGTTGGGCCAGCGGTGTACCGAAGCCGACGTGCGGCGGGTCATCGCCACCGACGACGGATTCGACCGCGACCTCTGGGCTCAGTTGGCAGACCAGGGCGTGCCGGGCATGCTCGTGGCCGACCGATACGGGGGAATGGGGTTCGGCGCGCTCGAACTTGAGGCGGTCGCCGAGGAAACCGGGAAGGCTCTGCTGCCTGCCCCGTTCATCTCCAGCGCCGTGCTCACCGTGACGCTGCTTTCCGCGGCCGGTTCCGAGGACGACCGTCAGCGGCTGCTGCCCGCGCTCGCCGACGGCACCGCCATCGGGACGGTCGCCGTGACCGGAGAATCGGGCACCTGGACCCCCGCCGGGATCGGGGTGCGCGCCGACGCCGACGGCACGCTCACCGGCACCGCGCACTACGTGACCTGGGGGCAGATCGCCGACGTCCTCCTCGTCGTCGCGCGCACCGGCGAGGACGTCGGGGTGTTCGAGGTGGCGCCCGACGCCGACGGCTTCCGACGAACCGCGGCAACCGTTTTCGACCCCACCACACCTCTGTCGACCTTCACCTTCTCCGCGACGCCCGCACGCCGGATCGGCACCGCCGGATGGGAGGCCGTGCAGACAGCGCTGGACCACGCCGTCCTCGCCGGAGCTGCAGAACAGGTCGGTGGTGCCCGGCGGATCTTCGACATGACCGTCGATTACCTGAAGACCCGGATCCAGTTCGGCCGCCCGATCGGCAGCTTCCAGGCGCTCAAACACATGGCCGCCGATCTGCTCCTGGAGGTCGAGTCGGCGACCTCGGCCGCGCAGCATGCCGCCCGTGCCGTGGCCACGGACATCCGGACAGCTGACGGCCCCGTAGCGCTGGCCGGATTCGTCTGCGCGGAGGCGTACGACACGGTCGCGATGCAGGCCATCCAGATGCACGGCGGAATCGGCTTCACCTGGGAACACCCCGCCCATCTGTTCCTGCGCCGGGCCCGGACCGGCCTGCAGTTGTTCGGCGGTCCGCGCCTGCACCGCGAGCGCTACCTCATCTCGAAAGGTGCCTGACGTGTCCGACGGCTCGCTGCCCACGCTGCCCACCGCCGACCAGTTGCGCTCTGAAGTCCGGAACTGGTTGCGCGACAACTGGACGTCGTTGCCCCGCAACGTCGATCCGTGGACGTCCTCCCCCGAAAGGATCGCGTGGCTGGAGAAGGTGCTCGACGCCGGATTCGCCGTACCGACCTACCCATCCGACTGGTTCGGCCGCGGATACCCCGCCGACCTGGCCAACATCATCGCGCAGGAGTTCGCCGCGGCCAAAGCGCCGGGCTCGCGCCAGGACAAGTACAACATCGCCGCCAACACGACGTTCGCGCTCGGCACCACCACGCTCAAGGACGACCTGCTGCGCGACTTCCTCGTCGAAAGGGCGCGCACCTGCCTGCTCTACTCCGAGCCCGGTGCGGGTTCGGACCTCGCCGCCGTGCGAACGACCGCGGTGCGGCACGCAGACCGCTGGGTCGTCAACGGTCAGAAGGTGTGGACATCGGGCGCGCAGACCGCCGACTACGCGCTGCTGCTGGCCCGCACCGACTGGGATGTGCCCAAGCACAAGGGCTTGAGCCTGTTCATCCTGCCGATGAAGCAGGCCGGCATCGAGGTGCGGCCGCTGGTGCAGATCACCGGTGAAGCACATTTCAACGAAGTGTTCCTCAGCGACGCCACCGTGCCCGACGCCTACCTGCTCGGCGGGGAGGGCAACGGTTGGCGCGCGCTGCAGACCGCGCTGGCATACGAGCGCTCCATCATGGGCGACACCGGGCGGGGATCCAGAAATAGTCGGGCCGACAGTCTGCTCGAACTCGCCCGCGTGCATGGCAAGCTCGACGACCCGGCCATGCGCCATCAGCTCGCCTCGGTCCTGGCCATGCGCGAACTGAACAAGCTCACCAACGCCCGCGCCAAAGCCGCTGCCACCCAGGGCACGTCGAGTTCCCTGATGTCACTGGGCAAGCTCGCCATGTCGAAGATCCTGCACGCCGAAGCCGCGGTGAAGTCTCAGCTCATCGGCGCCCAGGCACTGCTGGCCGGTTCGGAGAACCCGGTGGCCGACGACGTCAACTTCCTGACCCTCAACGCATTCTTCACCTCGATCGGCGGGGGCACCGACCAAATCCAGCGAAACATCATCGGTGAGCGTGTGCTCGGGCTGCCCAGGGAACCGGAGGTCGACCGCGACATCCCGTTCCGTCAGGCACGCCGGAGCTGAGTGTGATGCCCGCACGCGGCGCCTACGACCCGCCCCTGACGGGTGTCCGGATCCTCGATTCGTGTTCGGGTCCGATGACGGCCGTCGGCCGGCTGCTTGCCGACCTGGGCGCCGAGGTCACCGTCGTGCGGTTGAGCGGCGTCACCGCCGACGAACCGGTGGGCCCGCACGTCGATTCGGTGCCCGTGGCCACGGCGATCAACCGGCACGGCATGGCCGGCGTCGAGATCGACCCCTCGACCTCGACCGGCAAGGTGCAGTTCACCGACCTACTGGCCGGGGCCGACATCTTCATCGAGAACACCCGACCCGGGTCGTCGGCCGAGGCGCTGCTGTCAATTCGCGACATCCGGTCCCGGAATCCCGGTCTGGTGATCCTGTCGATCAGCGACTTCGGCCGGGACACCGAACAGCGGGCCTGGCAGGCCACCGGACCCGTGCTGCACGCTCTGACCAGCGAGCTGTCGCGCTCGGGCATCCCCGGCCGAGAACCCTTGATTCCCCCCGCCGACCTGCCCTACCAGGTGGCCGCCGCCCAAGCCGCGGTCACGACGCTCAGCGTCTTCGCAGACCGGCTACGCAGCGGGGAGGGTGATCTCATCGACTTCTCGGTGCTCGACGGCGCGATGCAGGCCCTCGACCCGCCGTTCGGCACCGCGGGAAGCGCATCGGCAGGCGTGGCGATCACCAGCCAGCTCCGCGACTGGAACGCCGAACGGCAGCGCTACCCCATCGTCGCCTGCAAGGACGGCCACGTCCGCATCTGCATCCTGTCGAAACGGCAGTGGCGCGGCATGTTCTCGCTGATGGGCAGCCCCGAGGAATTCGCCGATCCCTCGTTCGACAAGTTGGGCAAGCGATTCCACTCGCCGCAGCTGCTCGAGGCCATCGAGCGGTTCTGCGCCGACAAGACCCGTGCCGAGCTGGAAGCGCGCGGGCAGGCCCACGGTGTTCCCACCGCGGCGGTACTGACGCTGTCCGAAGCGCTCAACGCCGAGCACTTCCGCGCACGCGGCTTCTTCGTCCACGCCGACCTCGCCCCCGGTGTGACGGCACCGGTCCCGGCGGGGGTCGGTGAGATCGACGGGCACCGCGCGAGCACCGTGAACGTCGGACCGTCGCACCACGGTGTGGCTGAGCGCCTCACCGCGGCACCGATACTGGCCAGTCGGCCGCGACGCGGCGAGGGACGACCGCTGGAGGGGATCCGCGTCCTAGACCTGGGTGTCATCGTGGTCGGCGCCGACACGGGGCGACTGTTCGGGGACCTGGGTGCCGATGTGGTCAAGATCGAGCACTCCTCGCACCCCGACGGTCTCCGCGTCGGCCGGCTGACCTCGATGACCCAGCCGTACGCCGCAGGTCACCGCAACAAACGGTCGATCGGCATCGACCTGTCCGATCCCGAGGGACGGGAGCTGGCCCACCGGCTGGCACGCACCTGCGACGTGGTCCTGACCAACTTCAAGCCCGGCGTGGCCGAAGCGCTCGGCATGGACCATGCGACGCTGCATGAGATCAACCCGGGGCTGGTGGTGGTCGACAGCTCGGCGTTCGGCCCCACAGGTCCGTGGGCCAAGCGCCTGGGCTACGGACCGTTGGTGCGTGCCGCGGCCGGATTCACCAACCTCTGGGTGTATCCCGGTGAGCCGGAGACGTTCTGTGACACCGTGACGGTCTATCCCGACCATGTCTCGGCGCGCATCGGAGCACTGTGCGCGATCGCGCTGCTGCTGCGTCGGGAACGCACCGGCACCGGTGGCGCCGCGAGCATCTCGCAGGCCGAGGTCATGCTCAGTCATCTGGCTGCCGACATCGCCGCGGACGCGCTGCACCGTGCCGGGCACGCCCGCACGCAGCCGGGCCGCCGGGGCCCGTGGGGCCTGTTTCCCGCGCGGGGCGACGACGAGTGGATCGCCGTCACCGTGCGTGACGACTCGGATCTGCGTGCGCTGCGCGAGGTTATCGGCTTCACCGGCGACGACGACTCGATCGAGGAGGCGGTGCGCGCCTGGACCGCGCAGCGCTGCCGGATGGCGGCCATGGACCAGCTGCAGGCCGCCGGCGTGCCGGCGGGCGCCGTCCTGCGCCCCCCGGAAGTGCCGGAGTGGGATCACTACGTCCAGCGGCGTGCGTTCCGCGAGGAACTGCACCCGCACGCCGAGGCACCGTTCACGCTGGAGAACGTCCAGATTCACTCCGACCACGTCGCCGACCCGCCGCTGGGACAGGCCCCGCTGCTCGGTGAGCACACCGCCGAGATCGCCGCCGAGCTGCTCGGTCTCGACGACAGGCGGATCGACGAGCTGCATGCTCGCGGGGTGCTGGAGACTGCGCAACCGCCCGCCCCGGCGTGACGCCGACCGCCGGGTAGCGGTGATCTCGTAGCATTTCCGTACATGCGCCGGTGGCCCCGGCCACCGGGTTCGAGATGCGGCAGGAATGGACATCGACTTCACCAGGCTCAGATATTTCGTCGCTGTCGCCGAGGAACTCCACTTCAAGCGGGCCGCCGACAAGTTGATGATCACGCCGCCCCCGCTGAGCAAGCAGATCAAACTCCTCGAGAAAGAGCTCGGCGGCCCGCTGTTCGAACGCGGCTACCACAAGGTCCGTCTCACCCCGCTGGGGCAACAACTGCTGGGGCCGGCACGCGACGTGCTGGCGCAGGTCGAGGAATTCAAAGCGGTGGCCGCGCAGGGCCGCCGGGGGCCGGCCCCGGTTCGGGTCAGCGCCACTGCCTACGCGCCGTCGGATCTGCTCGCTGAGCTCGAGGCGGTGCTCACCGACTTGGCGCCCGTGGAGTTCACGGTGCCCGGATCGGCGGCCGAGGTCACCGCGAAGCTCATCGCCGGGCACGCGGAGTTGGGCCTGATCCATCTCCCCGCCCCCGACCCGCGGCTGCGCCACCGGGTGGTCGCCCGGTACCAGGGCGCCATCGCGGTGCGCTTCGACGACCCGCTGGCCGAACGGGAGGCAGTCTCGATCGAGGAGCTGCGCGACCGTGAGGTGGCGATCGACTTCGCCCGGCCCAACCCGGTGGTCCTGGCGGGGTTGACCCGCGGGCTCAACCGCAGAGGCGTGCACCGCATCGTGCGCACCACCAACCAGCGCGGCGGCGAGGTCGAGATGGCGAGCCAGGTGTTCAACCGGCACCTGGTGGCGGTGGTCAGCTACGCGCCGGATTCATTCATCGGCAAGATCTTCTCTCCGCCGGAGTTCAGACTGATCCCGGTGGACGAAAGCACCTGGGCGCCCGCCGAAATCGCGCTGGCGTGGGCGCCGGAACGGATACCGGCACGGCTGGCCGAACTCGAGTCGATGGTCGATCAGATCGCCCGCCGGCTGCGGCCGGTGCGTCGAGGAACCTGAACTCACCTGCCGCGTCGGGCAGCGTCCAACCACAGACGCGCTGCGTCGACGGCGTCGGCCACGGACGCGAAGCGACTGGCGTCGAGGTCGGAGTCGGCGCGAATCACCGACCGGTCGGGGTCGACGACGAACCCGGACTTCCCGTCCGAGCGCAGCTCTTCGGCCATCCCGGAAAGCAGCGCCCGGGCGGCGTCGTCGATGTCGTCGATCCGGGAGACGTCGAGGATGGCGACCTGGAACGCGTCACGTTCGCGATCGGCGACTCGTATGACCTGTTCGGCGCCGCTGAACAGCAGATCGCCGTGTGCCTCGTAGACCCGGATACCGGGCTCTGGGTCGTACACCGCGCGCAGCGTGGCCCGCGAGTCCCTCGCCACCGTCAGGAAATGCAGACCGAGCTGTTCGGACAGGCTGCGACACACCCGGACCCCACGCACGCTGTTGCCTTTGGCGTCCAGGCGCGGCGAGTACACACCGATACCCAGCTGGCCGGGCAATACCGCGACGATTCCTCCGCCGACGCCGCTCTTGGCCGGCATGCCGACGGCGCTGACCCAGTCGCCGGCCCCGTCATACATGCCGCAGGTGACCATGACGGCCAGGGTGCGCTTGACCACCGCCGCGTTGCTGACCCGGCGGCCGGTCTGCGGGTTCACGCCGCCGCGCGCCAGGGTGGCGCCCATCTTGGCCAGATCGGTGGCGGTGACACGCAGCGAGCACTGCCGGTAGTACACGTCGAGCACCGCGTCGGGGTCGTCGTCGAGCACTCCGAAGCTCTGCAGCATGTAGCCGATGGCCCGGTTGCGGCTGCCGGTGGCCATTTCCGAGGCGTAGACCTGCTCGTCCAGCTCGAGCTGCCGGCCGGCGAATGCGGAATACCAGTCGCGGATGAGCGCGAACCGCTCTTCGGGTGAGGATGCCGGGATCAGCGAGACAGCGGCGATCGCGCCGGCGTTGATCATCGGATTCTTCGGCGTCTTGGACAGGGGGTCGACGCTGATCTCGTTGAATGCCTCCCCGGAGGGCTCGACGCCGATCGAGGCGTCCACGACCTCGGGGCCGACCATCTCGAGCGCGAGTGCGTAGGTGAACGGCTTGGAGATCGACTGGATGGTGAACTGCACCGCTGCGTCGCCGGTTTCGTAGATGAATCCGTCCGACGACGACAGCGCCAGGCCGAATCCGTCTGGATCGACGTCGGCCAGTTCGGGGATGTAGTCGGCCAGCTCTCCGTCGTCACACCCCACGTGCTCGCGCCAGATGCGGTCGAGGTAGCGCTGTACCAGTCCCGCCACAGCTTGCAGTGTAGGTCGGCGCGGTCAGCACCGAGGCGGAGCCGAGCAGACAACACCCGAGGCGGAGCCGAGCAGACAACACCCGAGGCGGAGCCGAGCAGACAACACCCGAGGCGG
>CAXEZH010000319.1:0-24587 GCA_964000695.1 uncultured Mycolicibacterium sp. | reverse complement strand
GTGTCATGACATGACGGCCCGGTCCTGCGTGTCAACGCTGTTGGCGGTGGCACTTGCGGCGGTGTCGGTTGCCGGGGGTAACCAGACGGTCGCCGGGACCGCGCTCCGGACCGTCCCCGCCATCGATGAGGACTCGCGCTCTCCGGTCGACGTCGACACCGTGCTGCTCGATCGAGCCGAGTTGCAGGCCATCACCGGGGCCGGCGGGAACCTGACCGCGATCCCCGGAATGCAGAGCAAGACACCGGTGGACGTCGATCTGATGCTCGAATCCGTTCCGCAGCAATGCCAATGGGTGTTCGCCGAAACACAGGTCTTCGGACCCGACATCGAGGAGTTCACCAAGTCCACCTACCAGAGCCCCCGCCGCGGCGGTGTGATCAGCCAGGCCGCCGCCGGGTATCGCGATGCGCCGACCGCGCGAGCCGCGTTCGACAGCCTGGTCGAACGCATCCGCGGCTGCGATCAGACCCGGGCGGGCCGGCAGCTCGTCGGCGAGTTCGCCGGCACTACGGATTCGGTACACACCAGGCCCGGAGACTGCGGCCGCGACTACCGGATCAAATCGGCGGTGCTGGTGGAGGTGACGTTCTGCGCGTTTCCGGACTCAGTGCCCGACATCGTGATGACCAACATCCTCGCGAACGTGCCGGGCTAGTGCGCTGCCCGGATGGTGGCGCTGCCGAGCACCTCGTCGCCGGCGGGGTCGGGACGGTACAAGACCGCGGTCTGTCCGGGTGCCACGCCGCGCAGCGGGCTGCGCAACTCGACGACGAGTTCGCCGCCGCGTAACTCGGTGACTGCGCCGGTGATCCCGCCGTGAGCGCGGACCTGCACCTCGCACTCGAGCGGGCCTCGAGGGGCGACTCCGGAGGTGAACACCGGCGCCTCACCGTAAAGGGTGTGCACGTCGAGGTCGGCCAGATCGCCGACCTGCACCGTGGCGGTGGCGGCGTCGATCCCCGTCACGTATCTGGGCCGACCGTCAGGGCCGGGGCCCGCGATGCCGAGACCCTTGCGCTGCCCGATGGTGAACCCGTGCACGCCGTCGTGCTCGGCCAGCACCGCACCGCTGGAGTCGACCACGCTGCCGCGGCGCACGCCGATGCGGGCACCGAGAAACGCCTGTGTATCGCCCGACGGGATGAAGCAGATGTCGTGGCTGTCAGCCTTCTGCGCCACGGCGAGCCCACGCTGGGCCGCCTCTTGGCGAATGCGCGCCTTGGGTGTGTCACCGATGGGGAACATCGCGTGGGCGAGTTGGTCGGCGGTCAGCACCGCCAACACGTAGGACTGGTCCTTGTCGGTGTCCACCGCGCGGCGCAACCGACCCTCCGACAGCTGCGCGTAGTGACCGGTGGCGAGCGCGTCGAAACCCAGCGCGAGCGCGCGAGAGGCCAACGCGGAGAACTTGATCCGCTCGTTGCAGCGCACGCACGGGTTGGGCGTCTCACCGCGCGCGTACGAGTCGACGAAGTCGTCGATGACGTCTTCGGCGAAGCGGTCGGCGAAATCCCAGACGTAGAACGGGATACCGAGCACGTCGGCCACCCGCCGGGCGTCACCGGCGTCCTCCTTCGAGCAGCAGCCGCGCGAACCGGTGCGCAGCGTGCCGGGGGCTGATGACAGCGCCAGGTGCACCCCGACCACATCGTGGCCGGCGTCGACCATGCGCGCGGCGGCGACAGATGAGTCCACCCCGCCGCTCATCGCGACCAGAACCCGCATCGCTAGGCCCGCCCCCCGGAGCTGGCCAGCGCCGCCTGCCGTGCGCGTTCCACCGCGGCGGGCAGAACTGCGAGCACTGCGTCCACATCGGACTCGGTGCTGGTGTGGCCCAACGACAGTCGCAGCGATCCGCGCGCGCTGGCCGGATCCGCTCCCATGGCCAGCAGCACGTGCGACGGCTGGGCCACGCCGGCGGTGCAGGCCGATCCCGTGGAACACTCGATGCCCTTGGCGTCCAGCAACATCAGCAGCGAGTCGCCTTCACAGCCACGGAACGTGAAGTGCGCGTTGCCCGGCAGCCTCTCTGGTCCCGGATGCGCGCCGTTGACGTCGACGTCGTCGATCGCGGCCAGCACGCCGTCGATGAGCCGGTCCCGCAACGACCGCACCCGGGCGCTGGTCGACTCCATGTTCTGCACGGCGTCCAGAGCCGCCACGGCCATCGCCACCGCGCCCGCGACATCCTGCGTGCCCGATCGCACATCGCGTTCCTGCCCGCCGCCGTGCAGCTGCGGCACGCACGCGGCGTCGCGGCGCAGCAGCAGCGCGCCGACTCCAGTGGGACCGCCGAACTTGTGCGCGGCGACACTCATCGCCGCGAGCCCGCTGGCTGCGAAGTCCACCGGGATGTGGCCGACTGCCTGAATGGCGTCACTGTGCACCGGGATGTCGAACTCGGCGGCGACCGCGGTGAGCTCCGTGATCGGCATCAGGGTGCCGACCTCGTTGTTGGCCCACATCACCGAGATGAGGGCGACATCGCTGGGGTCCTCCAGCGCGGTGCGCAGGTCCGCAGCACTGACTGCACCCTGCTGGTCGACCGGCAACCACGTCACCTCGGCGCCCTCGTGCTCCACGAGCCACTCGACCGCATCGAGGACGGCGTGATGCTCGACCGCCGTGGTGACGATTCTGGTCCGGCGTGGATCGGCGTCGCGGCGCGCCCAGAAGATGCCCTTGACGGCGAGGTTGTCGCTCTCCGTGCCGCCTGCGGTGAAGATCACCTCGGACGGGCGCGCGCCCAGCACTTTGGCCAGCGATTCGCGCGCCTCCTCGAGGCGCCGGCGGGCCACCCGCCCCGCTCCGTGCAGCGAGGATGCGTTGCCGACGGAAGCCAGCACAGCCGTCATGGCCTCGATGGCCTCGGGGCGCATCGGGGTGGTGGCGGCGTGGTCGAGATAGACCGGGCCTGGCACAGACATAACCGTTCCACCATAGCCGTCGCGGCTGGATCGACCGCACCGCGTTCACGCCACCAGCGCGTGACCCTCGCCGCAGTCGGTGGGCGCGACCAGCGCAGTACGGTTCGCCCGACCTCGTACGGCGGCCTCGCAGCGCGCAGCCAGATCCCGCCGGTCCGTTCCGGGCAGTTGCAGCGACTCGACGTGGATGTGGCAGACGGTGCGCCGCGCGGTGATCACCCGCCGCACCGACGTCAGCAGTGAATCGTCGCCGACGAACGCCGGAACGGTGGACGGCCTGCCGTCGCGGTGCCGGTAACTGAGCCGAAGCGGCTGCACCGGCCTGCCGGCGTCGACGGCAGCCTGGAACATCGCGGGCCGGAATCGCCCGTAACCCAGGCCGCACCACGTGGTGCCTTCCGGGAACGCGATGACGGTGTGCCCTGCGCGCAGCCGCTCGGCGACCGCGGCCACCACCGCCGGCAACCTGCGCAGGCGCGCGCGGTCGATCGGGATGATCTTCATGAGCCGCACGACCGGACCCAGAGCCGGCCAGTCGACCAGGTCGGCGCGGGCCACATACGAGCCGGGCAGCACGGTGCCGATCGTGAAGATGTCCAGCCAGGACACGTGACCGCTGACCACGAGCACGCCGGGCACGTTGCGGATCGGGCCGCCGGACACCTGCATCCGCACCCCGAGGGTGCGCAGCATCATCCGGCAGTAACCGCGTTGCACGTGTACGCGACCGGGCATCGGCACGGCCAGCAGCCATACCCCGCAGAACAAGGTCAGCGCCGCCGCGGTCCGCAGCGCGATGCGGCACACGACGACCCACCGCGCGCCGGGTGCGTCGGCGCCGGCGTGCACACATCCGGCGCCGCAGCTCGCCCGCTGCAGCCAGGCGTGCTCCGTCGCGAGCGTCACGCGGACTCACCCACTGCCGCCGCCGCACCGACCGATCGCAGCCGCTTCAGGTAGCGGGTGTCGGCTCGCCGCTTGTCCAGCAGGGCCGGGAAGTCCCCGACACCGAAATCGGGATCGTGCGCGGGCTGGCCACACACCTGCGCGCCGAGGCGCAGGTAGCCGCGCATCAGTGGCGGCACCGACACCCGCACCGGCGCCTCGATCTCGTCCAGGCCGCGGCCGTCGAGCACCACCGGACGGTACGGGTGCACGGTGTACTCGACAGGAGCAGCGTGCCGGCGCATGACGAAATCCCGCACGCCCCGCAGCTGGCTCCCGGGAGGGCAGTTTCCATCCGGGTCGATGACTGGAACCGACACGCAACCGGTGACGTAGTCGTACCCGCAGCGGTCCAGGTAGGCCAGGATCCCCGCCCACATCAGCAGCACCACGGCGCCGTTGCGGTGCCCCTCCCGGACCACGGCGCGACCCATCTCGACCAGCGAGGGCCGCAGCGGGTCCAGCGCCGAGACGTCGAATTCCGTGGCGGTGTACAGCCCGCCCGCGGCGATCGCACCGGGCGGGGGCAGCATGCGGTAACACCCGACCAGCTCGCCGGTGTCGTCATCACGGACCAGCAGGTGGTCGCAGTGCTCGTCGAAGCGGTCGGCATCAAGCCCGCCGGTGTCGCCGGTGAGCGTGAACCCGGGTTCGGAGGTGAACACGTCATAGCGCAGACGTTGCGCAGCTTCGATGGAATCGGCGTCGGTGCACAGCAGCATCGAGTACCGCGGAGGAGCGGCCGAGTCCCCGGTCGGCGTCGATTCGTCGGACGAGATGAGTACAGAAGCAGTGCTCATAGTCAGCACGGTCGCGCAGGCGTCGGACGCGATGGCAATCGGTGCGTGACGTGTTCGTGAGCGCTGAGTGACGGTTCGGGGTGTGCGGACCGGCAGAAGAACCGGCCGACAAACGATGAAAGAACCCCCGCCTCCGAATGGAGACGGGGGTCCTCTCGGCTGCCTGAGCAGCGGAAAATCAACCCTTGCGGGCTTTGACCTTCTCGGTCAGCTGCGGGGTCACCTTGAACAGGTCACCGACGATGCCCAGATCGGCGATCTCGAAGATCGGGGCTTCCTCGTCCTTGTTGACCGCGATGATCGTCTTCGAGGTCTGCATGCCGGCGCGGTGCTGGATGGCCCCGGAGATGCCGAGCGCGATGTACAGCTGCGGGGACACGGTCTTGCCGGTCTGGCCCACCTGGAACTGGCCCGGGTAGTAGCCGGAGTCGACCGCGGCACGCGAGGCGCCGACGGCGCCGCCGAGCGAATCGGCCAGCTCCTCGACGACCTTGAAGTTCTCCTCGCTGCCGACGCCGCGACCACCGGAGACGACGACGGTCGCCTCGGTGAGCTCCGGACGGTCACCCGCCACAGCGGGCTCGCGGGACGTGATCTTCGTCGCGTTCTCGGCGGGCGCCGGAACCTCGACGTTGACGACCTCGCCGGCCCCCTCGGCGGGCTCGGCGTCGATCGAACCCGGACGCACGGTGATCACCGGGGTGTCACCGACCGACTCGGCCTCGACGGTGTAGGCGCCACCGAAGATGCTGTGGATGGCCTTGCCACCCTCCTTGACGTCGACGACGTCGCTGAGGATGCCCGACCCGATCCGCGCGGCCAGCCGGCCGGCGATCTCCTTGCCGTCGGCGTTCGACGACAGCAGCACGGCGGCTGGGGTGGCGGACTCCGCGAGCGACGCCAAGACGTCGACGTACGGCGTGATCAGGTAATTCTCGGCGTCGTCGGATTCGGCGACGTAGATCTTGGCGGCACCGGCAGCCTTCAGGCCGTCGGTCAGGCCGTCGGCGGTGCCCGGCTTGCCCACCACGACGGCGGCGGGCTCGCCCAGCACGCGGGCGGCGGTGATCAGTTCACCGGTGACCTTCTTCAGCTCACCGTCGGCGTGCTCCACGAGCACGAGTACTTCAGCCATGGGTTTCGTCTACCTCTGTGTCTGTCAGGGGGATGAAAGTTCGAATGCTCTGCTAGATGATCTTCTGGGACACCAGGTACTCGGCGATCTTGGAACCGCCCTCGCCCTCGTCGGTGACCTTCTCGCCCGCGGTCTTCGGCGGCTTCGGGGTCGACGACAGCACCTTCGACCCGGCGTTCGCCACCCCGACCTCGTCGGCCTCGACACCGATTTCCGCCAGCGTCAGGGTGGTCACTTCCTTCTTCTTCGCGGCCATGATGCCCTTGAAGGAGGGGAAGCGCGGCTCGTTGATCTTCTCGTTGACGCTGACGACCGCCGGCAACGACGCCTCGAGGGTGAACACGCCCTCGTCGGTCTCGCGCTCGCCGGTGACCTTGCCGTTCTCCACGGTCAGCTTGCGCACGTGGGTGAGCTGCGGCAGGCCGAGGTACTCGGCGATGATCGCCGGCACGGCGCCGCCGGTGCCGTCGGTGGCCTCGTTACCGGCGATGACCAGCTCGGTGCCCTCGATGGTGCCCAGCGCACGGGCCAGCGCCCAACCGGTCTGCACCATGTCCGAGCCGCTCATGCCCTCGTCGACGAGGTGAACGGCCTTGTCGGCGCCCATCGACAGGGCCTTGCGGATGGCCTCGGTGGCACGCTCGGGACCGGCGGTCAGCACCGTCACCGTGCTGTCACCGCCTTCTTTCTCTTTGATCAGAAGCGCCTCTTCGACGGCGCGCTCGTTGATCTCGTCGAGCACGGCGTCGGCAGCCTCACGGTCCAGGGTCCAGTCATCCTCGGACAGCTTGCGCTCGGACCACGTGTCAGGCACCTGTTTGATCAGGACCACGATGTTCGTCATGACTCTGGTTCGTCCTCCTCGAAGAGGCCGGAGACCGGCCTGCAATACCACGTTGTAAGCAATCACCACCATGTTACCCACGGGTAACTTAGTGTGGCTCTCAGGATCACCATAGCTGGTCGAAGTTTGTGCTCGATCAGGCCGTCGGGCAGGTGCAGACGGGACGAACAGTTCGCCATTGCAGGGTTACGCGTTAGCCTGCCCCCGATGAGGGCTTGCCCGAAGAGAAGATGGTCCAGATGAGCGCATCACTTACCGACGGCCCCGCCGGCGATCCGTCCCGCAGCACTCCCGGTGCTGCTCAGCTGCCGCTGACGGGCGAGCGGACCGTGCCCGGGGTGGCGGAGGAGAACTACTGGTTCCGCCGACACGAGGTCGTCTATCGACGACTGGCTGAACGCTGCCGCGGCCGCGACGTCCTCGAGGCCGGGTGTGGTGAAGGTTACGGTGCGGATCTGATCACCGGCGTCGCGAACCGGGTGATCGGCCTGGACTACGACGAGTCGGCCGTCGACCACGTCCGCGCCCGGTACCCCCGCGTCGACATGCGCCAGGGCAACCTGGCCGACCTGCCACTGGCGCCGGGCTCGGTCGACGTCGTGGTCAACTTCCAGGTGATCGAGCACCTCTGGGATCAGCACCGCTTCGTCACCGAATGCCACCGGGTGCTGCGGCCGGGCGGCCTGCTGCTGATGTCGACCCCCAACCGCGTCACCTTCTCCCCCGGCCGCGACACCCCGGTGAACCCGTTCCACACCCGCGAACTCAACGCCGCCGAACTGACCGAGTTGCTCGAGTCGGGGGGCTTCGTCCTGGAGTCGATGCTGGGGGTCTTCCACGCGGCACGGCTGGCCGATCTCGACGCACGACACGGCGGGTCGATCATCGACGCGCAGATCGCGCGCGCCGTGGCCGACGCGCCGTGGTCACCCGAGCTGCTGGCCGACGTCGAGTCGATCACCGTCGACGACTTCGACCTCGAGGCCGGCGGTCCGCACAGGCACATCGACGACAGCCTGGATCTGGTGGCGATCGCGGTGCGGGCATGACCGATCCGAGGCCCGAACCAGTTCCGGGACTGTTCACCCTGGTCCTGCACACCCACCTGCCCTGGCTGGCACACCACGGCCGCTGGCCGGTCGGCGAGGAGTGGCTCTACCAGTCCTGGTCGGCGGCCTACCTGCCGTTGGTACGGGTGCTGCGCACCCTGGCCGCCGATAACCGCCGCCACCTGGTCACATTGGGCGTCACCCCGGTGGTGGCCGCCCAGCTCGACGACCCGTACTGCCTGCAGGGCATGCATCACTGGCTGGCGAACTGGCGGCTGCGCGCCCTGGAGGCGGCGACCATGCGCGGCGCGACCGGACCTGCCCCGTCGTCGGCCGGTCCCACCCCGTCCTCGGCGTCTCCGGCGTCCTACTCGGCGCCGCCGGCGCTCCGCCGGTTCGGCGCCCGCGAATGCCGCGAAGCCGACCGCGAGCTCGACGAGTTCGAGACGCTGTGGCGCCACGGCGCCAGCCCCGTGCTGCGCGAGCTGATCGACGGCCAGGTCATCGAGCTGCTGGGCGGGCCGCTGGCGCACCCGTTCCAGCCCCTGCTCAACCCGCGCCTGCGGGAGTTCGCACTGCGCGAAGGCCTGGCCGACGCCGCGCAACGATACGCCCACCGCCCCAAGGGAATCTGGGCGCCGGAATGCGCCTACGCACCGGGCATGGAGACCGGCTACGCAGGCGCCGGCGTCGGGCACTTCATGGTCGACGGGCCCTCGCTGCACGGCGACACTGCGCTGGGGCGCCCCGTCGGCGACACCGACGTCGTCGCGTTCGGACGGGATCTGCAGGTCAGCTACCGGGTGTGGTCACCGCGGTCGGGATACCCCGGCCACGCCGCCTACCGCGACTTCCACACCTACGACCACGCCACCGGCCTCAAACCGGCCCGCGTGACGGGCCGCAACATCCCTTCGCAGGACAAGGCGCCCTACGACCCGGATCGTGCCGAAGCCGCCGTCGACGGCCATGTCGCCGACTTCGTCGACACGGTGCGCCGACGGCTCACCGCCGAATCGGCGCGCATCGGCCGGCCCGCACACGTGATCGCCGCCTTCGACACCGAACTGTTCGGGCACTGGTGGTACGAGGGGCCGGTCTGGCTGGAACGGGTGCTGCGCGCCCTGCCCGCCGCCGGCATCCGGGTCGGCACACTGGCCGACGCGGTCGCCGACGGGTACGTCGGGACGCCGGTGGATCTGCCGGCCAGCTCGTGGGGCTCGGGCAAGGACTGGCAGGTGTGGGCCGGCGACAAGGTCGCCGATCTCGTCCAGCTCAACAGCGAGGTCGTCGACACCGCGCTCAGCACCGTCGACAAAGCGCTCGCCCAGACCGCGCTGCCGGGCTCACCGACGCCGCGGCACACCGTCGCCGACCAGATTCTGCGCGAGACACTGCTGACAGTCTCCAGCGACTGGCCCTTCATGGTCAGCAAGGACTCCGCCGCCGATTACGCCCGCTACCGGGCCCACCTGCACGCCCACGCCACCCGGGAGATCGCCGCCGCGCAAGCCGCCGGCCGCCTCGAGCAGGCCACCCGGCTGGCCGAGGGCTGGAACCGTGCCGACGGGCTGTTCGGTGCGCTGGACGCGCGCAGGCTCCCGAGCCCGTGACGATGAAGGTCCTGCTCGTCTCCTGGGAGTACCCGCCGGTGGTCATCGGCGGGCTCGGCCGTCACGTGCACCATCTGGCCACCGAACTGGCTGCTGCGGGACACGACGTCGTCGTGCTGAGCCGGCGACCGACAGCCACCGACCCGTACAGCCATCCCACCACCGACGAGATCGCCGACGGCGTGCGGGTGATCGCCGCCGCTGAGGATCCGCACGAATTCGCGTTCGGTACCGACATGATGGCCTGGACGTTGGCGATGGGCCACGCGATGATCCGGGCCGGGTTCGCCCTGCGCGATTGGCGGCCCGACGTCGTGCACGCCCACGACTGGCTGGTCGCCCACCCGGCCGTCGCCTTGGCCCAGTTCTTCGATGTGCCTTTGGTTTCCACCATCCACGCCACCGAAGCCGGCCGGCACTCGGGCTGGGTCTCCGGGCCGGTGAGTCGGCAGGTGCACGCCTTGGAGCGCTGGCTGGTACGCGAATCCGATTCGCTGATCGCCTGTTCGGCCTCGATGCGTGACGAGATCACCGCACTGTTCGGTCCCGACCTGGCCGAGGTGGCGGTCATCCCCAACGGCATCGACACCGACGGATGGCCGTTCGCGCCCCGGCGCCCCCAGGCGGGCCCGCCGGAACTGCTCTACTTCGGACGGCTGGAGTACGAGAAGGGTGTGCACGACGCGATCGCCGCGTTGCCCCGGATCCGGCGCACCCACCCCGGCACCACGTTGACCGTCGCCGGTGACGGCACCCAACTGGGTTTCCTGACCGAGCAGGCCCGCCGACACAAGGTGCTCAAGGCGACGAACTTCGTTGGGCGCGTTGACCATGAAGGACTGCTGCGCCTGCTCCACCGAGCCGACGCCGCGGTGCTACCGTCGCACTACGAGCCGTTCGGCATCGTCGCCCTCGAAGCGGCGGCCGCAGGAGCACCGCTGGTCACGTCGACCGCCGGCGGGCTCGGCGAGGCGGTGATCGACGGGCACACCGGACTGTCCCATCCACCCGGGGACGTCGCGGCACTGGCCGCTGCGGTACGTGTAGTGCTCGACGACGCGGGCGCCGCCCAACGGCGCGCCAACGCCGCCCGCGATCGACTGACCGCCGAATTCGCCTGGCACACCGTGGCCGCGGCCACCGCGCAGGTCTATCTGGGCGCCAAGCGCGGCGAACGCAGCCCACAGCCGCGGAGCCCGATCGCCGAACGCGCCCTGCCCGACCGCTGAGCGATCAGGGTTTCTTCTCCCGCCACACCCGCTCGAACGGCAACCGCCATGCGTGGGGGGCGATGAGCTGGTGAATCGCGTTGGGTCCCCATGTCCCGGGCTGGTACATCTTCACCGGCGGCGGGTCCACCAGCAGCGGGGCCGACCGTTCCCACAGCGACTCGATGCCCTGCGCCGTGGTGAACAGAGTGTGATCCCCGCGCATCGCGTCCAGGATCAGTCGCTCGTACGCCTCCAGCACGTCGTCGACGTATTCGGTTTCCTGCGTGGAGAACTGCATCGAGAGCTTTTCCAGCTTCATGCCGGGGCCCGGGCGCTTGCCGTAGAACGACAGCGAGATCTTCGACGAATCCGCCAGATCGAACGTCAGATGATCGGGGCCCTGCGCACCGACGCCCGAGCCCGCCGGGAACATGGTCCGCGGCGCCTCCTTGAACGCGATCGACACGATCCGCTGGCCTTCGGCCATCTTCTTTCCGGTACGCAGATACACCGGGACCCCGGCCCAGCGCCAATTGTCGATGCCCACCTCCAGCGCGACGAACGTCTCGGTGTCCGAGTCGCGGGCGACCCCGTCCTCCTCGCGGTAGCCGGTGTACTGGCCGCGCACCACCTTTCGGACATCGATCGGCAGCATCGAGCGGAACACCTTGTTCTTCTCCTCGCTGATCGCCCGCGGCTCCAGAGCGGTCGGCGGCTCCATCACCACGAAGGCCATCACCTGGAACAGATGCGTGACCACCATGTCCTTGAAGGCGCCGGTGCTCTCGTAGAAGTTCGCGCGCGCATCCAGACCGAGCGTCTCGGGGATGTCGATCTGGATGTGGTCGATGAAGTTGCGGTTCCAGATCGGCTCGAACAGCCCGTTGGCGAACCGGAACGCCAGGATGTTCTGGGCGGCTTCCTTACCCAGGAAGTGATCGATGCGAAAGATCTGGGACTCGTCGAAGGTCTCGTGCACGAATGAGTTGAGCCGCACCGCGCTGTCCAGGTCGGTGCCGAACGGCTTCTCCATCACCACCCGCGACCGCTCGACCAGGTCGGCCTCCTCGAGCATCGTGATCACCGCTTCGGCGGCCTTCGGCGGCACCGACAGGTAGTGCAGGCGCTGCACGCCGTCGCCGAGTTCTCGTTCACCACGCGCCACGGCCGCGGCCAGCGCCTCCGGTCCTTCGCCCTGCGGAACGTAGGTCACTTTCGCGGCGAACTCGCTCCACTGTTCGTCGGTCAGCGGGCGGTTGCCGAACGAGTCGACCGCCTCGCGGGCCAACGTCCGGAACTCGTCGTCGGTGTAGTCCTCGAGCGACGTGCCCACCAATCGGATGTCGGGTGTCAGCGACGACTGCTCCAGGTAGGCGATGCCGGGCAGCAGCTTGCGGCGCGCCAGATCCCCGGTGGCGCCGAACAGCACGATCACGAACGGGGCCAGCGGCGGTTCGTCGTGGCGGAAGGGGTGGGCTCCGGTGGCGGGATAGGCGATGTTCTGCGGGTTGGCTAGGGCCATGCCGAAATGCTGTCATCCCCGTCGGCGGGGCGCAGCATCAGCAGCAAACCCGTCTCAGCGGGAGGCCTTCTTGCGTTCGATGTCGGCCAGCGCCGCGGCCAGCTCGGCGCGTTGGGCCGCCGACGTCTCCCAGGACAGCTTGCGGTTCTTGACCACCTTCGCCGGCGCCCCCACCGCGATCGAGAAGTCGGCGATCTCACCCTTGACCACCGCGTGGGCACCCAGCACGCACCCGCGGCCGACCGAGGTGCCGCGCAGCACGCTGACTTTCGCGGCCACCCACGTGTCCGGCCCGATACGCACGGGGGCCTTGACGATGCCCTGATCCTTGATCGGTAATTGGATGTTGTCCATCTTGTGGTCGAAGTCGACGACGTAGCACCAGTCGGCCATCAGCACCGAATCGCCCAGTTCGATGTCGAGATAGGTGTTGATGACGTTGTTGCAGCCGAGCACGACCTTGTCGCCGATGCGCAGGGACCCCTCATGACAGCGCAGCGTGTTGCCGTCGCCGATGTGCACCCAGCGGCCGATCTCCATCTGTGACAGCTCGGGGGTGGCTTGAATCTCCACACCCTTGCCCAGGAACACCATGCCTCGGGTGATGATGTGCGGGTTGGCCAGCTTGAACTTCAGCAGCCTCCAGTACCGCACCAGGTACCACGGGGTGTAGGCGCGGTTTGCCAGCACCCACTTCAGCGAGGCCAGTGTGAGGAACTGCGCTTGACGCGGATCTCGCAGACGCGAGCCTCGCCAGCGCTTGTGCAGCGGCGCACCCCACATCGTCGTCATGGCCGCAAAGCCTACGCGAGCCCACCGGGGCCCAACGGTTACCCTCACGGGGGCGCGGAACAACGACACCGGTACCCCGCGCGCCCGTCGACCAGTAAAGGAATCACGTGCTGCGGCGAATCCTCGTATTGGCCACGACAGTGCTGATCGCCGGTGCGTGCGTCGGCTGTGGTGACACCGACGACTGGGTGCTTTCGCGTGCCGCCACCGGATGGCCTGCCCAGTACGCGACCGCCGAGAACAGCAGCTACTCAGCGACCGCCGGTCCCGATGCGCTGCGGCTGGACTGGATCCGCTCGGTCAAGGGCGAGGTCGCCGCGCAGGTCGCCCTCGGCTCGGATCACTACCTCGCGGTCAACGGGCAAACCGCCGCCGGCTGTTCGCTGATGGTGTGGGAGAACGACAACCGGGCCAGGCAGCGCTGGTGCACGCGTCTGGTCCAGGGCGGCGGTTTCGCCAGCCCCCTCCTCGACGGCTTCGACAACGTCTACCTGGGTCAGCCGGGGTTGGTGCAGTCGTTTCCGACGACCCAGTGGGTGCGCTGGCGCACACCGGTGATCGGAATGCCGATGACGATGCGATTCCTGTCGCCCGGGCGCCTGCTGGTGCTCACCCATCTGGGGCAGGTGCTGGTCTTCGACGCCCAGCGCGGAACCGTCGTGGGCACCTCGCTGGATCTGGTCGCCGGCCTGGACCCGCGGGACTCCTTCCGGGGTCTGGACGACTGCCGCAGCGGCGGACCGGACTGCCCGGTGGCCGCCGCGCCGGCGTTCTCGGAGGCCGCAGGCCTGGTGGTGGCGCCGCTGTGGGAGCCGGGCGCCGACGCGCCCGTGCTCATCGGGCTGCGCTACCGCCCCGGCCAGACCCCACTGTTGAGCCGTGAATGGACCAGCGACGCCGTGGGTGGCGGGCCGCTGGCCAGCCCGGTCATGTCCGCCGACGGATCGACGGTCTACGTCAACGGCCGCGACGAGCGGCTGTGGGCCATCAACAGCGACGACGGCACCGCGAAGTGGTCGGTCCCGCTCGATTACCTTGCGCAGACACCGCCGTCGGTGACCCCCAGCGGTCTGGTCGTGGCCGGCGGAGGCCCGGGGGCTGAGCTGGTCGCGATCCGCGACACCGCCGAGGAGGGTGAGGAGATCTGGCGTCGCGACGACATCACGCCGCTGTCCACCTCGAGCCTCGCCGGCGTCGGCTACACCGTGGTCTCCGACGGCGCCACAGAGGGCGGCGACGGCACGGGCATGGCACTGGCCGTGTTCGACCTCGGCGACGGTCGCACCATCAACCGCTACGAGCTGCCCGGGGGCAGCGGGTGGCCGGTCGGGGTCTCGGTCGGCCAGGACGGACGTCTGGTCACCGCCACCAGCGACGGCCGCGTGTTCGGCTTCGCCCCCGCCTGAATCGGTTCCTGAATCCGCTGGTCGCGCTAACACCAGCGTCACAGTCAGGTAATACCGATCTTTCGAAGCGGTGTAAGAGTGCACACTCAGATCACTCCAACATGCCCGGAAAACGAACAAGGGGACGCAGGTGTCGGAATTCCTCGGAACGGTCAGCGGTCTCGTATGGCACGAGACGCTGGTCTATCTCTGTCTGGCCGCAGGTGTGTACTTCTCCATCCGATCCCGATTCGTGCAGGTACGCCAGATCCCGGAAATGATCCGGCTCATGCTCAAGGGCGAGAAGTCCCCGTCGGGTGTCTCGAGCTTCCAGGCATTGACGATCTCGCTGGCCGGCCGGGTCGGCACCGGCAACATCGCCGGCGTCGCGACAGCCATCGCGTTCGGCGGACCCGGGGCCCTGTTCTGGATGTGGGCAGTCGCGTTCCTCGGCGCGTCGACCTCGTTCGTCGAGTGCACGCTCGGCCAGATCTACAAAGACCGCGACAAACTGACCGGCGAATACCGCGGCGGCCCCGCGTACTACTTCAGCCAGGCGTTCGCCAACACGGCCGCGGCGGTCCCGATGAAGATCTACGGCTACGTCTTCGCGGCGGTCACCATGCTGGCCATGGGTCTGCTGCTGCCCAGCGTGCAGTCCAACTCGATGGCCTCGGCCATGAACATCGCCTGGGGCTGGAGCGAGTGGTGGGTGGCCGTGGGCATCGTGATCGTGCTGGCCTTCGTCATCATCGGCGGCGTCAAGCGGATCGCGACCTTCGCCTCGATCGTGGTGCCGTTCATGGCGGTGGTCTACATCGTGTTGGCGCTGGTCATCGTGCTGATCAACGCCAGTGAGATCCCGTCGATCATCTCGCTGATCTTCTCCAGCGCGTTCGGCATCGACTCCGCGTTCGGCGCCATCCTCGGCGTGGCGGTGATGTGGGGCGTCAAGCGCGGCATCTACTCCAACGAGGCGGGTCAGGGCACCGGTCCGCACGCCGCGGCCGCCGCCGAGGTGTCCCATCCGGCCAAGCAGGGCCTGGTGCAGGCCTTCGCCGTCTACGTCGACACGTTGTTCATCTGCTCGGCGACCGGGTTCCTGATCCTGTCGACCGGGGCCTACCGCGTGTTCGAGGGTGAGAGCGCCGACGGCGCGGTGATCGCCGAGGGCGGCATCCTCCCGGAGGGCGTCGAGGTGGGTCCGGCGTTCGCGCAGACCGGCTTCGACACGCTGTGGAGCGGAGCCGGAGCCAGCTTCATCGCAATCTCACTCGCGTTCTTCTGCATCACCACGATCATCGCCTACTACTACATGGCGGAGACGAACCTGCGGTTCCTGCTGGGCAAGGCCGCGACGATCAATGTCCCCTTCATCCGCGGCACGGTCGGCTCGAACACGACGATGCTGCTGCAGGCGCTGATCCTGGTGTCGGTCACCATCGGCGCGGTGTCGACCGCCTCGGACGCGTGGACGCTGGGTGACATCGGTGTCGGGCTGATGGCCTGGCTGAACATCATCGGCATCCTGATCCTGCAGCAGCCCGCGTACAAGGCGCTGTGGGACTACGAGAAGCAGAAGAAGCAGGGCCTGGACCCGATGTTCGACCCGATCGCCCTCGGCATCAAGAACGCGACGTTCTGGGAGAACTACGACCCGGCCACCGGCAAGGACAAGCAGCGTTCGGCGGCCGCACCCGAGTAAGCCCTCAGGCCAGCATGTCGGCGATCGCGCTGCGGGGAACCGTGGCCCGCAGCGCGCCGCCGGCGCCGGCCATGATCTCGCCCTGGCCGAAGAAGAAGATCAGCTCCTCGTCGGTGAGCGCGAACTGCTGGTACTTGGCTGGATCCAGGCCGTCGGCCGGTGCGATCGGGGCGTCGACGCCCAGCTGGCGCGCCACATCGGCCTGCACGATCGGGAAGATCACGTCCAGCGGCCGGGTGTCCGGCCGGAACAGCGTCTCGAAGGTCAGGGGGGCGTCCGCCTCGAGATCCCAGTTGAAGGACTTGTACCAGGTCTGGGGGTGCGCACCGCCGACGTTCTCGTACACCTCGAACACCACGCTGCGGGTACCGGCCTCGTCAGCGGCCGGTGCCGGCTGCGGTGTCGCGGCATCGGCGTCGGTGTCCTCCGGCGCACCGGAGCGGTAGTCGGTGCCGCGGGCGTCGAGCACGTAGGGCAGGTTCCACGAGCCGGGCATGTCGGAGACGTTGACGAACCCGTCCCGGGTCTGGCGCAGGTAGTCGGTGATCGCCTGCTGGTCGGGGTAGTCGGCGGGGAACGTGAAGTCCAGCGTGTAGGTCGGGTTGGCGACGTGCACCCGGCACGTCTGCTCGTCGTCGACCGATCCCCCGAGCTCCGCGCAGGCCGACTGGGCGGAGGCGGCGGGGGCGTTCGCCAGAACGGTGACCACACCGGCGGCAAACAGGGCGGCGGCAAGATTGCGCAACGTCGGAAGTCCTCGTGATCGGCGCCGGGTCGGTCCCCGGCGGAGTTGATGCCAGGGTACGTGTCCGGTCAACGTGACGGACGGCATATGAATGCCGTTGCCCGCCCGGCGCGCCCGGTCCCGAGCCGGGTCAAGATCACCGTGGCCTGCGCCGAGCCGCGCAGCCGCAGCCGCGACCGCAGGATGTCTGGGTCCACGTCCAGCCCGCGTACCAGGATCTCGACAGCACCGACACCGCGGTCCGACAGCGCCTGACGCAGCCGCCGCTCGTGGTAGGGCAGCGTGTCGAGCACCTCGAAACCGCGTATCCCTGCGGGCAACCGGTCTCCGGACAGATAGGCGATGTCGGCGTCGAGTTGCCACAGCCCGTGCCGGACCGCGTACTGGCGCACCAGCCCGGCCCGCACCACGGCACCGTCGGGGTCGACGATCCAGGTGCCCGCGGGCCGCACCGGGCAGTCGTCGGGCTCGCCGTCGGTGAACTGCTCTCCGGTGTCGAGCACTGACGCGCGGCGGTGCACGCCCGACGGTGACAGCCCGCGCGACCACAGGCACGCTTCACGCACGCTGCCCGCCCACGACGTCACCTCGATCTCCCCGTCGAAGCCCAGTCGCCGCACGGCATCGAAATCGATTCCGGGAGCGCACTTCACGACGTACTCACGGCCTTCGAGTACGCCGATGAGGTCGTCGAGCGGCGGCAGATAGCTGCGCGGATCGAATCGGCGGCGGGTCCCGCTGCGCCGTGCCGGGTCGGCGACCACGACCGTGCCGGCGGTGACCGGACGCAGCGCGTCGGCCCGGCACAGCAGCACCGACTCACCGCGCAACCCCAGGTTGTGCTCGGCCATCGCCAGCCGTACCGCATCGATGTCGCTACCGACCACGCACTGCGCCGTATCACGCAGTGCCGCAAGCTCAGTGCCGACCGAGCAGGTCACATCGTGCACGGCGGCGCCGGCCAACCGGCGGGCTCGGTGCTCGGCCACCGGTGTCGCGGTGGCCTGCTGGAGCGCCTCGTCGGTGAACAACCAGCCCCCGGCGTCACGTAGCTTCGCCGACGCCCGACGGCGCAGCCGGACCGTTTCCACCAGCACACCGGCTCGCTCGCCGAATCGCGCTCGGGCGGAGCTGATCTCGGCGATCAGCGAAGCATCGGTGAGCTGATACCCGGCGACCTCGTCCAACGCCGCGCGTCCCTCCGCGCTGCGCAGGTAGGCCACATCGTCGAGGCGAAACGCTACGACGGCTTGACCCCGGTCACCATGACGTTGTAGAACCAGCCCTTCGGAACGACGTGGCGCCACACGTTGGCGTCCAGCCACGACAACCTGGTCCAGCTGCCGAACGCGAATTTGGCCCAGCCCCAGCCCAGCCGCCCCGGAGGCACGGCCGCCTCGAAGGTGCGGATCGGCCACCCCAGCATCGCCGCGGTGAACTCTTCACTGGCGGTGCGGATCTCGACGGCGCCGGCGTTGGCGGCCATCCGTTCGAGGTCGGCGGGATCGAAGGTGTGCAGGTCGACGACCGCCTCCAGCGCCGCGGCGCGCGACGACTCGTCGAGCTCGGCCTGCGGACGTCGCCAATCGGCCAGGAACGGCAGCTTGGTGACGTTGGTCGCGACCCGCCAGGTCAGCGTCGAGAGCTCACGGGCGTACCGGTTCCCTGTTGTCGTCGGTTCGCCGGCGAACACGAACCGCCCGCCGGGCTTGAGCACGCGCACCACCTCTCGCAGCGACAGCTCGACGTCGGGGATGTGGTGGAGCACCGCGTGCCCGACCACCAGGTCGAAGGTGTCGTCGTCGTAGGGGATGCCCTCGGCGTCGGCGACCCGGCCGTCGATGTCCAGACCGAGCGATTGCCCGTTGCGGGTGGCCACCTTGACCATGCCGGGCGAGAGATCGGTCACCGATCCGCGCCGTGCCACTCCGGCCTGGATCAGGTTCAGCAGGAAGAACCCGGTACCGCAGCCCAGCTCCAGGGCCCGGTCGTAGGGCAGCTGCCGCTGGGCCTCTTCGGGTACGGCGGCGTCGAAGCGACCGCGCGCATAGTCGACGCAGCGCTGGTCGTAGGAGATCGACCATTTGTCGTCGTAGGTCTCGGCCTCCCAGTCGTGGTAGAGCACCTGGGCGAGCTTGGAGTCGTGCATCGCGGCTTCGACCTGCTCCTGCGTCGCGTGCGGCGTCGGAGCCGGGACGCCGGGGTCCTTCGTTTCCGTCATGCAGGGCAGCCTAACTGTTGGCGGGGTGCCCGCCCGAACCGTCTACCGCCCGGCGGTGGCCACGCCGAAAGCGGCCTTCGCGGCGGCCAGGGCCGACGGCGGATAGTCCAGGAACCGGCTGGCCCACGCCACGGCGGCGTCGTAGACCGTGTCTGGCGCCACCAGCTGGTCGACCAGGCCGAGCTCGAGGGCCTCGCGGGCATCGACGAAGCGGCCGCTGAACACCAGGTCCCTGGCCTTGCTGGACCCGATAGTGTCGGCGAGCCGAACGGCGCCGTCACCGGCGGGCGGCAGCCCGGCGAGGATCTCCGTGGCGCCGAACTTGGCGTTGTCGCCGCTGATGCGCCAGTCAGTGGCCAGCGCCAGGGTCAGTCCCGCCCCGAGCGCGTAGCCGGTGATGGCGGCCACGGTCGGCTTGGTCAGCGCGCTGACCGCGTCGACGGCCTGGGCGCTGAGGCGCGCGCCTGCCTCGGCCTCCTCGGCGCTGAGGGTGGCCCGCTCGGGCATGTCGTCGCCGGCGCAGAAGATCTCGTGGCCGCCGAACAGGATGACCGCGGCGATGTCGTCGCGCGCGTCCAACGCGGCAGCGGCCTCGGCGATCTCCCGATACACCTGCCGGGTCAGCGCATTGGTCGGTGGCCGGGACAACAGCAGGGTCGCCAGTCGCGCAGCGGAATCGCCGTCCCGACTCTCCCCCGCAGCATGGTCGGCAAGGCCGGCGACCACGACGTCGACGAACTCGCTCACGCGAGCGGTGCTCCGTCGGTGTAGCCCTGCGGTGCGCGGCGGTTGCGGACCGCGTTGTAGCGCTCGCTGTTGAAGAACTCGATCTCCCAGTTGCCGCCCTCCTGGGCGGCCAGGGACGGCTCGATGGCCACGATCTGCCGCTCGACGGCCAGCACCTCGGGAACCGTGCGCCCGTCGAGTGCGTCGAGCTGCGTCCAGGTCGGCGGCAGCAGGAAGCTGCGTCCCTCGGCGAAGTCGTCGAGGGCAGCCCGCGGCGTGACCCAGTCGGCCTTGTCGGTTTCGGTGTTGTCGCCGTCAGCACGCTGGCCTTCGGGAAGCGCGCCGACGAAGAAATAGGTGTCGTAGCGGCGGGTGCGCTCCTCTTTGGGGGTCACCCAGTTCGCCCACGGACGCAGCAGGTCGGCCCGCAACATCAGGTTCTCCGAACGCAGGAACTCGGCGAACGACAGCGACTTGTTCTCCAGTGCGGCCCGCTGCTCCCGGTACACCGAAGCGTCGTCGACCAGCAGGTCGGGATCGTCGGCAGCCCCGGCGAACAGCACCCCGCACTCCTCGAACGTCTCGCGTGCGGCCGCGCACACCAGAGCCGAGGCCAGGTCGGGGTCGACTCCGAACCGCTCGGCCCACCACTGTCGGTCCGGACCGTGCCAGGCGACGTCGGCGGTGCGGTCCCGGCCGTCGACTCCCCCGCCGGGGAACACCATCACGCCGGCGACGAACTCCATCGCCGAATGGCGGCGCATCAGAAAGATCTCGAGCGGGCTCCTGCCGTCCCGGATCAACATCACGGTCGCGGCCGGCCGCGCCGGCAAGGGCTCGTCGGTCATGCTCACATCCGCCTCCTGTGCGCGGCGCGCGTGCGGGTGCGCCGCGCGAAGTAGCGCCCGTCGATGTAGTCCAGGGCGATCGACTGGCCGAACGCCTTCGACAGGTTCTCCGCCGTCAGCACGTCGGGCAGCAACCCGGAGTCCACCACCTCGCCCTCGGCCAGGATCAAGCAGTGGGTGAACCCCGGCGGGATTTCCTCGACGTGGTGGGTCACCAGCACCAGGGCGGGCGCATCGGGGTCGTCGGCCAGGTCGGACAGCCGCGCGACCAGCTCTTCGCGCCCACCCAGATCCAGACCAGCCGCGGGCTCGTCGAGGAGCAACAGCTCCGGGTCGGTCATCAGCGACCGCGCGATCAGCACCCGCTTGCGTTCGCCTTCGCTCAGCGTGCCGTATGTGCGGTCGGCCAGATGCTCGGCGCCGACGCTTTCGAGCATGTCGATGGCCTGCTCGTAGTCCATCTCGTCGTACTGCTCGCGCCATCTACCCAGGACGGCATAGCCGGCCGAGACCACCAGATCACGGACGACTTCGTCGTCGGGGACCCGCTGGGACAGTGCGGCGCTGCTGAGCCCGACCCGCGAGCGCAGCTCGGACATGTCGACGCGGCCGAGCCGTTCGCCGAGCACATAGGCGATGCCCGAGGACGGATGTTCCATTGCCGCCGCTATACGCAGCAGTGAGGTCTTGCCCGCACCGTTGGGCCCGACCACCACCCAGCGCTCATCGAGTTCCACCGACCAGGTCACCGGGCCGACGAGCGTTCGCCCACCGCGCCGCAGCGTGATCTTGGCGAAGTCGATCAGCAGGTCGGGGTCGGCGGCTTCGGCGTCATCATCGGAGCGGTCGACAGGCACCCGCCCATCGTAGTCAGGCGGGGGTCCCCCAGCCGCCGGCGCGGTTGCGGGGACGTCCTCACCGCTCTGACATCCCGCGACTTCGAGTGACCGGACACGCCCGCACCACTGGTCTGCACCGTCGGATCAGGCGTGATCGGGGAAGTGCATCCGAATCGCGTCGAGTTCACTGCGCATCCGGCGGGCGTCGCCGTCGCGTTCGTCGCCGTACGGGGTGGGCGGGTGATAGAGATCGGCCAGCCGGTGTGCCAACCGAGATATCCAGTGCGTCATGTGGCCATGATTTCGAGTAACTGGCTTGTCTATCAATAGCCAGTTGGGCAATACTGGCCCCAATGACTGGCTCGGTGGCGGCGCGAAAGCTAGATGTGGACCTTTTGGTTCGTGAGCTGGGGAACTGGCGGACGGCCAATCGAAGCGGTCCGGCTTATCACGGCCTCGCCGACGCCGTCCGGCTGCTGATCGTCGACGGCCGGGTGCCGGTCGGTGCCCGACTCCCCAGCGAGCGAGCACTGGCCGATGCCCTGCGTGTCTCGCGTACGACCGTCACCGCGGCCTACACGCAACTGCGCGACGACGGCTACCTCAACGCGCGGCGCGGCGCCCGCAGCACCACTGCCCTGCCGGTCTCCCCCGCTGCATCGGCCAGTCCCGCGCCGGCGACCGCGAACCTGGCCGCCGCCACCTTTGCCGCGCCGGCCACCGTGGTGGCACGAGCGTTCGCCGAGGCCGCCGAGCAGGTGAGCCCGTACCTGCACGACATCGGGATCGAGCTGCTCGGCGTACCCCCGCTGCGTGTCGCGATCGCCGAACGCTACTGCGCCCGTGGACTTCCCACTGATCCGGACGAGATCATGGTGACCACCGGCGCCCTGCACGCCATCAATCTGATCCTGGCCGCCTTCACCCAGCCCGAGGATCGGGTGCTCGTCGAGCAACCCACCTATCACGGTGCGTTGTCGGCGATCGCCAACCGCGGTCTGCGTCCGGTGCCGGTGGCGATGACGGCTGACGGGTGGGAACTCGACGCCGTCGAGGCCACCGTCCGCCAACTGACGCCGGATCTGGCCTACCTGATTCCGGACAACCAGAACCCGACGGGGATGACGCTGCCAGAACCCGGCCGGAAAAGGTTGGCGCACATCATCAGCGAGACGCGCACCCGCACGATCATCGACGAAACCATCACCGACATGTGGCTCGACGAGCAGGTGCCGCCGCCGTTCGGTACCACGATGACCCAACGCCGGGATCTGCTGTTGACCGTGGGCTCGATGTCCAAGTCGTTCTGGGGCGGCCTGCGGATCGGCTGGATCAGGGCCGAACGCAGCGTGCTGCCGACGATCGCAGCGCTGCGACCGGCCATCGACATGGGCACCGCGATCGTGGAACAGCTGGCGGCGGCAAGGCTCCTGGCCGACGAAGCCGAGGTGCTGCCGGAGCGCCGGGAGATCCTGCGGGCCCGCCGGGCGCTGCTGCTCGGGCTGCTGGCCCAGCATCTGCCCGACTGGCAGCCCGCGCCCGGCAAGGGCGGCATGTCGGTGTGGGTGCGGCTGCCGGCGCCGATGAGCTCGGCCCTGTCGGCGGCGGCCTCGCGGATCGGGCTGGAGATTCCGCCCGGGCCGCGCTTCGGTGTCGACGGAACCCTGGAACGGTACATCCGGGTGCCGTACACGCTGCCCGAGCCGAAACTCGTCGAAGCGATCGAACTGCTCGCCCGCGCCTGGCGCAGCGTCACGGGGATGACCGGACCCGAGCCGACCGCGGTCGTGGTGTGAAGCCCTACTCGGGGATCTCCACGCGGCGCACGACGCCGTCCAACGCGTCGGCGGCCTCGATCTCGCCCCGGGTCACTCCCAGCACGAACAGGACGGTGTCCAGATAGGGGTGGCTCAGCGACGCGTCGGCGACCTCGCGCAGCGCCGGTTTGGCGTTGAAGGCCACCCCGAGCCCGGCGGCGGCCAACATGTCGATGTCGTTGGCGCCGTCGCCGACGGCCACCGTCTGCTCCATCGGGACCCCGGCCTGCTGAGCGAAGTCACGCAACGCCTTGGCCTTGCCCGGACGGTCGACGACCGCGCCGATCACCCGGCCGGTGAGCTTGCCGTCGACGATCTCCAGCTCGTTGGCCGCGACGAAGTCCATCATCAGCTCGTGCGCCAGCGGCTCGATCACCTGCCGGAAACCACCGGAGACGATTCCGCAGTGATAGCCGAGCCGGCGCAGCGTGCGCAGCGTGGTCCGCGCCCCCGGTGTCAGCTCGATCTGCTCGGCCACCTCGTCGAGCACCCCGGCCGGCAACCCGGCCAGCGTGGCGACCCGTCGATGCAGGGACTCGGCGAAGTCGATCTCACCGCGCATCGCCGCTTCGGTCACCTGCGCGACCGCCGCCTCGGCCCCGGCGTGCGCGGCGAGCATCTCGATGACCTCGCCCTGGATCAACGTGGAGTCGACGTCGAACACGATCAGCCGCTTGGCCCGCCGCGACAGGCTGTAGTCCTCGACGGCGATGTCGACGCTCTCGGCGACGGCGACGCGGGCAAGGACCGCCTGTAACTGCCCGTACACCCCGGCAGGCACCGACACCCTCAGCTCCAGTCCGGTGACAGGGTAGTCCGACACCCCCCGGATGAAGTCGATGTTGACCCCCAGTGCCGCGGCCTCGCGGGCCACCACCCCGAACGACTGCGCCGTGATCGGGCGGCCCAGCACTACGATCGTGTGCGTCGAGGGTTCCTGCATGACGGGCAGGTCGTCGCTGCGTTCGATGCTGACCTCGAGACCGACGCCGTGGATCGCGGCCTCGCCCTCCGCCGGGAACTCCGCTCCTGCGGCAACCTCCGCGGCCGCCGCAACGAGTACTCCCAGCGTCAGCCGGCCACGGATGACGACCTGCTCGACGTTCAACAGGTCGACGCCGTGCCGGGACAGCACCTCGAACAACGCCGATGTGACGCCGGGCTGATCCCGACCGGTGACCGTGATCAGAAGCGACGAGCGGTTACGCGACGGTTCGAACAGCGGCGATGCGCTCATCCCCCGGGCGCTCGTGTCTGTCGGCAAGCCGGATCAGGTGCGGACGTTCTCGGCGTCCAGCCGCGTCACGTCGCCGTCGTCGGGTCCGTGTGCACGCCCGACATGGGCCTCGCGGCGCATCCGTTCGACCATGTGCGGATAGTGCAGCTCGAACGCCGGGCGCTCCGAACGGATACGGGGCAGCTCGGTGAAGTTGTGCCGCGGCGGCGGGCAGCTGGTGGCC
>CAXEZH010000318.1:0-6440 GCA_964000695.1 uncultured Mycolicibacterium sp. | reverse complement strand
GGTGTCGCCGGCGCCATGCCGGTGCCCCCGCCCGGCTTCGGCGTCGGACAGCTGATCGTCTTGTTGGCGGCGGCGCTGGTCGTTGCCGGGGCGATGGCGGCTCGCGGGATCTCAGCACGAATGGCTTCTACTGGTGCGCTGACCATTTCGGTGGCGATCGTGGTGCTGGCGGTCTGGTACTACCGGCTCTACGTCTACCCGCCGGTGTCGGCCGCCTACGGACTCTACGTCGCCGGGTCGGTGGCCTCGGTCGCCGCGGTGCTGTCGGTGTGGACGATGCTGGCGGTCTGGCGGTCGACGCCCTCATCCGTGCGCGGTACCTCGTGACGATGCTCGTCGAGCCGGTGGCACTGACCGGGCAGCGCTGGGTGAGTCTGGAACCGCTTGACCGTGAGCATCTTCCGGAGATCGACGCAGTGGCCGCCGACGGGGAGTTGGGTGGTCTGTGGTTCACCGGCGCGCCCAAGGCCGGGTCGGCCGAGCAATGGGTCGACGCACGGCTGACGGTGCAGAGCCCGACGACTGGGTTGACGTTCGTGGTCCGCGACAAGGGCGGCACGTTGATCGGTTCGTCGAGTTACCTGAATGTCGACGGACCCAACCGTCGCCTCGAGATCGGTTACACCTGGTACGTCGCACCGGTGCGCCGGACCGGCGTCAACGCCGAGACCAAGCTGTTGATGCTGGGTCACGCATTCGACGAGTTGGGTTGTGTCGCTGTCGAATTCCGAACCCATTTCTTCAACGCGGCCAGCCGGGCCGCCATCGAGCGGTTGGGCGCCAAACTGGACGGTGTGCTGCGTAGCCACCAGCTGCTGCCCGACGGGTCGCGCCGCGACACGATGGTCTATTCGATCCTTGACATCGAATGGCCGGCCGTGCGGTCCAACCTGCTCTTCAGGCTGGACCGCAACGGCTGACCGGGTCGGTTACTCGGATTCGACCGTGGTCGGTTGAATGGACTTCTGATTGCCGGAATGGCTGACCTCGACCTTGCGGGGTTTGGCCTTCTCGGCCACCGGAATCGTCACCGTGAGGACGCCGTTCTCGTAGGTCGCCGAGATCGCCGCGGAGTCGACCCCGTCACCCAGCGAGAGTTGGCGGCGGTAGGTGCCGAAGAACCTCTCGTTGGCCAGCCACTGCGCGGATTCGTCAGACCTGGCGGTGCGGTGCGCGGAGATCGTCAACGTGCCGTTGTCGACGTTGACGTCCACCGAGCCGGGGTCGACACCGGGCAGGTCAGCGGTCAGGACGTAGTGGTCGTCGATCTTGCAGAGGTCCATGGGCATGAACCGGGGAGAGCGATTCGATCCGGTCTGGCTGGTCAGCAAGCCCCGGGTCAGAGCGTCAAGGTCACTGAACGGATCAAAGCGAAGCACAGCAATCCACCTCCTATGTCACGTCAGAGCCCGCCACCCCGGCGGGCAGCCAAATCACTGTGCACCAGCGAGATTAGCACTCTCGATCCGAGAGTGCCAGCATCGGGAGGGCTGAATTCCCTCGCTTCCCCGAAACGCTTCCGCCGGGGCGCGGCTCCCGCACAATGTTTGCCATCGGTATGGCCGCTGCCGCCGCCGGCAAAGGCACAAAGGCCCTAGGTCATACCCGCAGGGGAGTGGTACTCCTGTGAGTGCCGGCCCAGGCTGGCGACGGGAGGGTGCGGAGATGTCCGAGCCGTTGCTGGCCGAGATTCCAGCCGACGACGCACTCGGTGCGTCCACGGACGAGATGCGCCAGCTCAGACTGGTGCTCGACAGCCTGCCAGCCATGATCGGCTATTGGGATCATGGATCTCGCAATGTGATCGCCAACCAGGCCTACGTCGATTTCTTCGGCAAGCGTCCCGACGAGATCCGCGGATGCCACATCAGGGACCTGTTGGGCGATGAACTCTACGCTCTCAACCTGCCCTACATCACGCGCGCGTTGGCCGGTGAAGAGCAACTGTTCGAGCGAACCTTGATCGATCAGAACGGGGTAACTCGCTACACCCAGGCCTCCTACATTCCCGACGTCGTGCTCGGCAAAGTGCGCGGCTTCTACGTTCTGGTTACCGACGTCACCGCGCGGGTGCAGGCCGAGCGCGCGCGTGACGAGGCGGTCCGGTTGTTCCAGATCAGCATGCGGTACGCCCCGCTCGGCACGGTGGTCGTGGACAGGGCAGGTGTCGTGCTGCAGGCGAACCCCGCCATCTGCGCGCTGCTCCGTTGCACCGAGGAGGACATCGTGGGCGCCGACTTCCGGCGCTTCGTGCACCCCGATGCGCTCGACTCCGGCAATGCCCAGTTCGAGGCGCTGATGGCCGGTTCGGCCACCCACCTGTCCTCGGAGCGGAAGTACCGGCGCGCCGACGGAACGACTGTGTGGCTGCAGCGGGACTTCGTCCTGGTGCCCGGTGCCCACGGTGGCGAGGATGTCGCGGTTGCGCAGTTCCAGGACATCACCGCACGCCGAGAGGTCGAAGCCGAGTTGGCCCGGCTGGCGGTCACCGATCCGCTCACCGGGCTGCGCAACAGGCACGCACTGGTCGATGCCGTCCGACAACACCACGCCACGTCCCCGGACTCGCCTCTCGGTGTGGTGTTCATCGATCTCGACGGGTTCAAGCTGGTCAACGACACGCACGGGCATGCGGTCGGTGACAGCGTGTTGGCCGCCGCGGCCGGTCGTCTGAAGGATCAACTTCACGCGCCGTGCAGCGCCTACCGTCTCGGTGGTGACGAGTTCGTCGTCCTCGCACCGAGCGCTTCGTGTGACGACGGGTTACCGGCGCTGGCCCGGCGGCTGGCGGCGGCGCTGTGCGGGTCCTACGACGTCGCAGGAGCGACGGTGACGCTCGCCGCCTCCGTCGGACATGCCTGCGGGATCACCGATGACATCGAGACGCTGCTGCGCGCCGCCGACGCCGACATGTACCGGCACAAGGCCCGCAGTCGTTAGGCACTGCCGAAGGGAGACCTCCACACCGGCGGTTGTGGTCGTCCCCGCGGTGCGTCCGGGCGCACGCTGATGCGTCCAGGACATGCCGGCGTACGCGGTCACCGCAGCGGGGTGTTGTCACGCAGCCACGGGGATGATGTGGGAACCGCGCAGACGTTCGCCGCACCGCTCGCACTCCAGCACCGGAACGAAACGCCGGCCACATCCGCTGTGGGTGAGCACGACGGCGGGGCCCTGCGGATCGCCGAAGACGTTCTGCGCCCAGTGCAGCGCGCACACCAACACCGGGAAGAACGCTCGGCCCTTCTCCGTCAGGACGTAGCCGTCGTCGTGGCGTGCCAGTATCTCCTCTGCGGTGAACGTCGACAACCGCGCAGCGATGGTGCCCGGCGGCGCGCCGAGCTGCTTCTGGAAGTCGTTGAACCGGCAGACACCGACAAAGGCCGCCACCAGAAGAGCGAAGGCCCACCGGTCGCCCATCACGCTCATGGTCTGCGGGAAGAGCACGCCCGCGCTCGACCGCCGATGTGGCGACCGGCGGCGGTTGGCCGACGCGGGGACCGACCGCTGCCACGACCCGCTCGGCCCCCACCGGGCGCTGACCTCGCCGTGGACGACGGGCTCACCGCAGGCCCGGCAGGTCACTCGCGGCGCGAAGCCGCTCCGGCACAGACTGTGCCGCATGGACGGTAGTGGCTGGACGTGGTCGGGAACCCAGGTGCGCTCCCACGCCCAGACCGACGTGAGCATCGGCCACAGCGCGCGGCTGCGAGCGGTGGTCAGGTACTCCGAGCGGGACGGGCGGGTCTGATACTCCCGCCGGATCAGCAGATCCTCGCCGACCATCGACTGCAGCCGTGAGGTCAGCACCGCACTCGAGATCGGCAGGGCCGCAGCGAATTCGGCGTAACGACGGGCGCCGAGCAGGGCCTGCTGAACGATCAACAGCGTCCACTCGTCGCCGAGGACGCCCAGCATCCGCGCGACCGCATTGGGCTGGTCGGGCAATCAGAGTCCGATCGCGGCAGCAGCGGTGTCGGTGTCGCGCCACCGTCGTAGCTCAGCCCCGGCCACCCACGTCGAATGCGTGCCGCTCGAGATGCGTTCGGGCAGGGCGATGGTGCACACCGGCCCGTCGCCCACCCGGGCGGCGTCGAAGACCAGACAGAAGGACGCGTCCGCGGTCATGTCGGTCGTCAGGGTCACCAGGTATCCGTCGTCCTCGGCGTTGCCGCCGGGGCGGGGAGCCATCGCCGTCTCACTGCCGTAGACGCCTTCACCGAAGGTGAACGCCTCCTCCGCTCCCGTCTTCAGGTCGTGGCGAACCAGGCCGTCGAACAGGAACCACCCCGGTATCGCGGTGGCGGCGTAGGCGTAGCGGTAGGGGCGTCCCGCGTGGACGGGGTTGATCATCCCGAACTCGGAGATCGTGTCGGTGAGCTGTTCCTCGCGTACCGCACCGGTTCTGAGGTTGAATCGCCAGCGATGCAGCCGCGCCTGCATGCGGTCGAGCGCCAGGAAACGGAAGGCGCGCTGCCACTTGGTTCCCGCGCCGTTGTCGGCAGGCTCCGGGTCCCCCTGGTAGAAGCCGTCGAGCACGATCTCGTCGCCGTCTTCGAACGCGTTGGGGAAGTGCAGGACGTACGTGGGGTCCGCCTCGAACCAGCGGATCTGGGAGGTGTCACCGCGCCGGGGAAGCACCGCGAACCGGGAGGGGATGTCGCGGTGGAAGCGGGGAAGGTGCACGTTGTGCTCGAGCAACGCGGGATCCCAGAAAAGCGGGAAGTCGTTGAAGATGACGTAATTGTCGGTGAAGGCCATGTCGTGGGGCAACCGCGGCCCGGGCAGCGGAACATCGGTGCGGTGCACGACCTCACCGTCGGCGCTGACCACTCCGTAACGCAGGTAGGGCGCCTGCTTGCTGTAGCTGAAGTACAGCAGTTCTCCGGTGCGCTCGTCGACTTTGGGATGAGCCGAAACCCCCCAGTCCGAGGGAAACCCGCCGTGCCAGTCCTCCTTGCCGAGCGCGGCGCCGGTGCAGGGGTCGGTGCGGTACAGGTCGCCGCACTGATAGTGGCTCGTCAACGCCATCCCGCGGTGCACCACGACGTCCGTCGATGACGCATCCTTCATCAACGTCCTTGCGCCCCACCCGTGGTCGACGCGGGCCAGTTCGACGGGTTCGGCGATGCCCGGCCACAGCGGCCCACCCGCCCGGTTCTCTTCGTCGAAGCCGTCGGTGCGCACGAACCTGTTGCGGTAGAACGCCTTCCCGTCCCGAAAACCGACGATGTGCAGCATGCCGTCGCCGTCGAACGGGTGGTAGTTCTTCAGCGCCGGGTGCAGCGGGTTCTCGGTGTTGCGCAGATACACGCCGTCGAGGTCGGCCGGCAGCTCTCCGGCGACCACGGTGAGGTCGTCGGAATCCCACTCGCACGTCTGCGGACGCCACGGACCGGTGCGGTAGGGATGGTCGTCGTCCTCGGGCAGCGTGGACAGGAACTTGCCGACTATCTCGGCGTGGGTCACGACGCACTCCCTACGACGAAGCTCACGGTGGTGGACGTGCTGCCGCCGAAGTTCAGGGTCGCGAACGTCGCAGCACCGTCGACCTGGTAGTCACCGGCGATACCGCTGACCTGTCGCGCGGCGTCGAGCAGCATCCGGATCCCGGATGCCCCGACGGGATGCCCGCCGCCGATCAGTCCGCCGCTGGGGTTGATCGGCAACCGCCCGCCACGCTCGATCTCGCCGTTCTCGATGGCCTTCCACGACTCACCGGGACCGGTCAACCCGATGTGGTCGATCGCCATGTACTCGCTGGGCGTGAAGCAGTCGTGCACCTCGAAGCCGTCGACGTCATCGAGGGTGACGTGGGCACGGTCGAACGCGTCGAGCACCGTCGCGCGCACGTGGGGAAGGACGTAGGGGTCCTCGCGCGAGCGATCGAGCTTCTGCTGCAGGCCGAGACCGACGGTGCGGTGACCCCACCCGGCGATCCTGCCCAGCGGGCGGGCGCCGGGGTGGGCCCTCAGCCAGTCGTCGGTGACCAGCACGACACCGGCGCCGCCGTCGGTGATCTGGCTGCAGTCGAAGCGTCGCAGCCGCCCCTCGACCACCGGGTTGACCACGTCGTCATCGGTGAGGGGGTCAGGAACCGACCAGTCGCGCGTCTGGGCGCGGGGGTTGGTGCGGGCGTTGGCCAGGTTCAGCGACGCGATCGACCGCAGGTGGACCTCGTCGAGGCCGTAGCGGCTGTCGTACTCGGCGGCCACCCGATCGAACATGTGCGGCCACATGTACTTGGCGTCGTCGCCTTCGTGGCCGGTCCACGCTGCCGCACCCAGGATCGTCGTCGCGACGTCACCGGGAACGGTCTTCTCGAGTTCGATCCCGACGACCAGAGCGGTCCGGCAGGCGCCCGAGCGCAACTCACTCAGTGCCGCCAGGGTCGCGACGCTGCCCGAGGCGCAGGCCGCCTCGTGACGCGACGCCGGCGT
>CAXEZH010000317.1:0-7747 GCA_964000695.1 uncultured Mycolicibacterium sp. | reverse complement strand
GCACGGCGCGCCCGCCGCGCAGGCGATGTCGCACTCGCAGCGCTTCGGCCTGCGCGCGCGACACCGGATCGGCGATGGGCTTGTCCACATCGATGGTGGGAATATTGTGATCTTCCGTGGCCACCGTGAGATCCGGACGACGCACCGGTCGGCCGGCAGCTCGAAGACCGTCGAAGGCCTGAGGGCTGGTCACCTCGTGTACCAAATGCAGGTCGATGTACAGCAGATCCGGTTCACCGTCGGCAGACCTGACGACGTGGTTGTGCCACACCTTTTCGGCCAGAGTGCGACCCACTGATTCCTCCATGTCACTGCGCGCGTCACCTTCGGTGCGCAACCTCGTGGAGGCAGCAGTCTACGGAGCGAACGAAAGGGCCCTCCCCTGTGGGAGGGCCCTTGTAGCCCCGACGGGATTCGAACCCGCGCTACCGCCTTGAAAGGGCGGCGTCCTAGGCCGCTAGACGAAGGGGGCCAGCCGAATCTCTCCGGGGTACTCGCAACGACGTTCCGTTGGGAGCTTCGATAGCTTAGGGTACCGAGCCCCAAATCCTCAAACGAGCAGCCCACCGCTATCCTTTTCCAGGACGCCATGCCCCTATAGCTCAGTTGGTAGAGCTACGGACTTTTAATCCGCAGGTCCCAGGTTCGAGCCCTGGTGGGGGCACAGCAGGAGCGCTGACACCGCCGCTACGGCGGTGTCAGCGGAAGTAGACCTCGTTGCCGGAGGGGTATCCGCCGCCGGTCGTGGTGACGTGCACATGGTCGTAGTGCCCGTATCCACCGGAGCGCGCGCCGCCGGGGGTGTAGTACACGCCACGCCAGATGGCGTCCTGGATGCCGAACCGCTCGGCGTTGTTCATCACGTAGGCCACGATCTGGTTGCCGAGCGCGATCCCCGTCTGCGAGCCCGGGTTGGGGATCATCACGTCGAGTGCGAGGCCGTCGGGATGCCAGCGCAGCGCGTCCTGGCGTACGCCGCCGATGTTGTTGATCTCGGGGAACACCGCACTGATGCTGCGGGCAGTGAGGATCGTGCGGACCTGCAGGCCGCTCTCGGGGGCAACGCCGGCGGGCAGGGTGCGGCTGACGACGCGCCAGCGGGAAGCCGCAAGAGCTGCCTCCTCCACGGGCGCGCCGGCGTCGACGATGGTGACGGGGGCGGGCGGCTGCGCGACAGGCGCGGCCACGATCTCGACGCAGCAGGGCGGTTCTGCGGCCGCAGCGTTGGCGTCGGCGCCCGGAGGCTTGGTGTCGGCGGCCACCGGTGTGGCCTCCGCGACCGGCTGGGCGGCGATCTCGGTGACGGGTCCCGGATCTCCCTTGCCGACCAGGAGGACGGCGGCCGGCGCGCACACCGAGGCCACATACACCGCCGGGTTGCGTCGCTTTTTGACTATCGAGTGACGACCCACGTCTAGCAAGATACGGAAAAAACCGGCAATGTACAGCACCGCGACACAATTCTGAATACGACGCGCGGATCGTTACCCGACCGGAATAGGTCGGTTAGCATCGCTCCATCCCAGGGTGGCACAGTGCGCCGCCCACGTCATTTCCGCAGGTCAGGTCGTGCTGACTGTCAAAGCGCGAGCACCAGCGCGGCAACCAGCAGAACAGCCAGCACGGCAGCTGCACCGGCCAACGCCAGACCCATGCGCTGGGGCCGCGCGAGGGGCGGATCGAGGCTGGCGCGCATCTGCTGAGCGGTGGCAAAACGCCAGCGCGGATCCCGTGCCATCGCCCGTTCGATGGTGGTCACCAGAGCGGCGTCGACGTCCGGCCGCAGGGCGCTGAGCGGCGGCAGCCGTCCGGCGTTGATCGCGTCGGCCAACGCGGCGAGGTTGTCCTGTGGATAGGCACGCCGGGCGGTGAGCGCCTCGTAGCCGACCACACCGAGGGCGTAGAGGTCGTCGCTGGCAGTGGCGGGCCGCCCGGCGATGCGGTCGGCCGGCAGATAGGCCATGGTGCCGAAGACCCGGTTCGTCAGCGTCTGCGGGGTGTCGGCACTCTTGGCCACACCGAAGTCGGCGATCTTCACTCCCCCGAACGGGGTGAACAGGATGTTGGCCGGCTTGATGTCGCGGTGCAGCACGCCACTGGAGTGCGCCGCCTGCAACGCCGAGAGCACGTCGCGCAGGATGGCGCGGACGTGGTCGGCAGGTAGCGGCCCGGACTGCGCCAGGACGTCGGCCAGGCTCTGGCCAGGCAGGCGCTCCAACACGATGTAGTGACGGCCCTGGTGGACTCCGGTGTCGTGCACGGCGACCACGTGCGGATGGTTCACCACCGCAGCGGCCCGCGCTTCGGTCGCGAACCGGCGCCGGGTGTCGGGCTGGGTGCTCACGCCCGGATAGAGCAGTTTGACCGCGACCGGGCGGCCGAGCTGGCGGTCCCAGGCGTCCCGGACCTCGGCCATACCGCCGCGGCCGAGCACGCCGCGCAGCTCGTAGCGTCCGCCGAGGACCTCCTGCTGCGCGTGCATGCTCTCCAAGCTAGCCAAACCCCGCGGTCGACAAACCTCACCACACCGCGTCCAGACTGCAGTCAGTGCGGGAAACTGCGAGTACACGGCGCAGCCAGCGCAGCGCCGACGCAGGAAGAGTCACGCCGTGGGCGAAGGGCCGGTCAATCCCCCCCCGATGGTGATCTCGGGTTGGGCGGCGGGGTCGAGCCATTCCAGTACCGAGCGCATCTGATCGCGCGCTATGGCCACGCATCCCCAGGTCGGTTCACCGTCGGACACGTGCAGGAATATGCCCGCCGACCTACCCGGAATGCGCTCCGGGTTGTGGTCGATGAGCACGGCGTAGTCATAGATGCCGCCGGAGTCGTACAGGTTCTCGGCGTCGTCGGAGTCGATCTCGGCAGCGTGCACGTGGGTGTTGTAGGTCGGCGAGTCGACGTCCTCGTCCCACCAGTCCTCGTCGGTGGCCTGGAAATACGGCATCCGCGTGCCCGGGTTGGGTTCGCGACCGAAGGCCTGTCCGAGTGGGAACGTGCCCGCCGGGGTGCGGAACACATCGTCTTGCGGGGCACCGACACCGAGCTCACCCAGATCGGCACGGACGGGCCCCAGCACCTCTCGCCACTGCGCACCGTCACGCTGGTAGGCCGTCAACGTGGCAACCGGCGAGTCGGCGGTCGGAGCGCTGACCACGATCAGCTGACGGGGCGCGGGCGGCTCTGCGCCTGCGCCGCCGGCTAGTGCTGTCGCGACGAGAACCGCCATCGCAGAACCGAATCCCGCCCCCCGCGACCAACGCATCGGCACACTGTAGCGGGGCTCAGACCTTGGGGCTGTAGAAGTGTGGGTCGTCGCGGTATTCGACGGGCGGCAGGTTCCGGGGCGGTGTCTCCACCAGCGGCGCGTCCACCGGCAGCCGGCCGTGCGCGCGGTCCCAGGCTGAGCGTTTGCGCGGGTGCATGAGCATGCGCTTAGGCAGCACCCGGGTCAGGCGGTAGATCGCGGTACCGAACGCGCGGTGCAGTTGCTCCTGCCGAGGTGACCAGGTGTAGCCCATCAGTTCGCGCACGGCGGGGTCGAACAGACCGACGGTGGTGAAGTTGAAGAAGTGTTGCATCGCGGCGACATTGAGCCGCCACATCCAGTCCGGCATCCATCCCAGCGACGGATGCTTGGGCATTGTCGACAGGTCGAGCACGGCCCGCGCGGCCCAGTTGTTCTCCAACACGTTGCGGCACATGTGATCCCAGTACTGCTGGAAGTCTTCCCAGGACTTGGGCACGGGCCTCATGCTCATGCCGTACATCCGGTACCACTGCACGTGCTCGTCGAACAGTTGGCGCCTCTGTTCCTCGGTGAGGCCACCGCCCAGCCATTCCGCCGCCAGCAGGGTGGATTTGAAGAAGGTCGCGTGCGCCCAGTAGAAGACCTCGGGGTTGAGCGCGCTGTAGCGCCGGCCCTGATCGTCGACACCCTTGATGCCGATGTGGTAATCGCGGACCTGCGCGCCCGTGGCGGGCGCCCGGTGGCCGTCGAAGACGACGCCGCCGATGGGATACACGGACCGGAACAGGCGCGGCATCCGCTCCAGGAAGAAGATGGAGTGCTGCTGGACCGCGGCGCCCAGCTGGGGATGCATGTTCTGCATCGACCCCGCCCACGGCCCCTGCAGCATGCCGGTCCACTGACCGAAGTACCGCCACGTCAGCGAGTCCGGACCCAAGGGCTGCGGCGGAGCGTCGTAACCGCCGCTGACCGGACAGCCGGCCGCCAGGGGCCCGGAGTCATGGGCCGATCCCGTGGTCTCGGGGCCTGCTGCGGACGTATCTTGAGTCACTGGTCGAACTTCCCTCGAGAGGTCGGAGAGACGTCGGACGCCTCACGAAATTTTGACTACGCACGTTGTCATCAAGGAGCTTAGGAGAGCGGTGCCGTCCGGTCAACGACGCGGCAGGTGGTCGGGTGTCCCGCTGCGGGAGCGCCCCGCCCTTCGCCGCGACGAACTGCTCTCCGCCGGCATCACCCTGCTGGGCAGCCCCGACGGCCCGGGCCTGACCGTTCGCGCGGTGTGCCGCGCCGCCGGACTGACCGAACGGTACTTCTACGAGAGCTTCACCGACCGCGACGAATTCGTCGCCGCGGCCTACGACGAGGTGTGCGCGACAGCCATGTCGACGCTGATGGCGTCCGACAGCCCGCGTAGCGCGGTCGAACGCTTCGTCGCCCTCATGGTGGATGACCCGGTACGCGGCCGGGTGTTGCTGCTGGCACCGGAAGCCGAGCCGGTCCTCGCGCGCTCCGGCGCGCGGTGGATGCCCAACTTCATCGACCTGCTGCAGCGCAAGCTGACCCGGATCACCGACCCCACCGCACAGGCCATGGTTGCGACCGGCCTGATCGGGGCACTCACTGCATTGTTCACGGCGTACCTCGACGGCAGGTTGCCCGCGACCCGCGAGCAGTTCATCGACCACTGCGTTGAGCTGTTGCTCAGCGCAGCCGGCCGCTGAAACCGCGCCCGACCTGGGTGCCCGCCACCGCGTGGCGACTTGAATGTCACCGCCGTACACAGATATATTGACTGCAACCATCAGGTACAGATAACTGGGAGGTGTCGTGTCGACAGACCTGACCGACCTACAGCTTTTGCGCGAACTCGAGCCCGTCGTCGAGCCCCTGGTCGACCGCCACATGCGGATGAAGAAGGACTGGAACCCACACGACTTCATCCCGTGGTCGGACGGCAAGAACTACTACGCCCTCGGCGGCCAGGACTGGGACATCGAGCAGTCGAAGCTCTCCGAGGTGGCCCGGGTCGCGATGTTGACGAACCTGCTCACCGAGGACAACCTGCCGTCCTATCACCGCGAGATCGCGATGAACTTCAGCATGGACGGCCCCTGGGGTTTCTGGGTCAACCGATGGACCGCCGAGGAGAATCGGCACGGCATCGCGTTGCGTGACTACCTGGTCGTCACCCGCAACGTCGACCCCGTCGAGCTGGAGATGCTGCGCGTCGAGCAGATGACCCGCGGGTTCAGCCCGGGCCAGAACCAGCAGGGCGGACTCGAGCTGTTCGCCGAGAGTTTGTTCGACTCTGTGATCTATGTCACGTTCCAGGAGCTGGCCACCCGCGTGTCGCACCGCAACACCGGTAAGGCGTGCGAGGACCCCATCGCCGATCAGCTGCTGCAGCGCGTCTCGGCCGACGAGAACCTGCACATGATCTTCTACCGCGACGTCTCCGAAGCGGGCTTCGAGATCGCGCCGAACCAGGCGATGAAGTCGCTGCACAAGGTGTTGCGCAACTTCAAGATGCCCGGCTACACCATCCCGGATTTCCGCCGCCGAGCAGTCACCATCGCCTCCGGCGGGGTGTACGACCCGCGCATCCACCTCGACGACATCGTGATGCCGGTGCTGAAGAAGTGGCGCATCTTCGAGCGCGAGGACTTCAACGGCGAGAGCGCCCGGATGCGTGACGACCTCGGGGCGCTGGTCGAGGAACTGCAGGAAGCGGTCGACAAGTTCGAGATCGCCAAGCAGCGCCGCGAGGAGCGGCTCGCTCAGATGGCCGAGAAGAAGGCCGCCAAGGAGCAACTGGTCGGCTCCTCCTCGGGACAGTGACGTCGGCGACCTCGCCCACCCACGCACCGCTGTCGGCCCGATCTCCCTTGGAGATCGGGCCGATCGCGCTGCGGTCTCCCGTCGTGCTCGCCCCGATGGCCGGAGTGACGAACGTCGCGTTCCGCACGCTGTGCCGAGAACTCGAGTTGAGCCGCGCGGGCACGGTGAGCGGCTTGTATGTCTGCGAGATGGTGACCGCACGCGCGCTCGTCGAGCGGCATCCGGTCACCATGCACATGACCACGTTCGCTCCTGACGAGGCACCCCGCTCGCTGCAGCTCTACAGCGTGGACCCGGCCAACACCTACGCCGCGGCCAAGATGATCGCCGACGAGGGCCTGGCCGATCACATCGACATGAACTTCGGCTGCCCGGTACCCAAGGTGACCCGGCGCGGCGGGGGCGCCGCGCTGCCCTACAAGCGGCGACTGTTCGGCGAGATCGTGCGCGCCGCGGTACGCGCCACCGAGGGCACCGACATTCCGGTGACCGTGAAGTTCCGCATCGGCATCGACGATGACCACCACACCCATCTGGATGCCGGCCGCATTGCCGCCGAAGAGGGCGCCGCCGCGGTGGCGCTGCATGCCCGCACCGCGGCTCAGCGGTACTCCGGTTCCGCCGACTGGGAGCAGATCGCCGCGCTGAAGGCCCACGTCACGAGTGTTCCGGTGCTGGGAAACGGTGATATCTTCGACGCTCGTGACGCGCTGGCCATGATGGCCGCGACAGGTTGCGACGGCGTGGTGATCGGCCGAGGCTGCCTGGGGCGGCCGTGGCTGTTCGCCGAGTTGTCCGCCGCGTTCACCGGGACTGCGCCCGCCGCCCCGCCGAACCTCGGCGAGGTTGCGCAGATCATTCGCAGACACGGCGAGTTGCTCGCTGCGCATTTCGGAGAGGACAAAGGCATGCGGGACATCCGCAAGCACGTCGCGTGGTACATGCACGGGTTCCCCGCAGGGGCGGACCTGCGCCGATCCCTTGCCCTGGTCAAAACCATCTCCGAGCTGGACGCGCTGCTCGACCAACTCGATCCGGATGTGCCGTTCCCCGACGCGGCGAACGGGCCGCGAGGCCGCCAGGGCTCGCCGGCCTCGGTGTCGTTGCCCGAGGGCTGGCTCGACGATCCCGACGACTGCGCCGTGCCTGCCGGCGCCGAGGTGATGCACTCGGGCGGCTGACCCGTCGCAGCTCCGAGACGCTATCGAGACGCTTCTGACGCCGGGCTTCGGCTGGCCCTCTCTCAGCATGTCTCAGTACGATGGACCTTTGATGTGCCTCGTCCCGGTGGCGGGGCTGTGACCAGTGCTTTACGACAGTGGGCAGGCAAGCGGCACCACGAGTGTCCGGTGCGCAACGGTGCGCACTCTTGCAGTCGACGCCCACGGGAGCTGGAAGGCCGGTAGGAACATGAGTGACGGTGATCACGCCACTCCCGGCCGTCCGCCCTCCGGAGACGACCTGGCAGGCAGCACATCCGACGGTCACCGGACTACCGCACGCGGGTCCTCGACGCCAGACGACACGCCGCCGAACGGCCGAAACGATCCGGCCGCGAGCCCGGAGAGATCCTCACCGCTGACCGTCGCCGAGTTGATCGCCAAGATCACCGGAGAGACAGCGTCTACAAACCCCCCGTTACAGCCCCGCACGCGG
>CAXEZH010000316.1:0-20510 GCA_964000695.1 uncultured Mycolicibacterium sp. | reverse complement strand
GCGCTCGGCGTTGCTCACCCGGGTCATCGTGGCCGTGGTGCTCGCGGTGCTGGCGGTGGTCGTCACGGTGTTGCTGGGCTTCGGCGGCGCCGACGCATCGCGGTTGACGCTGGGTGGCGACGTCACCGCGTACGGGGTGCTGCAGGCGGCCGGGTTGATGTTCTTCGCCTTCGCCGGATACGCCCGCATCGCCACGCTCGGCGAAGAGGTGACCGACCCGGAGAAGACCATCCCCCGCGCCATCCCGATCGCGCTGGGCATCACGCTGGTGGTCTACGCACTGGTGGCCGTCGCGGTGCTGGCCGAACTGGGTGCCACCGGCCTGGCCGGGTCGCAGGCCCCGCTTTCGGATGCGGTGCGTACGGCCGGGTTCTCGGCTCTGGAACCGGTGGTCGGGGTGGCGGCGGCGATCGGCGCGCTGGGCGCGCTGCTCGCGCTGCTGCTGGGGGTGTCGCGCACGACGCTGGCGATGGCCCGCGACCGTCATCTGCCGCACGTGTTGGCCGCGGTGCATCCGCGGCACCGCACACCACACCGGGCCGAGCTCGCGGTCGGCGCCGCCGTCGCGGTGCTGGCCGCCGTCGTCGATCTGGGCAGCGCGATCGGCTTCTCGTCGTTCGGGGTGCTGCTGTACTACGCCATCGCCAACGCCTCGGCACTGACGCTGGGTCGGCGGGTGCTGCCCGCCCTCGGTCTCGTCGGCTGCCTGACGCTGGCGGCGACACTACCGCTGACGTCGGTGCTCGCCGGCGCAATCGTGGTCGCGGTGGGCATGATCAGCTACTCCGCTGGCGCCCGCCGCCGACATGGTGTGTAGTCGCTGTCGTGCCTGTGCCGCTGACCTGGACCCGCGTCGACACCCGCGCCGACCATGGCTTCGTCGTCGCTCCCGGCGAGCGGCTGAGCTGGCCGCGCACCATCGGGCTGGGCGCCCAGCACGTGGTGGCGATGTTCGGTGCCACGTTCTTGGTGCCGGTGCTGACCGGTTTCCCGCCCGCCACGACGCTGCTGTTCTCCGGTGTCGGGACCATCCTGTTCCTGCTGATCACCGGCAACCGGCTGCCGAGCTATCTCGGCTCGAGCTTCTCGGTGCTGGCCCCCGTGCTCGGCGCGATGGGCAGCGCAGGCCCCGGCGGCGCGCTCGGCGGCATCGTCGCCGTCGGGCTGTCGCTGATCCTCATCGGCGCCGTCGTGCACGTGGCGGGCACCCGGTGGCTCGATGTGGTGCTGCCACCGGTGGTGACGGGCGCAGTCGTCGCGCTGATCGGGTTCAACCTGGCGCCCACCGCCAAGACCAACTTCGAGGCCGACCCGCTCATCGCGTTCGTCACGCTGGTGCTGCTGGTGGCCGTGCTGGCGGTGTTCCGCGGCATGATCGGCCGGCTGGCGATCTTCCTGGCCGTGGCGGCCGGCTACGTGCTGGCGTTGTTCCTCGGCCGGGTGGACACCTCCGCTGTCGCGGCGGCGCCGTGGATCGGGCTGCCGGAGTTCCAGACCCCCACGTTCGCGTGGTCGGTGCTGCCGTTGTTCCTGCCCGCGGTCATCGCGCTGGTCGCCGAGAACATCGGCCACGTCAAGTCCGTCGCGCAGATGACCCGCACCGACCTGGACCCGCTCATGGGTCGCGCGCTGGCAGCCGACGGGGTGGCCACCACCCTGGCCGGTCTGGGCGGCGGCTCGGCCACCACCACCTACGCCGAGAACATCGGGGTGATGGCGGCGACGCGCATCTACTCGACCGCGGCCTACTGGGTCGCCGCCCTGGTGGCGATCGGGTTGGCGTTGTGCCCCAAGGTGGGTGCGGTGATCTCCGCGGTGCCGGCCGGGGTCCTCGGCGGGGCCACGGTGGTGCTCTACGGTCTGGTCGGCATCGTCGGAATCCGGATCTGGCTGACCAACCACGTGGACTTCGCCCTGCCGATCAACCAGATGACCGCGGCCATCCCGCTGGTCATCGGCATCGCCGACTTCGTGTGGACGCCGGGCCCGCTGAAGTTCACCGGCATCGCCCTGGGGTCCATCGCCGCGCTGCTCGTCTACCACGGCATGAGGCTGCTGGGGTTCAGGGCGTCCGGTGATCGCGCTGATCCCGCGCCGGCACCCCATTGACGCCGCCGATCTGCTGGGCGTAGAAACCCGTGGCGAACGCCACTGTCGAGGCCATCACCGCCAGCGCGTCGCGGTCGATGTTGTCGAGGGTGTCGCGCGGGGTGTGATAGTTCGGGTCGAACGCCACACCGTCCCGACCACCCCACAACCGTTGCTGGACCTCGGTTTTGCGTTGTGACGATCCGGTGGTCACCCCGCCGATCGGGATGCCGGCGACCATGAACGGCGCGTAGTCGGTGGTGCGGCCCAACGGGATGTCGGCCGGTCGCACACCCGCGGTGTTCAGCCGGGCAGCCAGCGTGCGCTCGATGCCCGCCGATCCCGGCGGCACCGGCCGCGGCGCGGCCTGCGCGGACTCGTCGCCGTCATCGGTGAAGTACCCCGCGTTCGGTGAACCGATCACGTCGACGTTCAGATACATTGCGATGTCGGCGAGTTGGCCCTCGTCCAGTGAGCGCAGATAGTTCCGCGACCCCTCCAGCCCGATCTCCTCGGCGCCCCAGAATGCGAACCGGACCGCGTTGGCGACCTGCGGACGCGCGCCCAGCTGGGTCGCGGTTTCGAGCACGGCGGCCACGCCCGAGCCGTTGTCGTTGATGCCCGGGCCCGACCGCACACTGTCCAGATGCGCACCGACCATCACCACGTTGCGGGGGTCACCGGTCTTGGTCTGGGCGACCACGTTTCGTGAGGTTGTCATCACCGGCTCGTTGTCCAGCTCCAGCCGCACCTGGGCACTGGTACGACGCAGCGCGGCGTCGGCCTCGGTGTCGATGATCCCGACCGGCAGCGTCAGCTGACGGTAGTAACTCGGCGGGAACAAGCCGGCCGGCGCTCCCGTGGGCCGGGCCGGGCTGGCCTCGCTGACCACGAGCATTCCCACCGCGCCCTGCGCCAGGGCCACGTTCTGCTTGTCGACGATCGAACAGCCGGTGTCGTCGACGACGGCGATGGCACCCTTGACCGTCATCGTGCCGTAGTCGGCGGCGGCGCACCCCGCGAAGCGGGGCGGTCGCAGCGTGATCGCGCGCAGCCCGCCCGGCGGGGTGGTCACCAGCAGCGAGGCCTGGTCGACACGGTGGGCACGACCCGACACCGTCAGCGCCGGATCACCGCCCACCGCCCCGGAAAGCCGCTGGAATTCCGAGGTTTCGACGTCGAACCCGTGTTCCCGCAGCGTGTTCGCCACGTACTCGACGCTGCCCTGGAAGCCAGGACTGCCGTCGGCCCGGTTTCCGTCGTGCTCGTCGGCGATGTCCTGCAACTCGGCGAGGTGGCCGTAGACGGCGTCGATGCCGACACGGTCGGCCAGGTCGTCCGGCACCACGGGGTCCGGGGAGCCCGCACAGGCGGCGACCAGCAGCACCACGGCCACCAGAATCGTTGCCGACGGACGCGCTCTCACGAGTCGGTGAGCGGGTGCCGGGTACGGTCGTCGCGGATCGGTACGCCGTTGCGGCCCCGTTGATCCTGGGCGTACAAGCCCACCGAGAAGGCGACCCCGCCGCCGTTGATGTCCATCGCGGTGCGGTCGACTTTGTCGAATGTGTCGGTGTCCTTGTGGTAGTTCGGGTCGAATGGCGCGCCGGCCTCACCGCCCCAGACGTCGGCCTGCTGCTGCGACTTCTCTGCCTCCGCACCCGAGAACAGTCCGCCGGCAGGCACTCCCGAGCGGGTGAAGGCGTCGTAGTCGGAGCGGCCGTCGAAGGACGAGTCCTCGGCGGGCTTGCCCGCGCGGTCGAGGTAGCCGACCAAGGTGCGTTCGATGCCGGCCGAGCCCTCCGGGACCCGGGGAACGCCCTCGCCGCGGACAATCGTGGACTGGTCGCCGTCGAGGGTGAAGTAGCCGGGGTTCGGTGAGCCGAGCATGTCGAAGTTCAGGTACAGCGCGATGTCCCGCAGCGCCTGGCTGTCCAGCGATTCCACGTAGTTCGAGGATCCGAGCAGCCCGTATTCCTCGGCACCCCAGAAGCCGAACCGCACCGCGTTGTTGACCGGCGGCGAACTACCCAGCTGCAGCGCGGTTTCCAGCACCGCGGCAACCCCGGAGCCGTTGTCGTTGATGCCCGGGCCGTCGGCCACGCTGTCGAGATGGGCGCCGACCATGACGACGTCGCTGGTCGAGCCGGTCGCCGTCTGCGCGATCACATTGCGGGTGGTCTCCTGCCGCACACCGGCGTTGAGCCGCAGCGAGACGGGAACGCCTGCCTGCCCGCGGATCTGCCCGCCGACGTCCTGGGTGACCGAGACCACGGGGATCCGCACGTCGGTCTGCTCACCGAGCGTGCCGCCCATGCGTTCTTCGTCGACGTTGTCGGCCACGATCAGCGCCACCGCCCCGCGCTCGGCGGCGACGGCCTGCTTCGCGCCGAACGGACACGATCCGCGGTCGACGAGGACGACGGCACCCTGCACCGGCAACCCGTCGTAGTCGTCGGCGGTGCAACCGGGGGTGTCGTCGACCGGGGCGGCCACCAGCGGCCCGGACGCCCCGTCCGGCGGCGTGCCGATGGTGTACTCCAGCGGCCTGGCCTCCACCGCGGCGCCCGCGACCGTCAGCGCGGGTTCGTCGGCCCACGGCAGCCGCACCTCGAACTCGGGGGTCTGCACGTCGAATCCCTTGTCTCGGAGGGCATCGGCGACGTAGTCGACGCTGGCGTCGAAACCAGGGGTGCCGAGCGCGCGGTTCCCGTCGTGCGCGTCGGCGATGTCCTGCAACGCCCTCAGGTGGCCCATGGTGGCGTCGACGGTGACGCTGCGGCGCAGTTCCTCGGCGAAGCGGGTGGCTTCGGCCGGGTCGGGCGCCGGCAGGGGTACCGGTTCGACCTCGCGACCGCACCCGCTGATCACGGCGACCAGCGCGATGATGAGCGCTACCGCCGCCGCCCCGGGCCGTCCTGTCCGTGTCACGCCACCACGTTAGCGCGCGTCCGAGCGGTCCCCGAGATAGCGCAGCACGGCTTCGGCGGCGGCCTGCGGTTCCTCGATCTGCAGAAAGTGTCCCGCGGTGGGCAACGTGTGGACCTGGCTGCCGGCGGGCAGCACGTCGCCGAGCGTCGCGGCGTAGTCGGCGATCATCGCGCCGTCCTGAGCCCCCTGCAGGTGCAGGATCGGAACCCGCGGCACGGCGAAGCGGTAGGAGTGCAGGTCGGCGTAGCGGGCGGTCGGCCGCGACGGGCGGACCATGGCCCGGTAGTAGCCGACCGCGGCGCGCCGGTGCGCGGCGCTGGGAAGCGCGGCCAACGCGGCGTCGAGTTCGGCGTCGGTCGGGTATCCGGGCGGGCCCCAGTCGCGCCACAGCCGGGGGATGATCCGCGGGAGCAGCCGCTCGGGCAGCCCGGGCAGCTGGAAGAACAGGATGTACCAGCTGTTGCGTAGCTGGCGGGGAGCCATCCGCAGCTGCCGGGTCAGGGCACCGCGCGAGCGGTTGATCGCCCCGACCGGGGGCACGGCCATGGTGATGTGCTCGGCGAACGGCGAGTCCGGGTAGGCGGCCAGGGCGCTGGTGGTGAACGCACCCCAGTCGTGGCCGATCAGCACCGCGTCGGGCGGGGCGCCCAGCTCCCGGTACACCGCCAGCGCGTCGTACATCAACGCCCCGATGTGGTAGTCCCCGTCGGGTGCGGGACCGGTGGGTGCATAGCCCCGTGAGAACGGCGCGACCACCCGCATGCCCTGCTCGGCGAGCAGCGGCGCCATCGCCCGCCAGCCCCAGGCGCTGTCGGGGAAACCGTGCAGGCACAGCACGAGCCGGCCGTCGGGTGGCCCCCAGGACAGCGCGGCGACGTCCAGATGCGGAAGGGTCAGCGTCAGCGGCTGCGCGGGCGATTCAGGCGTCACGACGGTTCATTGTGCCAACGGCGACGACGAACACGGCCGCGACGACGGCAGCGAAGTAACCGAGTGACCCCCACTCGCCCCACGGCATGTCGTAGGCGGGGAACAGCCAGGACACGTCGAGGAACCGCAACGCATTCGCGAACGGCAGGTACGGGCCGATCCGCGCGCCGTGCCCCGGCAGGTTGCCCAGCAGTGGTTCGACCAGCAGCGGCCACAGCAGCAGCACCGTGACCGCGCCCGCGGTGTGCCGCACCAGCGCGGCCACCGCGACGCCGAGCACCGCGGCCAGCGCCGCGTAGAGCCCAATGGCGCCGGTGGCGCGCCACAGCCCTGGCCCGTCGGCGCGCCCCACCAGGATCGCGCCGATCGTCATCAGGGCCGCGGCGCCCCCGCAGAACACCGCGGCGACGACGGCCTTGGCCCCCAGCACCGCGGTGCGGTTCGGGGCCGCCATCAGCGTGGTGCGCATCAGGCCGGTGCGGTACTCGCCGGTCACCGTCATCGCGGCGACGACCATCAGCACCGGCACGCCGAACACCGCCACGCCGAGCGCCGCGGACGTCACGGTCAGCCCGCGGTAGCTCGCCGCCGCCTGCAGCGCGGCCACCGCGAAACTCAACAGCGCCGCCGCCGCGGTCGCCCACAGCGGTGAGCGCAGCGTGGTGAGCTTGATCCGCTCGGCATCGAGGACCGCCACGAACTGCGTCATCCGGCGCTCCCCCGGTAGACCGTGGCCTCGTCGGTGGAAGACAGGTAGGCCTGCTCCAGCGACACCTCCTGTGGGCTCAACTCGTGCAGCGCAAGCGAATGCCGGGCGGCCAGCTCGCCGACCGCATCGGTGCTGGTGTCGTGCACGGTCAGCGCGTCGGGCGTGGTGTCCACGGTGAGGCCGGCGTCCACGAGCACCGCGCGCAACTGCTCGAGGTGCGGGCTGCGGACCCGCACGGTGGCGGCGCCGCAGCGGCTGACGAACTCACCGACCGTGGTCGACGCGATGAGCCGGCCCCTGCCGATCACGACCAGCCGGTCGGCGGTGTTGGACATCTCGGAGAGCAGATGGCTGGAGACGAACACGGTGCGGCCTTCGCCGGCCAGCGTGCGCATCAGCGTGCGCACCCAGTGGATGCCCTCGGGGTCCAGGCCGTTGACCGGCTCGTCGAACAACAGCACCGGCGGGTCGCCCAGCAGGGCCGCGGCGATGCCGAGACGCTGGCTCATCCCCAGCGACAGCGTGCCGGCCCGCACGCCGGCCACCGAGGAGATTCCGACCATCTCGAGGACCTCGTCGACGCGGCGACGAGGGATGCGGTTGGTCGCGGCCATCCAGCGCAGGTGGTTGCGCACCGAACGGTTCGGGTGCACCTGCCGCGCGTCGAGCAGCGCGCCGACGCTGCGCAGCGGGTCGGTCAGCTGCCGGTAGGTCCGGCCGTCGATCGTCGCCGAGCCCGACGTGGGGTGGTCCAGACCCAGGATCATCCGCATCGTGGTCGTCTTGCCCGCGCCGTTGGGGCCGAGAAAGCCGGTCACCACACCCGGTTCGATCGTGCAGCTCAGGCTGTCCACGGCGCGGGTGGTTCCGTAATTCTTGGTCAGGTCGCGCAGCTCGATCACCGCAGGGCCCTCTCGATCAGGTCCGCGACGGCCTCCATGCCCTGCGCGTTGGGGTGCAGCGGCGCGGGACGGCCCGGGACCGGCAACCCGGGTCGGGTGGTCCAGGGTTGGGAGGACCAGGCGTGGTGCTCGACGCTGGCCTCCGCAGCGCGCACCAGACCCGCCCCCGTCGCCTCGGCGGCGGCTGCGGTGGCGCGCCGCAACGCCGCGGCCACGCGGCGCCCCAGCGCGACATCGGAGTCGGCGAGCGGCGGCGCCGGGCCCGCGGGCGGCAGCAGCGTCAGGTAGTCGACGAACAGCACCGTGGCGTGCGGCGCACGGGACCGCACCGTCCGCCCGACCTCGACGAGCGCCGCCTCCACCTCGGTCAGTGCCCGCTCTCGCGCCTCGGGATCGAGCAGATCGCGCAGGCGGCTGCCCAGCAGCGGCAGCGACCGCGTCCAGCGCGGCAGGCTCGCAGCGAACAGCAGCGGCACGTAGCCGACGTCGTTGCCGCCGATGGTCACCGTGACCAGCGTCTCCGTGCCGTCGAGCGCCTCGATCTGGGGCCGGGCACCCCGCTGGGAGTCGGTCAACACGTGCGCGGTCGTCGCTCCCGAATACGTCACGTCCACCAGGTCGAGAGCCAGCGCGGAGGCGACCAGGTGCGGGTAGTTGCGCGCCGAGCGTTGCGCCGCCCTGGGCGAGCCGTCCACCCGCGGCGCGATACCGGGCCCCGCCGCCATGGAACTGCCCAGCGCGACATACCGTTTCACGACAGCGCCGGACTGGATGCCTGCGCCCAGAACCTTTTCGGGATACGCCCGGCTCCCCGGGCGAGGTGCCCGGCCTTCACGGCGGCGGCCATCGCCGCCGCCATGGCCGGTGGATCCGCGGCGCGGGTCACCGCGGTGGCCAGCAGGACCGCGTCACATCCCAGCTCCATCGCCAGCGCGGCGTCGCTGGCGGTGCCGATGCCGGCATCCAGGATCACCGGCACGCCGGCCTGCTCGACGATCATCTCGATATTGTGCGGGTTGGCGATGCCCAGCCCGGTGCCGATCGGTGAACCCAGCGGCATCACCGCCGCACAGCCGGTGTCTTCGAGCCGGCGCGCGAGCACCGGGTCGTCGTTGGTGTAGGGCAGCACCGTGAAGCCGTCGTCGACCAATCGCTCTGCGGCCCTGACCAGTTCGACCGCGTCGGGCAGCAGTGTCCGTTCGTCGGCGATGACCTCGAGCTTGACCCAGTCGGTCTGCAGCGCCTCCCGGGCCAGTTGGGCGGTCAGCACCGCCTCGGCCGCACCGCGGCAGCCCGCCGTGTTGGGCAGCGGGGTGATGCCGAGCCGGTTGAGCAGTTCGAGCACTCCGGTGCCGCCGTCGGCGTCCACGCGGCGCAGCGCGACGGTGGTCAGCTCGGTCTGCGAGGCACGCAACGCGGCTTCGAGCACCGCCAGGTTGGCCGCCCCGCCGGTACCCAGAATCAGCCGGGACCCGAATTCGCGGCCGGCGATCGTCAGCTCAGCCACCCTGCACCGCCGTCACCACGTCGATCTTCGCCCCGTCCGGCACCGTGACGCCCCACTGTGAGCGCGGCAGCACCGACAGGTCCACCGCGACCGCAATCCCTTTGTCCGGGAAGCCGAGCCGCGTCAGCAGCCCGTCGACCGTGGTGGGACCGTCGAGCTCGACGGCCTCGTCGTTCACGATGACTTTCACCGCATGACCTCCATCTCACTGAGGGCTTCCAACTCCCGGGCCACCGCCTCTGCGGTCCACGGCGCCAGCAGGAACCCGGAACGGCCGTGCCCGGTGGCCACCAGCGTGCGTTCGTCGAGGCGGCCGACGATCGGCAGATTGTCCGGGGTCATCGGCCGCAGACCGGCCGCGCATTCGGCGAACTCGTACTCACCCAGCGCGGGCAGCACCGCGCACGCATCGTCGAGCAGGTCACGGACTCCGCCGACGGTCGGCGCCGTGTCGCGCCCGTGCTCGTACTGCGTCGCACCCACCACCACGCCGTCGTGGCGGGGCACGAGATACACCTGGCGACCGTGCACCCGGGCACGGATCACCCGCTGCGGCACCGGCATACAGCCGCGGCGCCAGCGCAGCCGCAACACCTCACCCTTCACCGGGCGCACCGCCAGCCCGGGCCACAACGCCGGCGCGTCGATGCCGTTGGCGATCACGACCGCGTCGGCGTCGGCGGCCTCGGACAGTTCAGCGACCGCGGGTGCCCACCGCACTCCCAGCCGGTCGCAGTGGGCAGCGAGCGCGTCGACGACCAGGCGATTGTCGACCGCGAGTTCGGTGTCGGCGACGAAGCCGTGCCGGATGCCCTGCGCCAGCAGCGGTTCGACGTCGCGCGCCGAGGTCGTCGGCGTCACCGGGTGCCCCTGCGCCGACAGCCAGTCGGCCACCGTCTTGAGGTCGGCCGCGTCGGCCCGGTCCACAGCGACCACCAGCGACCCCTTCGCGGTAACCACCTCGGCCGGCAGGCCGTCGAGAAATCCCGAGTTCCACAGCTGCAGTGAGGCCAGCCCGATCTGCAGCAGACGCTCCTCACCTGGCCAGCCCTCGCTGTGCGGGGCGAGCATTCCACCGGCCACCCAGGACGCCCCGCGTTCGGTGCTGCGGTGCACCCGGACAGCCCAGCCGTCCTGCGCCGCGCGGCGCGCGACGGCCAGGCCGATCACGCCGCCGCCGATGACGGCCAGTGCGGGCATGGTGATCTCCCTTCGCCGGCATGACCCGGATCAGGTGTGACGGTACGAGCGGCGCGCTCACTCTCAGCCCCCGTGGCCCGGGACTCCCGTGTGGTCGGTTACCAGCCTACGTGCCGGCGGCACTAGCGTTCGATGTGTGCGTGAAGCCCCGAGCCCCGCGGCCACCCGACTGGGGACGGCGTCGCTGTATCTGTGCACCGACGCCCGCCGCGAACGCGGCGACCTGGCTCAGTTCGCCGACGCCGCACTGGCCGGCGGCGTCGACATCATCCAGCTGCGGGACAAGGGTTCGGCGGGCGAACAGCGCTTCGGCCCGCTGGAGGCCCGTCAGGAGTTGGCGGCCCTGGGCATCCTGGCCGAGGCCGCGCGCCGGCACGGGGCGCTGCTGGCGGTCAACGACCGGGCCGACATCGCCCGCGCCGCGGGCGCTGACATCCTGCACCTGGGTCAGGACGACCTGCCGCTGCCGGCGGCCCGCGACATCGTCGGTGACACGCTGATCGGCCGCTCCACGCACGACGCGAACCAGCTGGGCGCCGCGCTGGCCGAGGGCCCAGAACAGCCGGACTACTTCTGCGTGGGGCCGTGCTGGCCGACACCGACCAAGCCGGGCCGGCCCGCCCCGGGGCTCGACCTGGTCCGCGCCGCGGCCGCCACCGGCACCGCCACGCCGTGGTTCGCGATCGGCGGCATCGACGCCGAACGGCTGCCCGACGTGCTCGCCGCGGGGGCGCGCCGCGTCGTGGTGGTGCGCGCCATCACCGCCGCCGACGATCCGGCCGCGGCGGCCCGCGCGTTGAAGGAACTGCTCAGCTCTGCGGATTGACCAACAGCGGGATCTCCGCCGTGACGGTGCGCAGCCGCGCCCAGCTGGCGGCGAACCCCGGGTGCAGCGGCAGGCCGGTCACGTCGTCCTCGACCACCCAGCGCAGCTCGGCGCTCTCCCGGTTGGGCACGGTGTCGAGCTGCTCGACGGCGTCGGCGATGACCGTGGTGTAGGTCCACCCGGTCACCTCCGCGGTGACCACCGTCGTGCGGACAGTGAGCTGATCGACCGCCAACCCGGCTTCCTCGTGGGCCTCACGGACCGCGGCCTGCTCCGGGGTCTCGTGGCTGTCGCGGGCGCCGCCCGGCAACCCCCACGTCCCACCCTGGTGACTCCACGGGGCCCGGTGCTGCAGCAACACCGCGGCGGCGCCGCCGGGCCCGGGGGCCCGCAGCAGCAGACCGGCCGCGCCGTAGCGGCCCCAGTAGGCCGCGCCACTGGCCGACACCACCCAACCGTCACCGTCGCCGCGCACGGGTTCAGGATAGGTAACCGGTCGACTGTTGGGTGATCTCGGGCTCGCCGGCGCCGCGAATCCACCCGCGCCCTCCGATCAACTCTTAGACTTCTTTCATAGAGTGGGGGCCAGTCGGAACGACCGCCGGAAAGATCGAGCTCAAGATGGGGTCCGGGTAGACGTGACTGTGGAGTTGGCGCATCCATCGACCGAACCCCTCGCGTCGCGATCGCCCACGACGCCGTCGCATCCGCGGTGGTGGTTCCTGTGGACCACCCCCGGGCGGATTCTGTCCATCGGGTTCGTGCTGGCGGCACTGGTCATCGCCAGTGCGTTCGCGACGTCGACGACGATCAACAACCGCCAGGCGGCGCTGACCACCGTGCTCGACCACACCGAACCGCTGTCGTTCGCGGCGGGCCAGCTGTACACGACGCTGTCGGTCGCCGACGCCGCGGCCGCCACCGCGTTCATCGCCGGCACCGAACCGCAACCTGTGCGGCAACGCTACGAGCAGGCCATCACCGACGCGGCCGTAGCCGTCACCCGGGCGTCCAGCGGGCTCACCGACGAGCCGATGGTCCAGCTGCTGGGCCGCATCAACGCCCGGCTCGCCGTCTACACCGGTCTGGTCGAGACCGCCCGCACCAACAACCGGGCCGGTAATCCGGTCGGGTCGTCCTACCTGTCCGAGGCGTCGTCGATGATGCAGCAGGAGATCCTGCCCGACGCCCAGCGGCTCTACGAGGTCACCTCGGGACGCGTGGACGCCGAGACCACCGCCTCCACCCGCATCCCGCTGCCGGTGATCCTGATCGTGCTCTCCACGCTTCTGTTCGGTGTGTTCGCCAACCGCTGGCTGGCCAAACGCACCCGACGACGGGTCAACATCGGCTTCGTCGCCGGCGGCATGGCGGTGCTGATCATGCTGTTCTGGGTGGGCACCGCGCTCATCATCTCCACGGTCGACAGCCGCAGCGCCAAGGACACCGCCGCCGAGTCGCTCAAGACCATCACGTCACTGGCGATCACCGCCCAGCAGGCCCGCGCCGACGAGACCCTCTCTCTGATCCGGCGCGGCGACGAGAACGTGCGCAAGCAGTCCTACTACCAGCGCATCGAGCAGATGCAGCAGCAGCTGGCGCAGTACCTGGCCCGCGAGGACTCGATCGACAAGGCCGACCTGGCCGACGCTCAGCAACTGCTCGAACGCTGGCGCGCCGCCGACGACCGGATCACCGCCTACATCGCGGTCGGCAACTATCAGGCCGCCACCCAGGTGGCCCTGGGCACCGGGGAGGACGACTCCACCCCGGCGTTCGACAAGCTGGACGAGGCACTGAGCCAGGGCATCGAGCAGAGCCGCAACCAGCTGCGTTCCGACATCGTCAACGCCCGCCGGGTGCTGTCCGGCTCGACGGTCGGGGCTGCGGCGCTCAGCGTGGTGGCGGCGATCTCGGTCGCGCTGGGCATTTGGCCGCGACTCAGTGAGTACAGGTAGAACGGCTACACGATGAGAAGAGCATGGGCATCCCTGGCAGCGGCGGCAGTGCTGACCGTTCTGACCGCGTGCTCGGAGGCGGCTCCGGTGGTTCCGGATCCAGGGGTGACGCTGGCGCCGCCCACGCCCGCCGGCATGGAGGAGCTGCCGCCGGAGCCGGCCCAGCCGCCGACGCCGGCCGAGGACGACTGCGACCGCACCGCCAGCCTGCGCCCGTTCGACACCGAGGAAGAGGCTGACGAGGCCGTCGCCAACATCCGGAAGCGGGGGCGGCTGATCGTCGGCCTGGACATCGGCAGCAACCTGTTCAGCTTCCGCGACCCGATCACCGGCGAGATCACCGGCTTCGACGTCGACATCGCCGGGGAGATCGCGCGCGACATCTTCGGCACCCCCGCCCAGGTGGAGTACCGGATCCTGTCCTCGGCCGACCGCGTCTCGGCGCTCGAGAACAACGAGGTCGACGTCGTGGTCAAGACCATGACCATCACCTGCGCGCGCAAGGAGCTGGTGAACTTCTCCACGGTGTACCTCAACGCGAACCAGCGCATCCTGGCGCCCCGCGACTCGCCGATCCGCCAACCCGGCGACCTGTCCGGCAAACGGGTGTGCGTGGCCAAGGGCACCACGTCACTCAACCGGCTCCAGCAGATCACCCCGCCGCCGATCATCGTCGGGGTGGAGACCTGGGCGGACTGCCTGGTGGCGATGCAGCAGCGTCAGGTCGACGCGGTGAGCACCGACGACTCGATCCTGGCCGGCCTGGTCGCCCAGGACCCCTACCTGCACATCGTGGGCCCCACGCTGAACGAAGAGCCCTACGGCATCGGGATCAACAAGCAGAACACCGGGCTGGTGCGCTACGTGAACGGGACGCTGGAGCGGATCCGGCGCGACGGCACGTGGAACACGCTGTACCGCAAGTGGCTGACCGTGCTCGGCCCCGCCCCGGCCCCGCCCCGCGCGAGGTACGTCGAAGAATGACCGACCCCCACCACGCCGACCACGCCGACCACGGCGACACAGCGGACACCGCCGACCTGGAGGACCCCGGTACCCAGCCGGCCAGCCTCGACGACCTGGACATGGAGTCGGTGGCCACGATGCGGCCGATGTCCACCCAGGCGGTGTTCCGGCCGGACTTCGACGACGACGATGACGACCTGCTGGTGCACACCGGGGACACCGAGCCGCAGGAGCACACCACGACGCTGACCCGCAACCTGGCGCCGACCCGGCGCCTCGGCGGCGGACTGGTCGAGATCCCGCGGGTTCCCGCGGTCGATCCGCAGGCCGCGCTGATGGTCAACCCCGTGGTGGCCGAGTCGAAACGGTTCTGCTGGAACTGCGGACGGCCGGTGGGCCGGTCCACGCCGGCCGGCAAGGCCCTGTCCGAGGGCTGGTGCCCGCACTGCGGCAGCGCGTACTCCTTCGTGCCTCAGCTGGGCGTCGGGGACATCGTCGCCGACCAGTACGAGATCAAGGGCTGCATCGCCCACGGCGGGCTGGGCTGGGTGTACCTGGCGTTCGACAAGAACGTCAACGACCGGCCGGTGGTGCTCAAGGGGCTGGTGCACTCCGGCGACGCCGAAGCCCAGGCGATCGCGATGGCCGAGCGCCAGTTCCTGGCCGAGGTGACCCACCCCGGGATCGTCAAGATCTACAACTTCGTCGAGCACGACGACAAGCACGGCAACCCGGTCGGTTACATCGTGATGGAGTACGTCGGCGGCACCTCGCTGAAGCAGGCCACCCGGCTGACCCGGTCCGACGGCGTCCGGCTGGAGGTCGCCGAGGCGATCGGCTACATGCTCGAGATCCTGCCGGCGCTGGGCTACCTGCATTCCATCGGTCTGGTCTACAACGACCTCAAGCCCGAGAACATCATGGTCACCGAGGACCAGCTCAAGCTCATCGACCTCGGTGCGGTGTCGCGGATCAACTCGTTCGGCTACCTGTACGGCACCCCGGGCTACCAGGCCCCCGAGATCGTCAAGACCGGCCCCACCGTTGCCACCGACATCTACACGGTGGGCCGCACGCTGGCCGCGCTGACGCTGCGCCTGCGCACGCGCAACGGACGCTACGTCGACGGTTTGCCGGAAGACGATCCGGTACTGGCCACCTACGACTCGTTCGGCCGGCTGCTGCGCCGCGCCATCGACCCGGACCCGCGCCGCCGCTTCGCGACCGCCGAGGAGATGTCGAGCCAGCTGATGGGTGTGCTGCGCGAGGTGGTGGCCCGCGACAGCGGGGTGCCCCGGCCCGGCCTGTCGGGGGTGTTCAGCCCGTCCCGGTCCACGTTCGGCATCGACCTGCTCGTCGCGCACACCGACGTCTACGTCGACGGACAGGTGCACTCGGAGAAGCTGACCGCTCAGGAGATCGTCAAGGCGTTGCAGGTTCCGCTGGTCGACCCGACCGATATCGGGGCGGCGGTGTTGTCGGCGACGGTGCTGAGTCAGCCTGTGCAGACGCTGGATTCGTTGCGGGCAGCCCGGCACGGCGCCTTGGATTCCGACGGCGTGGACCTCAGCGAGTCGGTGGAGCTACCGCTGATGGAGGTCCGCGCGCTGCTGGACCTCGGCGACGTCGCCAAGGCCACCCGCAAGCTCGACGACCTGGCCGAGCGGGTCGGGTGGCGGTGGCGGCTGGTGTGGTTCCGCGCCGTCTCCGAGCTGCTGACCGCTGACTACGATTCGGCGACAAAGCATTTCAGCGAGGTGCTGGACACCCTGCCGGGCGAGTTGGCCCCCAAGCTGGCCCTGGCCGCCACCGCGGAGCTGAGCGGATCGGCCGACGAGCGCACGTTCTACGACACCGTCTGGTCCACCGACCACGGCATCATCTCGGCCGGGTTCGGGCTGGCCCGCGCGCTGTCGGCGCAGGGCGAGCGGGACGCCGCCGTGCGCACTCTCGACGAAGTGCCTGCCACGTCAAGGCATTTCACCACCGCACGGTTGACGAGCGCGGTAACACTGTTGTCCGGCCGTTCGGCCAGTGAGATCACCGAGAAGCACATCCGCGACGCCGCACGGCGCGTGGAGGCCTTGCCCGACACCGAGCCGAGGGTGCTGCAGATCCGGGCGCTGGTGCTGGGAACCGCGATGGACTGGCTGTCGGACAACACCGCCAGCACCAACCACATCCTGGGTTTCCCGTTCACCGAGCACGGCCTGCAGCTCGGCGTGGAGGCCTCGCTACGCAGCCTGGCCCGGGTGGCGCCCACCCAGGCCCACCGCTACGCGCTCGTCGACCTGGCCAACAGCGTGCGGCCGACGTCGACCTTCTGACCCGCGCCAGCAACCACGGATTCAGTTGCTGGCCGCCCTGGCCGTCCCCGCCGACCGCTGACGACCCCGGAAATTACATCGCTGTGGTCGATGAACTTGCTGTTCAGGCCGTTTCTGGGAGTTCCCCAGAGCCAGTTCACAAACTGCGGAATCCGTAGTAGCGTGAGCGGCCTGGTGACGTCATCGGCTTTGAGAAACCTAGGGCCCGTTTCCTGACGGCAGCCACAGTGCGAATCACAGATTCCGACTGAGGGAGGCCACCATGCCCTTTCTTGAATCATCGGCCGACCCGGGCACGCAGCGGGTGTTCCGCCCCGATCCCCGGGCGTTCGCGCTGCGCGAAGAGCACCGCTGGGCCACGTTCTCCACGGCTCAGCATCCCCCCGACACGGTCGTGGTGACGATCCACGGCGAGATCGACGCGTCCAACAGCGCCGCGCTGGCCCGCTATGTCGAGCGTCGTCTCGGTGCAGCCGAGAAACTGGTGCTGGACCTGCAGACCGTGCAGTTCTTCGCCGCGTCCGGTTTCGCCGCGCTGACCCACCTCAACGTCGTCTGCGAGCGCGCCGGGGTGCGCTGGTCGATACTGCCCGGCCCGCACGTGGACCGGCTCCTGCGGGTCTGCGATCCGCGCCGGGAACTGCCCGTGGACCGGTCAAGCGTCCATAACCTGCGCACACGCCCGCGCGATCGCCAACTCCTCGTTGGTGGGAATCACTAGCACCGTCGTCGGCGCCCCGTCCGGCGAGATCCGCCGGGCCGCACGGCTCGGGCTGTCGTTGAGGTGCTCGTCCAGTTCGATCCCGAACGCGGTCAACCCGGTCAGCGCATCCCGGCGCACCGCGGCGTCGTTCTCCCCGACACCGGCGGTGAACGTGATCACGTCGACGGTGCCGAGGATCGCCAGGTAAGCCCCGATGTACTTGCGCAACCGGTGGATGTAGGCGTCGTATGCCAGGCGCGCGGCCGCACTGTCCTCGCCGTCACCGGAGTCGATGCGCTCGTGCAGCACCCGGAAATCGACCTCGCCGCCCAGCCCCCGCACACCGGAGCGGCGGTTGAGCATCGCCTCGATGTCCTCGACGCTCATGCCGGCGGTGCGCCACAGGTAGAAGATCAGGCCCGGGTCCACATCGCCCGAACGGGTGCCCATCACCAGGCCCTCCATCGGGGTCAGCCCCATCGAGGTCTCGACCGGCCGGCCTCCGACGATCGCCGACGCCGAGGCCCCGTTGCCCAGGTGCAGCACGATCTGGCTGAGCGTGTCCGTACCGACGCCCAGGAACGCCGCCGCCTGGTCGCTGACGTAATGGTGTGAGGTGCCGTGAAAGCCGTACCGGCGGACATGCCACTGGTCGGCGATCTCCCGGTCGATGGCATACGTCGCAGCCGCGGGCGGCAGGTCGTGGAAGAACGCCGTGTCGAACACCGCGATGTGCGGCAGGTCGGGCAGCGCCCTCCTGGCCACCTCGATCCCGAGGATGGCCGGCGGATTGTGCAGCGGGGCAAGGGGGGCGAGTTCCCGCAGCCGGGCGATCAGCGCGTCGTCGACGACGGTCGGCTGGTACAGGTCGGGGCCGCCGTGCACCACCCGGTGCCCCACCGCCTCGAGACCGAGGCTGTCCAGGTCGTGCCCGTCGTCGGCCAGCGAGTCGAAGACCACCTGCATCGCCGCGGCGTGATCGGCGACGCCGCCCTGCTCGACGTCCTCGCCGATGCGCTCGACGATGCCCTCGGCCACCAGAGCGCCCGAATCCGGTTCCAGCACCGCATACTTCACCGATGACGAGCCGGAGTTGAGGACCAGCACCGAGCGGGTCATCGCAGGATCCCCTGGGCCTGGATGGCGGTGATCGCGACGGTGTAGACGATGTCCTCGACCAGTGCGCCGCGGGACAGGTCGTTGACCGGCTTCTTGAGCCCCTGCAGCACCGGGCCGATGGCGATGGCACCCGCGCTGCGCTGCACGGCCTTGTAGGTGTTGTTGCCGGTGTTGAGGTCGGGGAAGATCAGCACGGTCGCGTGGCCGGCCACCTGCGAGTCCGGCATCTTGGTCGCCGCCACCGACGGCTCGACCGCTGCGTCGTACTGGATGGGCCCCTCGACGAGCAGTTCGGGTTCGCGGCTTCGCACCAGTTCGGTTGCCTTCCTGACTTTCTCGACTTCGGCGCCGGTACCCGACGTGCCGGTCGAATAGGACAGCATCGCCACGCGGGGCTCGATGCCGAACTGGGCCGCCGTGCGCGCCGACGAAATCGCGATGTCGGCGAGTTGCTCGGAGGTCGGGTCGGGCACGATCGCGCAGTCCCCGTAGGCGAGCACCTCGTCGGCCAGGCACATCAGGAAGATGCTCGACACCGTCGAGACGTCCGGCAGGGTCTTGATGATCTCGAAGGACGGCCGCACCGTGTGCGCGGTGGTGTGCCGGGCGCCGGAGACCATGCCGTCGACCATGTCGTTGTAGACCAGCATCGTCCCGAAATACGAGACGTCGTGGATGGTCTCGCGGGCCTGCTCCACCGTCACGCCTTTGTGCTTGCGCAGCTCTGCGTACTGTTCGGCGAACTGGTCACACAGCTCGCTGGTCTTGGGATCGAGCACGGTGGCCGCGGACAGGTCCACCCCGAGCTCGGCGGCGCGGGCCCGCACCTGTGCCTCCTCACCGAGGATGGTCAGGTCGGCGACGCTGCGCTGCAGCAGCCTGCCCGCCGCCCGCAGGATGCGGTCGTCGTCGCCTTCGGGCAGCACGATGTGCTTGCGGTCCGCACGCGCCCGGTCGAGCAGCTGATAGGCGAACATCTGCGGCGTGACCACCGACGGTATCGGAATCGCCAACTGCGTCAACAGGTCCGCGGTGTCGACATAGGTGTCCATCAGCGTCAGCGCGGTGTCGACCTTGCGGTGCGATCCGGTGGTCACCCGGCCCCGCGTCGACGCCACCCGACCGGCCGTCTCGAAGGTGCCGAACCGTGTCTCGATGATCGGCAGACGCAGGCCCAGACCGCCCACCAGAGCGGCGATCGAGGGGTGCAGGCCGAGGCCGCCGTTGAGGATCACGCCCGACAGCGACGGAAAACCTTCCGCGGCATGGGCGCTGAGCACGGCCAGGACGACGTCGGAGCGGTCCCCGGGGGTGATGACGGCCACGCCGTCGGTGAGCCGCTCCAGCACATGCTCGGCGGTCATGCCCGCCACCAGCACGTCACGGACCTCTCGGCTCAGCAGTTCCGGGTCGCCCTGCAGCAGGCTGCCCTCGACCGAGGTCTGCAGCTCGGCGACCGACGGCGCCACCAGCAGCGGCTCCTCGGGCAGCACGTAGCTCTTCAGATTCTTCAGACTGGCCGGCTCGAGCTGCTGCAGCGCGTCGGCGATCTCGGCCATGCGCTGCGGGTCGCTGCGGTTGACCACCACGGCCGCGGTGTGCGCGTGCTGGGCGGCGATCTCGTCGACGCACACCTCGACCAGCTTGACGATCTGGTCGGGGGTGCGGTCACGTCCCTTGACGGTGAGCACGACCGGGATGCCGAGGTTGGCTGCGATGCGGGCGTTCATGGACAGCTCGCTCGGCGTGGCGACGTCGGTGTAGTCGCTGCCCACCACGACGACCGCGTCGCACTGGTCGGCGACTTGGTGGAAGCGGTCGACGATGTCAGCGATCGCGGTGTCCGGGTCGGCGTGGAGCTGCTGATAGCTCACCCCGACGCACTCCTCGTACGGCAGGCCGGCCGTGGTGTGGTCGAGCAGCAGCTCCAGGATGTAGTCGCGCTGTTCACCCATCCGGGTGATCGGCCGGAACACCCCGACCTTCGCCGCGGTGGCGGTCAGCCGGTGCAGGATCCCCAGCGCGACGGTCGATTTTCCGGTGTCGCCCTCAGGCGACGCCACGTAGATGGCGGATCTCGGGGCAGCAGGCACACGTCAAAGCCTGCCGTATCGGCCTCCGCGGGGCCACCCTCGCCCCACCCCGTTCAACTGGCCGTCATGTCCACCGGCACCGCAACCATGGTCAACAGGCCGCGGTGGTCGGCGCCGGGGACCGTGACGGTGCGTGCCGACACCGCGGTGGCGTGCTTGACCAGGACGTGGTCGATGCCGATCACCGGGGGCCAGCGGCCGCGCCCCGGGTAGGTGCGGGCCAGACCGGCGCCCGCTTCGGCGGCGGCGTC
>CAXEZH010000315.1:0-31093 GCA_964000695.1 uncultured Mycolicibacterium sp. | reverse complement strand
CTACTTCCTCACCGTCGAGGACAGCGTCGACGGCTCCATGACGCGCCGATTCTCGGTGCTGATTCTGCTGCTGTGCGTGTTCGGACTGCTCGTGGTGCTGCTGCGCCGCGGCAGCGTGCCCGGCGCGATGAACGGGCCGGTGTGGCGGCTGGTCGGCACGACGGCGGTCGGGCTGCTGCTGCTGACCCTCACCCCGACCAAGTGGGCGGTGCAGTTCGGCGCGTTCGCGGGCCTGGCGGGCGCCCTGGGCGCGGTGACCGCGTTCGCGTTCGCCCGGGTCGGCCTGCACAGCCGACGTAACCTCGCGCTCTACGTCACCGCCCTGCTGTTCGTGCTGGCGTGGGCGACCTCGGGCATCAACGGCTGGTTCTACACCGGCAACTACGGCGTCCCCTGGTTCGACAAACAGCCGGTGATCGTCGGCTACCCGGTCACGACGATCTTCCTGGTGCTGGCGATCGTCGGCGGCCTGTTGGCCGCGTGGCTGCACTTCCGCATGGACTACGCCGGCCACACCGAGGTCGCCGACACCGGCCGCAACCGGGCGCTGGCGTCCACACCACTTCTGGTGGTGGCCACCATCATGGTCGTGCTGGAGCTGGCGTCGATGGTCAAGGCCACCGCCGGGCGCTACCCGGTGTACACCACCGGCGCGGCCAATCTGGCGGCGCTGACGGGACAGAGCTGCGCGATGGCCGACGACGTCCTCGTCGAAGCCGACACCAACGCCGGCATGCTGACCCCGGTGCCCGGGCAGCAGTTCGGCGAATACGGCCCGCTGGGCGGCCAGGACCCGGTCGGGTTCAACCCCAACGGCGTCAGCGACACCCTCGAACCGGGCGAACCCATCGTGGGCAACCCGGGCATGGTGAACTCCGACGGCCCCATCGACAAGCCCAACATCGGCATCGGCTACGCGGCCGAGACCGGCGGCGGCTACGGTCCCGAAGGCGTCAACGGTTCCCGGGTGTTCCTGCCCTTCGGGCTCGACCCCGACCGCACCCCGGTGATGGGCAGCTACGACGAAAATGACGTCGCGGCGAAAGTCACCTCGGCGTGGTACCAGCTGCCCTTCGCCGCCGGGGAGCGCCCGGCGGACCGGCCGATCGTCGCCGTCGCCGCGGCGGGCGCGATCTGGTACTACAACGAGGACGGCTCCTTCAACTACGGACAGTCGCTGAAGCTGCAGTGGGGGGTGCATCGGCCCGACGGCTCATACCAGGCTCTCAACGAGGTCGATCCGATCGACGTCTTCGCCCAGCAGGCCTGGCGCAACCTGCGTTTCCCGCTCGACACGGCGCCGCCGGAGGCCAACGTGGCCCGTATCGTCGCCGACGACCCCAACCTGTCCGAGGAGCAGTGGTTCGGCTTCACCCCACCGCGGGTGCCGGTCCTGCAGACTGCCGACGAGTTCCTCGGCGACGACACCCCGGTGCTGATGGACATCGCCACCGCCGCCAACTTCCCGTGCCAGCAACCGTTCTCGGTGCGGCTGGGGGTCGCGGAGCTGCCGGAATACCGGATCCTGCCCAACTTCAAGCAGATGGTGATCTCGTCGAACCAGTGGCAGTCGGCCGACGACGGCGGCCCGCTGCTGTTCATCCAGGCGCTGCTGCCGCGCACCTCGGCGATCCCGACGTATCTGCGCGGTGACTGGTACCGCGACTGGGGTGCGATCGAGCGCTACTACCGGGCGGTGCCGGCGCAGCAGGCGCCCGATGCCGCCATCGAGGAAGGGACGACACGGGTGTTCGGCTGGAGCCGGGGCGGACCCATCAGGGCACTGCCATGACCTCGGACCTCGCCACCTCGGCGAAAAGCGATGTGAGCGTGGCCCGCTGGGTGGCGATGATCGCCGGGCTGCTCGGCTTCGTGATGGCGGTGGCCACCCCGCTGCTGCCCGTCACCCAGACCACGGCGACGCTGAGCTGGCCCCAGCAGGGGCAGGTCGGCAACGTGACGGCACCGCTGATCTCCCAGGCGCCGGTGGATCTGAGGGCCACCGTGCCGTGCGAGGTCATCGACTCGATGCCCGGCGACGGCGGCCTGGTGCTGGGCACCGCGCCGGAGCAGGGCCGCGACGCCGCGCTGAACGCGATGCTCGTCATGGTCTCCGAGTCCCGCGTCGACGTCATCGTGCGCAACGTCGTGGTGGCCAGCGTGGACCGCGACCGGATGGGCGGCTGTTCGGAGCTGGTCATCACGTCGTCGCTGGACGGCACCTACGCCGAGTTCACCGGGCTGACCCAGGAGGACGGCTCGCCGCAGCGCACCGGCTATCCCGACCCCAACCTGCGCCCGGCCATCGTCGGCGTGTTCACCGATCTGAGCGGTCCGGCGCCGCCGGGTCTGTCGTTGTCGGCGACGATCGACACCCGCTTCACGTCGCAGCCCACCACGCTCAAACTGGTCGCCATCCTGCTCGCGATCACGTCGACGGTGATCGCGCTGCTGGCGCTGTGGCGGCTCGACCGGCTCGACGGCCGGCGGATGCACCGCCTGATCCCCACCCGCTGGCGCACCGTGACGCCGGTCGACGGCGTCGTCGTCGGCGGCTTCCTGCTCTGGTACGTCATCGGCGCCAACTCCTCCGACGACGGCTACATCCTGGCCATGGCGCGGGTCGCCGACCACGCCGGCTACATGTCGAACTACTTCCGCTGGTTCGGCAGCCCGGAGGATCCGTTCGGCTGGTACTACAACGTGCTGGCGCTGATGACCCAGGTCAGCGATGCCAGCATCTGGATCCGGCTGCCCGACCTGGTGTGCTCGCTGGTGTGCTGGCTGCTGCTGTCCCGAGAAGTGCTGCCCCGGTTGGGGCCCGCCGTGCTGAGCAGCCGGGCGGCACTGTGGGCGGCCGGGCTGGTGCTGCTGGCCGCGTGGATGCCGTTCAACAACGGGCTGCGGCCCGAAGGCCAGATCGCCACCGGCGCGCTGATCACCTACGTGCTGATCGAACGCGCCATCACCTCCGGGCGACTCACCCCGGCGGCGCTGGCGATCACGACCGCGGCGTTCACCCTCGGCATCCAGCCCACCGGGTTGATCGCGGTGGCCGCGCTGGTCGCCGGCGGGCGGCCCGTCCTGCGCATCCTGATGCGCCGGCGCCGGGTGGTCGGCACCTGGCCTCTGCTGGCGCCGTTGCTGGCCGCGGGCACCGTGGTGCTTGCCGTGGTGTTCGCCGACCAGACCCTGGCCACGGTGCTCGAAGCCACGAGGATCCGCACCGCGATCGGCCCCAACCAGGAGTGGTGGACCGAGAACCTGCGGTACTACTACCTGATCCTGCCGACCACCGACGGCGCGATCTCGCGCCGCGTGGCGTTCCTGTTCACCGCGATGTCGCTGTTCGCGTCGCTGTTCATCATGTTGCGGCGCAAGCGTGTTCCCGGCGTCGCCCGGGGACCGGCCTGGCGGCTGATGGGCGTCATCTTCGCCACGATCTTCTTCCTGATGTTCACCCCGACCAAGTGGATCCACCACTTCGGGCTGTTCGCCGCGGTCGGGGCGGCCATGGCGGCGCTGGCCACCGTGCTGGTCTCGCCGCTGGTGCTGCGCTCGGCGCGCAATCGCATGGCCTTCCTGTCGCTGGTGTTCTTCGTGCTGGCACTGTGTTTCGCCTCCACCAACGGCTGGTGGTACGTGTCGAACTTCGGGGTCCCGTTCAACAGCTCGATGCCCCAGCTGGGCGGCGTCACCGTCAGCGCGGTGTTCTTCGCGCTGTTCGCCGTCGCCGCGCTGTGGGCGCTGTGGTTGCACCTGTCGGGCCGACAGGATTCGCGGATCGTCGACCGGCTCACCGCCGCCCCGATTCCGATCGCGGCGGGCTTCATGGTGGTCGTCTTCGTCGCGTCGATGGCGGTCGGGGTGGTGCGCCAATACCCGACCTACTCCAACGGCTGGGCCAATGTCCGCGCGTTCGTCGGAGGCTGCGGGCTGGCCGACGACGTGCTGGTCGAACCCGACTCCAACGACGGTTTCCTGCAGCCGCTGCCCGGTGATTGGGGCCCGCTCGGCCCGCTCGGGGGCACCGACCCGGTCGGCTTCTCCCCCAACGGCATTCCCGACCGGATCATCGCCGAGGCGATCCGGCTCAACAACCCGCAGCCGGGCACCGACTACGACTGGAACCGGCCGATCCGGCTCACCCGCCCGGGCGTGAACGGTTCCACCGTGCCGCTTCCCTACGGCCTGGATCCGGCCCGGGTCCCGGTCGCCGGAACGTATTCCGAAGGCGCGCAACAGGACAGCCGCCTGGCCTCGGCGTGGTACGAGCTGCCGCCCGCCGACGACGCGCATCCGCTGGTGGTGATCAGCGCGGCCGGCACGATCGCGGGAACCAGTGTGGCCGACGGTCTCACGTCCGGGCAGACCGTCGACCTCGAATACGCCCGCCGCGGCCCCGACGGCGCGCTGGTCGCCGCGGGCCGGGTCAGCCCGTACGACATCGGCCCGCAGCCGTCGTGGCGCAACCTGCGCTACCCGCGCGAGCAGATCCCCTCCGACGCAGTGGCGGTCCGGGTCATCGCCGAGGACCTGTCGCTCAGCCAGGGCGACTGGCTCGCGGTGCCCCCGCCGCGGGTGCCCGAGCTACGTTCGGTGCAGGAGTACGTCGGCTCCCAGCAGCCGGTCCTGATGGACTGGGCGGTGGGCCTGGCCTTCCCGTGCCAGCAGCCGATGCTGCACGCCAACGGCGTCACCCAGATCCCCAAGTTCCGGATCTCCCCGGACTACTACGCCAAGCTACAGAGCACCGACACCTGGCAGGACGGCCTCAACGGCGGTCTGCTGGGCATCACCGACCTGCTGCTGCGCGCCTCGGTGATGTCGACGTACCTGTCGCAGGACTGGGGTCAGGACTGGGGCTCGCTGCGCCGCTTCGACACCGTCGTCGACGCCGAGCCGGCCGACATCGAGCTGGGCGAGTCCACCCACTCCGGGCTGTACTCGCCGGGTCCGATCCGAATCCAGCCGTGACCGACCGGACCCGGCTCGGCCGGGCCACCCTGACCCGGGTGGTCGAGACCCGGTTCCAGATGCGCACGTCCCTGTTCGCCCAGACCCCGCCGGACGCCTGGGATGAGCACGCCGATCTGCTCGACCCGCTGTTCGTCGACCGCCGCGCCGACGAGTGGAAGATCGCGATCCAGACCTGGGTGATCGAGGTCGACGGGCTGACGGTGCTGGTCGACACCGGCGTGGGCGACGGCAGACAGCGTCCCCACATGCCGCCGCTGGATCACCTCGACACCGGGTTTCTGGCTGCGCTCGCCGACGCCGGTTTCGCTCCCGACGACGTCGACGTCGTCATCAACACCCACCTGCACACCGACCACGTCGGCTGGAACACCCGGTCAGCCGCCACCGACGGAGACGAAGAGTGGGTGCCGACGTTCCGCAACGCGCGTTACCTGATGCCTGCGGACGATCATCGGTACTTCTGCCCAGACGGTGCCGGCGCCACCGACGGGATGCGGCTGGGGTTCGCCGACAGCATCGCGCCGGTCGAGGCGCAGACCGAGCTGTTCGCCGGCGACCATCAACTCAGCGAGTCGCTGTGGCTGCGTGCGGCGCCCGGCCACACGCCGGGATCGTCGGTCCTCTGGTTGGACGCCGGCGCACCCGCGGTGTTCGTCGGGGACCTCACCCACTGCCCGATCCAGCTGCCGCGGCCCGACGATCCGTGCGCTTTCGACGTCGACGCCGGCGCGGCAGCGGCCACCCGCCGGCGGGTGTTCACCGAGGCGGCGCGGCAGCGCGCGACCGTCATCCCGGCGCATTACCCGGGCCGCGGCGGAGCGACGATCGCCGCCCGAGGAGCGAATTTCGCCGTCGACAGCTGGCTGGACCTGCCCCCGATCTGACGTCAGCCGGACTGGTTGTCGTTGGCCGACGGATCGGTGTTCTCGGCAAGGATGTCCTTACGGCACTCGACCTCGTCGCGCCCGGTCTGCTGCATGCACACCAGCACCGGGGTGTCGGTGTTCGCGGCGGGCCCCGCGGTGGGCGCGCCGGAGGGGTGCGTGATCTCACCCGGGTACAGCGACCACAGCGGCGCACCGGTCGACGACAGCCGGGCGCAGTAGGCCGGAGCGCCCTGCTCGGTGAGCCCGGCGGCGCCCAACGTCGCGCAGTCGGCACCCACGACGACGACCGGCAGCGTCACGCCCGCACCCGGCGCCGGCTGCGTCGGTGACGCGGACGGGGTGGCGGTGCCGGCATCGGCACGCCGCTCGCCGCGGTCGTAGAACACCAGCAGCAGCACCGACACCACCGCGATCAGCGACAGCGCCAACGCAGCGAGAATCAGCAGCCGGCCGCGGGACGGGGTCGCCGTGGACTTCTTGGCGTGCCGACCGCCGGCCGCGGCGGGCGCGAGCATGGTCGCTTCGTCATCGTCGGAGTCGGTGAAGGAACCGGCCGGCACCGCTGCCCGCGTCCGATTGGCCAGGGCCCGGGCGAAGTCCGCGCAGCTGTCGAAGCGGTCGGCCGGCGACTTGGCCAGCGCTTTGCGGAACGCACCGCTGAGCCCGGACAGCTCGGGCCGGTGGTCCTCGATCGCCGGTGGCTGGGCGGTCAGGTGCTGGCTGATCACGATCGCCGGGTTGGAGTGCTGGAAGGGCGGGGTGCCGGTCAGCAACTGGAAGGCGGTCGCGGCGAGGGCGTACTGGTCGGCCCGGCCGTCGATGTGCTTGTCGGCGGTGAGTTGTTCGGGCGCCGAGTAGGCCACCGTGCCCACGGTCATGTTGGTGGCGGTCAGCGAGCTGGCCTCGCCGACGCGGCGGGCGATGCCGAAGTCGGCCAGCATGATGCGTTCGTGGTCGGTCTGCGGGTCGGCGATCAGGATGTTGGCGGGCTTGACGTCGCGGTGCAGCAGGCCCCGCTGGTGCGCGTAGTCCAGCGCGTCGCCCACCGCAGAGACGATGCGCGCGACCAGTTCCGGTGGCATGCCGTCGGGGTAACGCTGCGCCAACAACGCGGCCGCGTCGGTGCCTTCCACGTGGTCCATCGAGATCCACAGCCGGCCGTCGAACTCGCCGCGGTCATGGACCTGCACGATGTGCGGATGCCACAGGGTGGCGGCGATGTCGGCTTCGCGGTTGAACCGCTGGCGGTACTCGTCGTCGGCGGTGACTGCGGCGGAGAGCACCTTGAGCGCGTCGTAACGCGGCAGGCGGGGATGTTTGGCCAGGTAGACCTCGCCCATCCCGCCGGCTCCCAGCCGACGCGAGATCGTGTAACCCGCGATCACCTCGCCGTCGGTCAGCGGCATGGGCGAATCCTACAAGTGGGTTTGATCATGAGCGCACATAGATCACTCGGCTGCCGAACACGATGTCCTGCAGAGATCTGCGCTCGGCGTCGACCGCGACCCAGCCCAGCCCGATCGGGAGCACGACACAGGCCACGGCACGCCCGAGCGCGACCACCGGCTTCAGCCGTGCCGCGCGGCGCCCCACCACCTGTACGCCCATCACGACCGCCCCGGCGGTGCAACCCGACACCGACCAGCATCCGGCCAGATAGAGCACCGCGACACCAAAGCACACCGCGGTCGAGAACACCACGTCCAACGCTGGGAATCGGAACGCTCCGGGAGTCAGTGCCAGCCGGGCCAGCACCAACCCGAGGTACACCGATCCCAGCAGCATCCCGACCACCACGAGGTCGATCACCGCCGCCACACCGCGGCTGACCACGCCGGCGGTGCGGTGCGCGACGTCAGCGCTGCCGGCCACGCAGACGCTCCCGGCGCCCCAACATCCGGTCGACGAACCCGGCCACCGCGTCGTCGGCGCGTTCGCCTTGTGAGCGCACATCGGTCATCACATCGGCGGTCACCGTCGTGGTGGAGGCGCGGATGATGGCGGGCAGGTCCACGCCGTCGATCACCTGGTCGGCGAGCGCAATCAGGTCGATGCGTGCAATCACGGCGTCGACCGCCTCGGTCTGCAGCTTGTCCCGGATGATCTCGGTGAGATCCAGCTCGTCGAGCACGGCGGCCACGATCACAGACAGTACGGCCTTGGCCTCGACTCTGCCGCGCGTGAACAATCCGCCCACCAGCGGCAGACCTTCGCAGCCCCGATACGCCTCGACGAGCAGGGACGTCGGCGGCTGCGGCGCCATCAGTGCGGCGTGCCCAGATAGGGGAAGTCCAGCAACAGGTCGTCGTGCGGCGTCAGACCCGACGGCGGGCAGTCGTCGTTGGTCAGGAACGCGACCCGGTCGGTGATCACGTCGTCGGAGAGGGTGCGCCCGTTCGGATACTTCGCCGGTTTGGCCGGGTTGTAGGTCAACACGTCGGGCAGCGCGCCCTCGGCGTTGATCGCCTCGGCCGCCTCGTCGTGCGCGTATCCCCCGGTGTGCCCCATCAGTTCGATCAGCGCACCGATCCAGTGCTCCCGGTCCTGGTTCGGCTCGCTGCCCGCGAATGCGTACGGCGGCCCGCCGGTCTTGAAGAAGCTGCTGATCAACGGGTGCCCGATCCGGTCGACGTGCACCCACGTGCCGTCCTCCAGCAGGCTGCACCGCCCCCACACCCGCACGTCGGGGTGTGCGCCCAGATAGCTGGTGGGCAGCTCGACGGCCATCACCATCACGTTGGCCGCGGCTCGCGAGTCCTGACCTGTCCACGGACCCTGCCCGTCGCGACGTCCGGCCGGGTCGAAGACATTGACCAGCCCGTCGAGGTCGACGAATGCCGGGTCGCTGCGCACGCCGGCGAAGAACGTGAAGCTGCCGGACCGCCACACATGCGGCGTGCCGTCGAAGGACACCTCCACGTCACCGAAGATCCGCGATCCGGCCGCTGCGTACACCCGGGCGGTGGAGCCGAGCGCCAGGTACACATCCACCTTCTGGCGCGGTCCGTCACGCCCCGCAACCTGCTCGGAGAACACGAAGTTGAAGGCGATGTCGTTGCGTAGATCACCGTCGTTGTCGATCGCCACCCGGTACACCGCGTCCGGGTGAAGCGCACCGCCGTCGGGGTTGGCGGTCAGGATCAGCGCGGTCCGCTCCGGATCGTGCGGGGACTGGAAGACGTAGAGGTCCCGCAGGTCCAGACGCGCGTCGCCGCGCGGCGCGTCGAGGCTCAGCCCGGTGATGTGATTCGCCTTGTCGTTGGCCACAGGCCTATCCAACCGCACCAGGCTGGTCTAGATCGGAGTGAGGCCGTGCTTGCGCTGCACGCGGCTGATCTGCTTGTCACGCAGCAGGCGCAGCGACTTGCGCAGCAGCAGCCGGGTCTGGTGGGGCTCGATGACGCCGTCGATGAAGCCCCGCTCGGCCGCCACCCACGGCACCGCCATCGTCGCGTTGTAGCCCTCGATGAAGTCGGCCCGGATCTTCTGCACCTCGGGGGCGGTCGGATCGGGGAACCGCTTGACCACCAACTGGGCCGCGCCCTCGGCGCCGATCACCGCGATCCGCGCGGTCGGCCACGCGAAGTTGAAGTCGGCGGTGAGCTGCTTGGACCCCATCACGGCGTACGCACCGCCGTAGGACTTGCGGATGGTGATCGTCACCTTCGGCACGTCGGCCTCGACCACGGCGTTCAGGAAGCGGCCGCCGCGCTTGATGATGCCGCCCTTCTCCTGCTGCACACCCGGCATGAAGCCGGGGGTGTCCACGACGAACACCAGCGGGGTGTTGAACGAGTCGCAGAACCGGATGAACCGGGCCGCCTTGTCGGAGGCCTCGTTGTCGATCGCCCCGGACAGATACATCGGCTGGTTGGCGATCACGCCGACGGGGCGGCCGTCCACCCGGGCGAACGCGGTGATGATCGCCGGGCCGGACTGCTCGCCCACCTCGAAGACGTCGCCGTCGTCGAAGATCCGTAGCAGGATCTCGTGCATGTCGTAGGCGGTGTTGTCGGAGTCCGGCACGATGGAGTCCAGCTCCAGATCGTGCGGGGTGATCTCCGGCTCCAGACCGGGGTTGACGATCGGCGCGTCGTCGAACGTGTTGGCGGGCAGGAAGCTCAGGTAGTCGCGGACGTACTGGTAGGCCGCCGCCTCGGACTCCACCACCTGGTGGATGTTGCCGTACCGGGCCTGGGCGTCGGCGCCGCCGAGCTCGTCGAGGCTGACGTCCTCGCCGGTGACGTCCTTGATGACGTCGGGTCCGGTGACGAACATGTAGCCCTGGTCGCGCACCGCGACCACCAGGTCGGTCTGGATCGGCGAGTACACCGCACCGCCGGCGCACTTGCCGAAGATCAACGAGATCTCCGGAACCAGGCCGCGCAGCAGCTCGTGGCGGCGGCCGAGTTCGGCGTACCACGCCAGCGACGTCACCAGGTCCTGGATGCGCGCACCGGCGGAATCGTTGATGCCGATGATCGGGCAGCCGACCATCGCCACCCACTCCATCAGCCGGGCGACCTTGCGCCCGAACATCTCACCGACCGAGCCCTGGAACACCGTCTGGTCGTGGCTGAACACGCCGACCGGGCGGCCGTTGATGGTGCCGTGCCCGGTCACCACACCGTCGCCGTAGAGCGCCTGCGGGTCGCCGGGCGTCTTGGCCAGCGCGCCGATCTCCAGGAAGCTGCCCGGGTCGAGCAGATCGTGGATTCGGGACCGCGCCGACGGGATGCCTTTCTTTGCGCGCTTGGCGACCGCCTTCTCACCACCGGGCTCTTTGGCTTCCTCCAGCTTCTCGCGGAGTTCGGACAGGAGTTCAGCAGTGGTCTTGTTGGTCACGTGCTCTCGCTCTCGATGGCAGTGATCGCCTCGCTCATATGGGCGCCGACCTTTGCAATGTACGGCTCGTCGATGGCCTGGATGTGTTCGCCCCCGATCGGCACGACCTCGAGGTCGGCGACGTACTGGCCCCATCCGCCGTCGGGCGCGCGGGTGGCGTAGGCAGGCTCGAAGTAGATCGCGTCGTCGTGGTACCGGTCGGCCATGTAGAGCGTGACGTGCCCGTCGTAGGGCTTGATCTCGGCGGTGTCGATGGCCCGCTGATCCAGGTACGACGTGCGCTGATGCTCGATGATGCCGCCCGGGATCTGAACCCCGCTCTGGCTGACGACGTCGAGCACGAACTTGACCTGCCCCTCGTCGTCGAGCTTCTCGAGTTCCTCGTAGGGGATCTCGGGCACCTCGACGTTGAAGGTCCGCTCGGCGAACCGCGCGTAGCGGTCCCAGCGTTTGCGGGTCTCCTCCTGGGTCTGCGGGATCTCCTCACCGGGGCGGACCGCATCGATGAGGCCCACGAAGCGCACATCGGCGCCGGCCTGCTTCAGACCGATCGCGCAGGCGTAGGCCAGCACCCCGCCCAGCGACCAGCCGGCCAGGATGAACGGACGGTCACCGTTGAGCTCCAGCAGCTTGGGCACGTACTCGGCGGCGCGCTCCTCGATGGAGCCCTCCACCCGCTCGATGCCGTACATCGGGGTGTCCGCCGGAAGACGCTTGAGCAGCGGCTCGTAGACCACCGTGGAGCCGCCGGCGGCGTGGAAGACGAACACCGGGATGCTCGAACTGCCCTCTTTGGGGGCGCGGATGGTCCGCACGAACCCGTCGATCTTGCCGCCCTCGAGGTACCCGCGGACGGTGGTGGACAGCTCCTCGATGGTCGTCGCCGCGCGCACGTCGTCGGCGCTGATGGTGCCCTCGTCGACCCGCTCGGTGAGCCGTTCGGCGATCTTCGCCGCGACGGCGTCGTCGACGGTGGGCAGCTCGTTGAAGATGCCACCCGGCGACTTGCCGGTGACGATGGCCCATGTCGCGAACGTGACACGTTCGGCCGCGTCGCGGGGTGGCACGTCGGCGCCCAGCGCCTCGACCACCGCTTCCTGGCTCAGCGCCTTCGACGCCGCCGCGATGGTGGACTGCGACGGCCCCGACGGGCTGGGACCGCTCGGGTCGGTAGGCGGAGCGGGGACCGCGACATCAGACGCCGGCGGCGGGATGGACAGGCCACCGGCAGGACCCGACGGGTCGGTTGGCGGAGCGGGGATCGCGACATCAGACACAGGCGGCGCGTCCTGCGCCTCCACCGAGTCGGTGGCGATCTGCTCGACCGCCGGCTGCTCGGTGTCCTCCGGGGCGGCAATCGGGTGCCCGGCCTCGGCCAGCTTCGCCTCCAGCTCGGCGACGGTGCTCGCCCCGCCCATCAACTCGGCCTGCTCGGCGGCGATCTGTTCGGCGGTCTTGCCCTTCTGCGACTCGGCGAGATCGCCGACCTCGTCGCGGTGCTCGACGGCGTAGGCGATCAGCTTCTCCACCGCGTACAGGTTGGCGTCGCGCACCGCGGTCAGCTGGATCGGCGGCAGGTCGAAGTCGTACTCGACGCGGTTCTTGATGCGCACCGCCATCAGCGAATCCAGGCCGAGCTCGATCAGCGGCACCTCCCAGGGCAGGTCCTCGGGCTCGTATCCCATGGCGGCGCCGACGATGTGGCCCAACCGGTCGGCGATCGTCTCGCCGGAGTCCGGGCTCCACTTGGCGAAGTCCGCGCCGAGATTGGCGCCGGCGGTGAGGTTGTCAGCGACGAACGCCTCGTCGGCCTCGGGCTCGGGTTCCGGCGTCGCCGCGGCGGTGACCTCGGCGACCGTTCCCGCGCCGACCGCCGTCGGCAGGGCGCTCTGCTGGCCGCCCCGGGTCACGATCGCGTCGTAGACGAGGGTGAACGATTCGTCGATCCGGGCGTGCACCTGCACGCCGGCCCCGCCCGGATGCCGGGTCAGCGTCGTGACCAGCCGTGCCCCGTCACCGGGCACCGCCCGCTGCTCCGAGGCGGTGAGCTTGGCATCCGGAAGCACTGCTGCGGCAGCGGCTTTCACCAGTGCCGACAGGTCGGTGGCGGCATTGGCGCGCGGCAGGTACTCCCACACGTGGCGCCCGTCCGGGGTGGCGACGTGATTACCCGGCATGACCGTCGAGCTGTCACCGGTGAACTGGGCCTCCAGCCAGTGCGGCTTGCGCTTGAAGCGGGTGGGCGGGATGTCCGCGTAGTCGGTCGCGGGGTCCAGCGGGCGATCCGACGGCAGCGGGAACAGCGTGCGGAAATCCAGATCGTGTCCGTGGACGAACAGGTGCGCCATCGCGGTCGTCATCGAGTCGACCTCGTCCTGCTTGCGCGCCAGCGTCGGGATCAACTGCGCGTCGTGCAGTCCGGCCGTCGCGGTGGTCAGACCGACCTGCATCAACGCCACCGGGTTGGGCGCCAGCTCCAGGAACGTGGTGTGACCGTTGTCCACGGCATTACGGATGCCGTGGGTGAAGTAGACGCTGTGGCGCAGGCCCTTCTTCCAGTAGTCCACGTCGTGGATGGGCTCCGAACCGGCGCGAATCAGGCTGCCCTCGTGCACGGTGGAGTAGTACGGCGTCTGCAGCGGATGCGCTTCGATGCCCTGCAGTTCGGCGGCGAGCTCACCGAGCAGCGGATCCATCTGCGAGGTGTGGCTGGCGCCCTTGGTCTGGAACTTCCGCGCGAACTTTCCCTCCGATTCGGCGCGGGCGATGATCGCGTCGATCTGGTCGGGCGGCCCGCCGATGACGGTCTGCGTCGGTGCGGCATAGACGCACACCTCGAGACCGTCGAAGTCGGCGAACACGGTCTCGATCTCCTCCGGCGAATACTCGACCAGGGCCATCAGGCGGATGTACTCGCCGAACAGCATGGCCTCGCCCTCACCCATCAGGTGCGAGCGCGAGCAGATGGCGCGCGTGGCGTCCTCCAGCGACAGCCCACCGGAGAAGTAGGCCGCGGCGGCCTCGCCGAGCGACTGGCCCACCAGCGCACCGGGTTTCGCGCCGTGGGCCTTGAGCACCTCGCCGAGGGCGATCTGGATCGCGAAGATGACCAGCTGGACCTTCTCGATCGGGAGCTCGGTCGTCTCGTCGGTGTAGTCGATCGCGTCGTCGAGGATCAGCTCGAGGATCGAGTGCCCACGCTCGTCCTGCACCAGGGAGTCGACCTTGTTGATCCATTCGGCGAAGGTGTCGTCGCGCAGGTACAGGCTCTTGGCCATCTTGCGGTGCTGGGCGCCGAAACCGGCCAGCACCCAGACCGGCCCGTTGGTGACCGGCCCGTCGGCGGCCAGCACCATCGGGTTGGTCTTGCCCTCGGCCAGCGCGCGCATGCCCTTGATCGCCTCGTCATGATCGTGGGCCAGCACCACCGCGCGCGAACGGCCGTGGTTGCGCCGCGACAGCGACCGCCCGATCGATTCCAGCGACGACGCCCGACCTTCCGGGCTGTCCAGCCAGTCGGCCAGCTCAGCCGCGGTGGCGCGCTTACGCGAGGTGAGGAAACCCGAAACTGCCAGTGGCACAACAGGCTTCGTCGGGTTCTCGGCTTCCGCCGCGGCGAGCTCCTCGCGCGCGACCTCCAGCAGACGCAGCGCCTCGTCGGTCAGTCCGGGCAGCTCCGGCTCGTCCTCGACCGCGCGACCGTACAACTCGTCATCACCGCGAGCGTCATCGTCGTCCTCGTCATCTGATATGAACTCGCCGTACTCGTCCATCCGCACGCCGCCGACGTAGACGGCCTTGGCGTCGTCGTTGGCCGGCGTGACGACCGCGACGTCGGGCTCGGGCATCGGCTCCACCAGGTCGGTGGGCAGCACCTCCCGCAACACCAGATGTGCGTTGGCGCCGCCGAACCCGAACCCGGACACCCCACTGATCGCATGCCCGCTGTAGCGGGGCCAGTCGGTCACGGTGTCGGCGACCTTGAGGTGTTCGCGGTCGAAGTCGATGTAGGGGTTGGGGCCGCTGTAGTTGATCGACGGGGGGATCTTGTCGTGGTACAGCGCGAGCGCCATCTTCGCCAAGCTGGCGGCGCCCGCCGCGGATTCCAGGTGTCCGACATTGGATTTCACCGCGCCCAGCAGCGCAGGCTTGTCCGCGGCGCGGCCGCGGCCGATCACCCGGCCCAGCGCGTCGGCCTCGATGGGGTCACCGAGAATGGTGCCGGTGCCGTGCGCCTCGACGTAGTCGACGGTGCGCGGATCGATACCGGCGTCCTTGTAGGCCTTGCGCAGCACGGCTTCCTGCGCATCCGGGTTGGGGGCCAGCATCCCGTTGGACCGGCCGTCGTGGTTGATCGCGCCGCCGGCGATGACGGCGAGAATCTCGTCGCCGTCGCGGCGTGCGTCGGCCAGGCGCTTGAGCACCAGCATGCCGCCGCCTTCGGAGCGGGCGTAGCCGTCGGCGTCGGCCGAGAACGACTTGATCCGGCCGTCGGGCGCCAGCACGCCGCCCACCTCGTCGAAGCCCACCGTCACCAGCGGCGTGACCAGGGCGTTCACGCCACCGGCCAGCACCACGTCGGCATCCCCGGCGCGCAGCGCCTTCACTCCTTCGTGCACGGCGACCAGCGACGACGAGCAGGCGGTGTCGATGGCCATCGAGGGTCCGCGGAAGTCGTAGAAGTACGACACCCGGTTGGCGATGATCGAGCTCGCCGTGCCGGTGATGGCGTACGGATGGGCGGTCGACGGGTCGGCGACCCCGAGGAAGCTGTAGTCGTTGGTGGAGCTGCCGATGTAGACACCGACGCTCTCCCCGCGCAGGCTCGAGGCGGGAATCCTGGCGTGCTCCAACGCTTCCCAGGTCAGCTCCAGCGCCATCCGTTGCTGCGGGTCGATGTTGTCGGCTTCCATCTTCGACAGCGCGAAGAACTCGGCGTCGAAGCCCTTGATGTCGGACAGGTAGCCGCCGCGGGTACGGGCCTTGGCCACCCGCTCGGCCACGCGTGGCTCGGAGAGGAATTCCGACCAGCGCCCCTCGGGCAGATCGGTGATGGCGTCGCGGCCGTCCAGCAGCGCCTGCCACATCTGGCTCGGAGTGTTCATGTCGCCGGGGAAGCGGGTGCCGACGCCGACGATGGCGATGTTCAGTCGGTCTTCGTCACCGTCGCGCGACCAGTCCTCGGCGTCCAGCGCGGCGGTGTCCTCTTCGGGCTCGCCCTCGACGATCACCGTGGCCAGCGACTCGATCGTGGGGTGGCGGAAGGCGACCGTCGCGGTCAGCGTCACGCCGGTGAGATCCTCGATGTCACTGGCCATGGCCACGGCATCGCGCGACGACAAGCCGAGTTCCACCAGCGGTGCGGTTTCGTTCACCGAATCCGGGGACTGACCGGTGGCGTTGCCGACCCAGTTGCGCAGCCATGCGCGCATCTCGGCGACCGTCATGTCCGGGCCGCCCACCGGGGCCGCCGGGCTCACCGAATCGTCTTGTGGATCAGTCATGGTCACCTCACGATCGATCCGGCCGCCCCCGCGGGCCGGCATTGGGGAGTTACTTCAGTGGAAACGTCAGTCGGTCTCGTCCGGGAAGGCATTGGCCACCTTGCCGCTGCGCAGGCTGCCGTCCAGATACGCCGAGCGGCAGGCCCGGCGACCGATCTTGCCGCTGGAAGTCCTGGGGATGGCCCCCGCCGGGGTCAGCAGCACATCGCGCACCGTCACCCCGTGGCGCACCGCGATCGCTGCGCGAATGTCGTCGGCGATCGGGCCCATATCGAGCTTGTGCGCGCCCGGGGCGCGCTCGCCGACGATCACCAGCTGTTCGGAGGTGTCGTCGGGGTCGCGCTTCAGCCCCGCGTGCGCGTCCTCGAACACATCGTCGGGCAGCTGGTTGGCCGGGACCGAGAACGCCGCGACGAAACCGGTGCGCAGCGCCTTCGTGGACTCCTGGGCGGAGTACTCGAGGTCCTGGGGATAGTGGTTACGGCCGTCGATGATCACCAGGTCCTTCGTCCGGCCGGTGATGTAGAGCTCACCGTCGTGGTAGGCGCCCAGGTCGCCGGTGCGCACCCAGGTGGCGTCGTCGGTGGCGCCCTCGGCGTGGGACGGGTTGGTGCGCGACTTGAGCGTGTTCTGGAACGTGGCGACGGTCTCCTCGGGCTTGCCCCAGTAGCCGGTGCCCATGTTCTGGCCGCTGATCCAGACCTCGCCGATCTGGCCGTCGGGCAATTCGGTGGCGCTGTCGTTGTCGACGATGACCGCCCATTCCGCGACACCGATCTGACCGGCGCCGGCCTGCGCGACCGCCTTCGGTGAGTCCGCGGGCACCTCGACGAAGCGGTGCCGGTTGAGCTCGTCTCGGTCCACGTGGATGATCCGGGGCTCGGCGTTCATCGGGGTGGTCGACACGAACAGCGTGGCCTCGGCCAGCCCGTAGGACGGTTTGATGGCCTGCGGCTTGAAACCGAACGGGCCGAACGCCTCGTTGAACCGGTTCACGGTGGCCGCCGAGATGGGCTCGCTGCCGTTGAGGATGCACTTGATGTTGGACATGTCCAGCGGCGGCTCGCCATCCTTGGGCACCCCCCGCACGGCGGCGTGGTCGAACGCGAAGTTCGGCGCAACGGAGATGGTGCCGCCGGTGTCGCTCTCCTTACGAGCCATCTCCCGGATCCACCGGCCCGGGCGACGCACGAACGCGGCGGGCGTCATGAATGTGATGTAGTGGCCCAGCATCGGCGACAACAGCACCGTGATGAGCCCCATGTCATGGAAGAACGGCAACCACGAGACGCCGCGGTCGCCCTCCTGGCCGTCGAGCGCTTCGATGACCTGGACCACGTTGGTGGCCAGGTTCAGATGAGTGATCTGCACACCGGTCGGGATTCGGGTGGACCCCGAGGTGTACTGCAGGTAGGCGATCGTGTCGTGCTGGACGTCGACCGGCTCCCACGTGGCGCCGACCTCGTTGGGCACGGCGTCGACGGCGATGACGCGGGGGCGCTGGTTGGCGGGGCGGGTGCGGAAGAACTTGCGCACTCCCTCGGCCGCGGCCGTCGTGGTCAGGATGGCCGACGGCTGGCAGTCGTCCAGCACGGCGTGCAGACGGCCGACGTGCCCGGGTTCGTTGGGATCGAACAGCGGCACCGCAATCCGCCCGGAATAGAGCACGCCGAAGAAGGCCACGAGGTACTCGAGGTTCTGCGGGCACAGGATCGCCACCCGATCTCCGGGTTCGGTGACCTGCTGCAGCCGGGCGCCGACGGCCTTGTTGCGGGCGCCGAAGTCGGCCCAGTTCAGGTCCCGTTCGACGCCGTCGCGTTCGGTCGAGAAGTCGATGAATCGATAGGCGAGCTTGTCCCCTCGGACCCGGGCCCACCGTTCCACGTGCTTGACCAGGCTCCCGTTGTCCGGGAACTTGATCAGTCCGTCCTTGATGAACGGGTTGTGGAAGGCCATCTCAATACTCCAATCAAGCGGGATCGCTGTCCCAAACCCCGAAGATCGTACCGGTCCGACGGCTCCCCGCCCGTGAACCGCCAGCCGTCGCTCTTAGATGTTTCTTAAACTAACGTAATGCTAGGCGACCTGCGGGGCTGGGCCAAATCTGGCAGCCGCCACGTCACGAAACGTTGCCAAAAAGATGTGGCACACCTCAGCCATGCTTCGGCTGCGGGGCGTTGGCGATCAGGTTCTGCGCCCAGTTCAGCGTCCACTGAGTGGCCGGCATCCCGTCGATGTTCCAGAAGTCCGGCGTGGCGTACATCGCGTGCACCGGCTGACCCGCGCCCCCCGAAAGCACCTCCAACGTCTTCGGCAGCGCGGTGATGTTGAACGCCGACTCGGGCGCCGCGCAGATCAGGTCGCCGCGGGCACAGATCTCGTTGGTCCGGTCGTTGAGCGCGCCGAACCCGCCGGGCCGCGGTCCGGTCATCGTCAGCCCCAGCGCCGACAGGGTCGGCACCTCGTGCAGCGTGATCTCCGCCCCCTGGCCGTCGGGGTTGGGGCCGACGTCCTGACCCACCCCGACCTGGCGGCGTCCGTCGGCGATCAGCGTCACGCCCAGCACCAGATCCTGGTCCACCGGCCCGCGGCCGTTGCCGATGTCACTGGCGATGTCCCCGGCGATGACGGCGCCCTGGGAGAACCCGACCAGCACGTAACTGGTCAGCGGGCACCGGTTGTTCATGTCCGTCATCGCCCGGACCGCCGCCTGGGTGCCCTCGGCGCGGCTGTCGTTGTACGACATCTGCGCATCCGCGGACAGCGGATTGTGGAACTGCGCGGTGTAGGGAACGGTGAACACCTCGAGGCGGTCCGCGCCGAACTGGGCGCGCAGCGGGTTGGTCACGTTGAGCAGCAGCGCGGCCGGGAACTGCACCGGGTTGAACGGGTCCAGCTGCACCGAGGATTCCCAGGTGCCCGGTATCGAGATCAGCTGGACATCCGGGCAGCTCGCGTCCTGGAATTCGGGCCGCGGCTTCGACATCGTCGGAGGCACCGCGGTGGGCGGCTGCGCGCTCGGCGGCACCGCGGTCGGCGGGGCGTCGGGCCTGCGCAGCACCACGACCACGATCGCCACGATCAGCACGACCACCATGCTCACAGCGCCTGCCGCGAACAGCGCCAGAAGGCGATGGCGCTTGCGCCGGTTGGACTTGGCCATGACGTTCTTCGTTCTCCTCGCCTACGCGGGTGACTGGGATGTGTTCGACAGCTCAGCAGAGCTGTTCGGTCGCGATGCGGATGTAGTCGTCGGTCAACGTGTTGACCTCCCCCGCCGACGGCGTCATCGCCGTGGCCGACGAGCCGGCCTCGTTGCGCACCAGAGGCAGTACGAAGTCCCACACCTGCTGGTCGGTGTGCTTGGCGAAGCGCGCCTGGCACACGTAGGACCCGATCCGCAACGCGGCGAGGTCACTGCTGGGCTGCACTCCCGCGCCGTGCAGCGCGTCGAGGTAGTGGCGTTGAGCCTGAGTCACGACGAGCGTGTGGTCGTCCGCCCCGAGGTCGTCGGGACCGGGCACCGCCGCGGGGGATTCACTCTGCGCGGCCTCGGTCTGCGAGCCCAGCCCCATGACCATGTCATCGGTCATCGAGCAGCCGGACAACCCCGCCGCCGCCGACGCCACCAGCAGCGAAAAGCCGGCCAACCCGGCGATCCCTGATCTGCGTGACGCGTTCTGCACTCCTCCAAAGTACCGGCTGGCCCGTGTCCGACCGGTGCGCCGAGCCTGCGCCACTACCGGATGGTCGCGACCAGCTCACCCGTCATGGCGGCCAACTGGCCGCTCCAGGAACCCCAGTCGTGATTGCCCGACGTCGGGAAGTCGAAGTGGGCGTTGCTGCCGCCGATCGAGCGATAGTGCTGGTAGAACGTGCGGTTGCTGCCCTGGGCCTGATCGCAGTAGCCGATCATCGCGGCGGGGTCGGTGCACGTGACCGTGGACGGGCTGTACACCCACAGCCGGGTGTTGTTGTTGGCCAGAAGTTGGGCGTGCACATCGGGGTCGTGCCACTTCCACCGGCCCAGTTGTGGCAAACCCCACATGTTGCGGGTGTCCACCCCACCGAAGCGGGCGAGCCCCGCGGTGATCGCGCCGTTCATCGTGGTGGCCGACGGGGTCAGGAAGCCCGACAGCGACCCGGCGAAGCGGTAGCGGTTGGGGTGGAACGTCGCCATGGTCAGTGCGCCGGTGCCGCCCTGGGCGGCGCCGACGATGCCGTGCCCGCCCGGAGCCAGCCCCTTGTTGGCGGCGAGCCAGTTGGGCAGCTCGTCGGCCAGGAAGGTCTCCCACTGCTTGCTGCCGTCCTGCTCCCAGTTGGTGTACATGCTCCAGGCCCCGCCCGCCGGGGCGGCCACCGAGATGCCCAGGCCCGACAGCGTGTTCATGGCGTTGCCCGCGGTCACCCAGTTGCTCACGTCCGGGGCGGCGTTGAACGCGTCGAGCAGCACGACGGCGTGCGGGCCGCCGCCCTGGAACGCCACGGGGATGTCGCGGCCCATCGCAGCCGACGGCACCATCAACATCTCGACGCCCTGTGCTGAGGCGGCCGGGGCGCCGGGCAGCGACGGTGTCGCACCCGCGCCCCACAGCGTCACCGCCAGTGCGGCGGCCAGGGTCATTCGCACCAGGATCATTCGCATCAGCGCGCGCATCCGCCCCACCTCGTTCATCGTCGACATCGCAAGGTAGTGAACCACATCACCGGTGGTAGCCGGGGACGAAAAGACTGACGGCGGTGACCCCACCAGGGGATCACCGCCGTCAATAATGCTGTCGCGTGGCGTCAGCCGCCGTTGACGGCCGACTCGGCTGCGGCCTCAGCCGGGGCCGGGGGAGCCGACGGCTGCGGCACCGCGCCGAGCACCCGGGCGATGTCCGGCTTCATCTGCTGCAGCTGCTGACCCCAATAGGCCCACTGGTGGGTGCCGTTGGACGGGAAGTTGAACACGCCGTTCTTGCCACCCGCGGCGATGTACTCCTCCTGGAAGGTCTTGTTGGTGCGCAGCGTGAAGCCCTCCAGGAACTTGGCGTTGAACAAGTTGCCCGAGCTCATCCCGGAATCGAGTTCCGCCGGCTTGCCGTTGCCGCAGAAGATCCAGATGCGCGTGTTGTTGGCGACCAGCTTGTCGATGTTGACCATCGGGTCGTTGCGCTTCCACGCGCTGTTGGCGTCCTCGGTCTTGCCCCACATGTCGTCGGCGTCGTAGCCGCCCGCGTCACCCATCGAGATGTTGACGAGCATCGGCCACCAGCCCTCGGACAGGTTCAGGAAGCCCGACAGCGAGCCGGCGTACTGGAACACCTGCGGGTGGTAGATCGCCATCGTCAGCGCAGCCGAACCGGCCATCGACAGGCCCACGGCCGCGTTGCGGTTCGGGTCGACACCCTTGTTGGCCGCCAGGTAGGCCGGCAGCTCCTGGGAGATGAACGTCTCCCACTTGTAGGTCTGGCAACCGTTGTCGCCGCAGGCCGGGCTGTACCAGTCGCTGTAGAAGCTGGATTGCCCGCCGACCGGCATGATCACGGCCATGCCCGAGTCCAGGTACCACTCGAAGGCGGCGGTGTTGATGTCCCAGCCGTTGAAGTCGTCCTGCGCACGCAGACCGTCGAGCAGGTACACGCCGGGTGCGTTGGGCCCGCCGCTCTGGAACTGCACCTTGATGTCACGGCCCATGCCGGCCGACGGGACCATCAGGTACTCCACGGGCAGACCGGGACGGGAAAACGCTCCCGCGGTCGCCGTGCCACCGACGGCGGCGATCAAGCCGGGCAGCAGCGTGGCCGCCAGGGCCGCCACCGTGACCCGACGCCACGTCATCTTCGCTGCGCCGCGCAGCCTCCCAACGAGCTTCATGGTTGTATGTCTTTCCCATCTTTCGTAAAGCAGCAGCTAGCGGGCCCTGGAGTCGCCCAGGCGCCCGGCCTCGTTGCCCGTGTAGTCAACCACACCTTTGTGGTGACTTCTCCTCACCGCGGGGCCGCATCACTTCACCGTGCTGCGTTCCGCGGTGTCCGTTCCGGTCGGTCCTATGTCCTTATCCGAGCGACATGGCGTCAGCGTTACGAAAGCAGAAAACCCTCTCCGCCAACAAATCGCGCACGCCAGAGGCCTGCTCACGGCCCGGTGGCGGGCAGCCCGGTGTAGGGCGGGTTCACCGGCTCGGGCAGCGGCAGCCCGCACCGGGCCAATTCGTAGAGCGGCACCCGGTCGATGCGGTAGCGGGTGAACTCCGCGGCGTTGGCCAGGTTCGACAGGAACCGGCGCGGGCTCATCGGCGCTCGGACCGCGTTGAGCACCGACTCGGTTTCCGGGCAGGCCAGCGCCGCCTGAGCCTGCCTGATCCAGTCCTCGTCCAGGTACTGCGGGATCCACGGCTCCTCCTTCAGGAACGGCCCCTCGGCGACCGCCCAGTCCGGGAAGAGGTTCTTGTCGTGGCCGATCCTGCCGTCCTCGATGCGGGCGGTGTGTGCGGCCAACGGATTGGCCAGGCCGATCTGATCGATCACCCGCACGTCGAGCCCGACGTTCATCCCGAGCATGCCCAGATTCGTGAAAAAGACGGTATGCGGGCCGTTTCGGTCCCCGTCCGGTCCGGTGGGCGCGTCCGGCGGAGGCGGAATCGCCGGCACCACATCCCAGGTGTCGTAGTTGCCTGCCGGCAGCAGCAGCGCGCCGTCGGGCGTGTTCCGGATCGCGGTCAGCACCGCACGCATGCGCGGGTAGTCCAGGTAGTCCGCCGCCGTCAGCGGGTGCGCGTGCCCGGTCGCCTGCGCGTAGAAGCGCCTCTCGTCGACGATGCCGGTGGCGGTCACCCGGGTGGCGTCCGGCCCCATTCCCGGCGAGTTGGCCGCCCACAGCGCCCAGCCGACGACCGCCAGCCACAGCACGCCGGTGGCACCGGCATACAGGTATCCGGCGCCGCGGGCCATCCGCGAGGCCTCCGGCACCAGCAGCGGAATCACCGCGACCGGCGCCAGCAGGCAGAACAGCGGGGTGAGCAGGACCCGCCCGTGCATGAAGTCCCCGCCCTGCCGGATCCAGTACACCGCCTGCAACACACCGCTGATCAGGATGAACGCGACCACCGCCGGCGGACTCTGCACCAGGCGCGCCAGCCGCCCCGCCTCGCCCCGGGCCTGCGTGCCCGGCTTGCCGGGGCGCCCGCGCAGCAGCAGCACCATCAGGGCCAGCCCGACCAGGAGCATCGCCGGGGCCCACAGCAGATAGGGCTGGTTGAAGTTGGCCAGGTACACGAAACCCTGGTGCCATTTCGACCCGCTGGCGTCCTTGGCCAGCGCGGTGCCGGGCACCAGCAATCCGTAATAGCCCATCCGGAAGATCTGGTAGCCGACCGGCAGCAGACCACCGACGACGACGACGAGCAGCCGCCGCCGCCAGTCGGGCGCCGCGATGAGCATCATCACCAGAGCCAGTCCGCCGATCAGCGCCAGCTCGGGGCGCACCAGCACGCTGAGCCCGGCCACGAACGCCAGCGCGCCGTCGAACCACCGCGTGGTGCCCCGAGCGCGCGCCTGCGACCAGCACACCATCATCCACCACAGCAGCCCCAGGTAGGCGAGCACCAGACCGTTCTCCAGTCCGGAGGTGGCGAAGTCCCGCGCCGGGGGCACGGCGATGTAGACCAGGGCGCCGGCGGGCAACAGGACCGCGGCCCGCCCCTGCAGCCCCGGCGCATACAGCCGGGCGGTGCCGAGCATGACCATCACCACGCCGGCAACGCTGAACACCAACGCCAGCGTCAGCGCCACGTACTCCAGCCGCGCCGGCCCGGCCACCCAGCCGCCCAACCACATCAGGTACGACCACACGGTGGAGGTGTTGGCCTCCACCCGCTCGCCGGCGTTGAACACCGGACCGTTGCCGGCCAGCATGTTTCGCGTGGTGCGCAGGACGATCAGACCGTCATCGGCAATCCAGCGGCGCTGCCAGGCGCCCGCACCGAACAGCGCCGCCGTCACGGCCACGCTCACCCACAGGCTGGTCCTCGTCCAGACGTGGTACGGGAAGGCGGGCCAGCGCTTCAGCCGTCCCGCCAGGCCGTCCTGCCGGTCAGCTGAGGAAGACGGCGGCACCGATGGTCCCGATCCAGGCCAGCGCCAACAGCTGGAGCACCCGGTCCTTCAACGCGATCTCCTCCGGTTCGCCGGCCATGCCGCCGTCGACGTCGACGGCGTAGCGCAGGATCGCGATCGTGAACGGCACCATCGACACGACGAACCAGGAGGCCCCGCCGGTGGCGTCACGTTCGAAGGCCCACAGCCCGTAACACAGCACCAGCGAGGTCGCCGACAACGTCCACACGAAGCGCAGATAGGAGCTGGTGTAGCTCTCCAGGGACTTGCGGATCTTGGCTCCGGTGCGTTCGGCCAGCTGCAGCTCGGCGTACCGCTTGCCGGCGGCCATGAACAGTGAACCGAACGCCATCATCAGCAGGAACCATTGCGACAGCGGCACTTCGGCGGCCACACCGCCGGCGATGGCGCGGATCAGGAAGCCCGAGGACACGATGCAGATGTCGATCACGGGCTGGTGCTTGAGCCCGAAGCAGTAGGCCAACTGGATCGCGATGTAGATGGCCATCACCAGAGCGAGGTTGGGGGTGACCAGCCACGAGACCGCCAGGGAGAGCACGCCCAGCACGCTGGCCAGCGTGTAGGCCAGCCACTCCGGGACCACGCCGGCGGCGATCGGACGGAACCGCTTGGTGGGGTGCGCCCGGTCGGCCTCGACGTCACGGGCGTCGTTGACCAGGTACACGCATGACGCGGCGAGGCTGAAGACCACGAAGGCCAACGCCACCTTGACCAGCACTTCGCGGTAGTCGTAGACGTAGCGGTCGTCACCGAGTGCAGCGACCGGGGCGGCGAAGACCAGCACGTTCTTGACCCACTGGCGGGGCCGTAGGGCCTTGACGATGCCCGAGACCAGGTTGTTGGGCGGTCCCGCCGCCGCACCGGTCTCCTGTCCGACCTGGGATGCGCTCACCGGCGCCCTCCTTCGAACCTGCCGACGACGCCCCCGACGGCGGCGCCGACCGCCACACCGGCGAGCACGTCGCTGGGGTAATGAACTCCGAGCACCAGCCGCGACAACGCCATCGGCGGCACCAGCAGCGCCGGCAGCGGCCACCCGGTGGGTCGCGCCAGCAGCACCGCGGCCGCCGTCGTCGACGTCGCGTGCGCCGACGGGAAGCTCAACCGGCTCGGGGTGCCCACGTTGACCGCGATCGCGGGGTGGTGCGGGCGTTCCCGCCGCACCACTCGCTTGATCAGCACCGCACAGGCGTGGGCGGTGAATGCGCCCACACCCGCGGCCAGGTAGTCGCGGCGCTGCGCCGGCCGCAGCACGGCCCCCAGCGCGGCGAGCGCGAGCCAGCCGAGGCTGTGCTCCCCGAAATGGGACAGCGTGCGAGCGCCGGCCAGCACCCCGGGCCGGCCGGCCAGCCCGCGCTGGACGGCGACCAGCACCGCGTCCTCGCCACGCGCCTGGTCAGGCATCTCCGACTCTCACCGCGGCCTTGGGCGCACCGGCGTGCCCGTTGAGCACCGCCTCCCACTTCTGTTGGCTGGTCATCATCGGCAAGGCCTCCCGGTACACCCGGCGCATCCGGTTGTACTTGCGGATCAACCGGGCCTGGCGCTTCAGGGACGCACGAAGCAGTTCGAACATCTTGGCGCGGTCACGCTGGCGGTACACCACACCGCGACCGTCGGCAGTCGTCACAGTGACGCCATCGACCTTGCACAACACGAACCAGCGCGCATCCTGGGTGGCGACGTTGAGCTCCGGTCGCTGGTGATGGGCGGGATCGTGGTGGGTGAGCTGGTGGGCGACGCCGCGAGCCAACCGGAAACCGATGGCGGGCAACGAGGTCGGAATCTTGATCTTCTTCCGGCGCCGGTCCGACGGCGGCGGCAGAGCGGTGGCGCCGGGCAACACCACGGCGTCGGGGTAGTGCTGGCGCATCGCCCGCACGTCAGGCAGCGCCGACTCGAGGATCGAGAAGATGTGCTCGGGCCCGGCGAGGAAGTCGTCCATCGCCTTGTTCTGGATGGCCACCGTCGAATACTCAAGGCAGAGCAGGTGTTTGAACGTCGCCTTGAGGTGGCTGGCGACCAGGCCGGTGACCTTGCCGTCCCAGTGCAGCGCCGAGACCACCAAGCGGTTGCGCAGGTGGAAGTACGCCTGCCAGTCGATCGCGTCGTCCTTGTCGCTCCACGCCATGTGCCAGATCGCGGCACCCGGAAGGGTGACCGTGCCGTACCCGTGTTCGGCGGCGCGCAGCCCGTAGTCCGCGTCGTCCCACTTGATGAACAACGGCAGCGGCTGACCCAACTCCTCGGCGACCCGGCGCGGGATCATGCACATCCACCAGCCGTTGTAGTCGACGTCGACCCGACGGTGCAGCATCGTGCTGCGGTCGTCCTCGTCGACCAGCGGGTACTTGGCGAAGTCGTGGTCGTACTCGGTGTTGGGTGCGTTGGTCCACATGAAGTTGGCCTGATCGACGACCTCGCCCATGACATGCAGATGAGACGGCTCCTGCAGGTTGAGCATCTGTCCGCCCACCAGCGTCGGCGACTTGGCGAACCGGTTCATGGCCAGCGCGCGCAACACCGAATCCGGTTCGATGCGGATGTCGTCGTCCATGAACAGGATCTGTTCGCACTCGGTGTTGTTCAGCGCTTCGTACATGACCCGGCTGTAGCCGCCCGAGCCGCCCAGGTTGGGCTGGTTGTGCACCGTCAGTCGGCTCCCCAGCGCGGCGGCGGCCGCGTCGAAACCGGGGTGGTCCTTGGCCTTGCTGGTGCCCTGATCGGAGACGATGACCGCTCCGATCACCTTGTCCACCAAGGGGTCCGAGGTCAATGCGGTCAGCGCGTTGACGCAGTCGGCGGGCCGGTTGAACGTCGGGATGCCGACCGCCACATCAGCGCGCCCGGGCGCGGACACCGGCGAGTACCACCCGGCGTGGTGCAACGTGACGGCGCTGTCGGTGGTGATGTCGAACCAGATCCAGCCGCCGTCCTCGAACGGGTCGAGACCGATCTCGAACTCGACCGGTTCGCCCGAGAACTCCGCGCCACCGACGGTGATGCGGGCTCCGGTGGCCTTGGTGCGGTACAGGTCGACGCGGCCGCTGCCGGTCAGCTCGACGCGCAACACCACCGACTGCAGCGTCGACCAACGCCGCCAGTAACTGGCCGGGAAGGCGTTGAAGTACGTGGCGAACGAGACCTCGGACTCGGGTCCGATCTCCAGCTCGGTGCGCGCCGGCGCGTGGGCGCGGCGGGCGTTGGTCTCCGATTCGTTGATGTAGAGCTTGCGAACGTCGAGCGGCTCGCCTGGGCGCGGCAGGATGACACGGGCCAGCAGGCTGACCGCCCGCGAGGCGCCGGCATCGAGCGCGCCGGACGGGATGTCACTCATAGTCAACTGCTTTCTGTCTCGGCGCCGGCCAGCGGCGCCCCGTCGCGCAGATGCGGCGCGAGCACGTTGTCGTACATGTTCAGCGCGCTGGCGATGGCCATGTGCATGTCCAAATACTGATAGGTGCCCAGCCGCCCGCCGAACAGCACCTTGGCCTCGGCCGTCTCGGCCTTGGCCCGGGCCCGGTAGGCCGCCAGCAGGGCGCGATCGGCCTCGGTGTTGATCGGATAGTAGGGCTCGTCGTCGTCGGCGGCGAAGCGCGAGTACTCGCGCATGATCACGGTCTTGTCCGTGGGGTAGTCGCGCTCGGGGTGGAAATGCCGGAACTCGTGGATTCGGGTGTAGGGCACATCGGCGTCGTTGTAGTTCATGACCGGTGTGCCTTGGAAATCACCCGTCGGCAGCACCTCGAGCTCGAAGTCCAGCGTGCGCCACCCCAGTCGGCCATCGGCGTAGTCGAAGTAGCGGTCCAGGGGGCCGGTGTAGACCACCGGCGCGTCGGGGTTGGCGCCCCGCAGCTGGTCGCGCACGTCGAACCAGTCGGTGTCGCACCGCACCTCGATGCGCTCGTCGGCGGCCATGTTCTGCAGCCAGGCGGTGTACCCGTCGACCGGCAGCCCCTCGTAGGTGTCGTTGAAGTAGCGGTTGTCGAACGTGTAGCGCACCGGCAGCCTGGTGATGTTGGAGGCGGGCAGCTCCTTGGGATCGGTCTGCCACTGCTTGGCGGTGTAGTGCTTGACGAACGCCTCGTAGAGCGGGCGGCCGATCAGCGAGATCGCCTTCTCCTCCAGGTTCTGCGCGTCCTCGGTCTGGATCTCGCTGGCCTGCTCGCGGATCAACGCCCGCGCTTCGTCTGGCGTGAAATAGCGGCCGAAGAACTGACTGACCAGCCCCAGTCCCATCGGGAACTGGTAGGCCTGCCCGTTGTAGAGGGCGAAGACCCGGTGCTGGTAGCCGGTGAACTCGGTGAACTGGCGCACGTAGTCCCACACCCGCCGGTTGGAGGTGTGGAACAGGTGCGCGCCGTAGCGGTGCACCTCGATACCGGTCTCGGGTTCGGCTTCCGAGTAGGCGTTGCCGCCGAGGTGGGGGCGTCGCTCGAGGACCAGCACGCGCTTGTTCAGCTGCGTGGCCGCCCGTTCGGCGATCGTCAGGCCGAAGAAACCAGAGCCGACGACGAAGAGGTCCCAGTGTTGATCGGGCTGGGGCAGAGCTGTCATCGGCAGCAAGGGTATCCGACCGCGGGTGGCGGCCCCGAGTAGGCCGAGCCGCGCAGGTCGCAATTAGCTCACGATTCCGCATCGTCACTCTAGTCACAGCATTCACTTCATTAACATCGAGGGCGTACGAAGATCCAGAACCTCCCCGACGGTCACCGCACCGGTTGGCCGCGGCAGGAGGGCTGCATCTTTACGTCCAGATATTGAGGAGACTTCCGTGCCGAACCGACGTCGACGCCGGCTCTCGACCGCCTTGAGCACAGTCGCCGCGCTGGCAGTCGCGAGTCCAGTAGCCGTCGTGGCCCTGTCCGACATCTCCGAGCGTCAGCCGCAGCACCGCGAGTTCGTCCAGGCCGCCAGCATCACCGACCTGCCCGGCGAGTTGATGAACGCCCTGTCGCAGGGCCTCTCGCAATTCGGCATCAACCTGCCTCCGATGCCGACCGGCCTGCTGACCGGGACGAGCCCGGCACCGACGACCGTGACGCCCGGACTGGGCACCCCGGGGTTGACGGCGCCAGGGCTGACCACCCCCGGCCTGACCGCACCGACGCTGACCGATCCGGGCCTGGCCAACCCCGCGTTGACCAACCCCGGCCTGACCAGCCCCACCGGTGTCAGCCCCACGCTGACCGACCCTGCGCTGGCCTCTCCGGACCTGACCGCCCCCGGCGGACTGACCACCCCGGGCGTGACGCCGACGCTGACCGATCCGGCGGTGACCGTGCCCGGACTCAGCACACCCCCCGCGCTGACCGATCCGACGCTGGGTGCGGCCCCGATCTCCACCTCGGCACTGCCCGCCACCGGCGAGATCCCGATCTCGGCGCCGGTCGGTCTGGATCCCGCCCTGGGCGCCTACCCGATCCTCGGCGATCCGTCGCTGGCGGCCCCGGTGGCACCGGCCAGCGGGGGGCTGCTCGGTGACCTGACCAGCGCCGCGAACTCCCTCGGTGCCGGTGAGGCGATCGACCTGCTCAAGGGCATCGTGATGCCGGCGATCATGTCTGCGGTCAAGCCGCCGGCTGAAGCCGCGGCACCGATCGCCGGGGCGGCCGCCGAGGCTGCCGCACTTCCGGCCGAGGCCGCTGTCACCCCTGGTCTGTAACCGGCACGCGGACAACGAAGTCCTGCCCCCTGACGGCACCGCAGAAGCATCCGCTCTGCGGTGCCGTTGCCGGTCGAAGTTGGTACCCGTTTTGGCCGTGTCGAAACACCAGCAACATCTAGCACATACGTAACATCGCCCTGTGCCGTGCCGCCGACCCGCACCATCGATCCTGTTCACCGCGATAGCGGCGACGGTGATGCTGCTGCCCTGGGCGATGAACGGCATTCCGGAGGACTCCGAGACGCCTGCCGTCGCCGCGCCCACCATGGTCCAGCAACCCCTGGCCGACCTCGGCGGCGGCGAGACGATCCGTGAGATCCACCAGGACACCCCGTTCTCCATGGTGGCGCTCACCGCCGAAGACCTCACCGCCACCAGCGCGCGGGTGCGCGCCAAGAAAGCCGACGGCTCCTGGGGGCCGTGGTACGAGACCGAACAACTCCAGGGTGTGGGCGCCGATCTGCCCGGCCCCCGCGGCACCGAGCCGGTCTTCGTCGGCCGCACCACCACGGTGCAGATCGCCGTCACCCGACCGGCCGACGCCCCGCAGACCCCACCTGCCCCGCCCCGCCGCGACAGCGACGATTCCGGAGACGACCGGCCCGCGCTGGGCTACGTACCCGCCACCACCGAGCAGCCGTTCGGGCAGAACATCAACGCGGTGCTGATCAGCCCCCCGGAGGCACCCGCTGACCTGGCGCCGCTGCCCAACGCGGCCACCCCGCCGGGCCGCCCACCGGCCATCATCGGCCGCGGACAGTGGGGCGCCGACGAATCGATGCGCTGCGGGCAACCCCGGTATGACGCCCGGATCCAGGCCGGCGTCGTGCACCACACCGCCGGCAGCAACGACTACACGCCGCAGGACTCCGCCGGGATCATCCGGTCGATCTACGAGTACCACACCCGCACGCTGGGCTGGTGCGACATCGCCTACAACGCGATGGTCGACCGATACGGACAGGTCTTCGAAGGCCGCGCCGGCGGGATGGCCCGGCCGGTGGAGGGCGCCCACACCGGCGGGTTCAACCACAACACCTGGGGTGTGGCGATGCTCGGCGATTTCGAGGTCGACCCGCCCACCCCGAT
>CAXEZH010000314.1:0-13532 GCA_964000695.1 uncultured Mycolicibacterium sp. | reverse complement strand
GCTCATCTCACCTCCCCTAGCCCGACAGGTTGAAGTTGCCGTTGGAGCCGTAGATCGACAGCGACACCAGCAGCGTCACCGAGACCACCACCACCAAAGAGGTACGCACCGCGTTACCCACCGCCGCACCCACACCCGAGGGGCCGCCGGAAGCGAAGTAGCCGAAATAGGTGTGCACCAGCAAGATCGCAATCGCCATCAACACCGCCTGCAGAAACGACCACAACAAATCGATCGGATTCAAAAACGTGTCGAAGTAGTGGTCATACAGTCCGCCGGACTGCCCGAACAACACCACCGTGGTGAACTGGCTGGCCAGAAACGACAAGATCACCGCAATGCTGTACAGCGGGGTGATCGCGATCATGCCCGCCACAATCCGGGTGGACACCAGATACTCCACCGGCCGGATGCCCATCGACTCCAGCGCGTCGATCTCCTCGTTGATCCGCATCGCACCCAGCTGCGCGGTCACCCCCGCCCCGAACGTCGCCGCCAACCCGATCCCGGCCACCACCGGCGCCGCGATCCGCACATTGATGAACGCCGCCAAGAACCCGGTCAACGCCTCGATCCCGATGTTGCCCAACGAGCTGTAGCCCTGAATGGCCAACGTCCCACCCGCAGCCAGGGTCAAGAACCCGACGATCACCACCGTGCCGCCGATCATCGCCAATGTGCCCGCACCCATCGAGATCTCGGCGATCAACCGCACGATCTCCTTACGGAAATGCACCGCCGCGTGCGGCACCCCACCCAACGCGCGACCGTAGAACAACGTGTGATCACCGATACGCGACAACAACGCCACCGGCCGACCCGCATAACCAACCAACCGCGGAAACCGCGACCGCAGAATTCTGGAGGTACTCATCGCCTCCCCTAGCCCGTCGTCATCCGGATACCGACTGCCGGCACGTGCACTCTCGAACTCGACCCACGCAAAGACAATTTCTCAGATTCGAGATTTTCAATAGTCGCTAAGCGAGAACCTACGTTTTCATTAAGCTAAGCAGAGCGTACAACATTAGCTGCAGGAGACGAAGCAAAGACGGTCAGGAATTCAACAAGCGCTCACCGATGATCTGACGCTGCCGCAGCAACGCGATCTCCTGCTCCGACACTCCGACCTCCCCGAGCACCTCGTCGTTGTGCTGACCGAGTGTTGGTGACACCGAGCGGTGGTGTCGGTCTGGGCCCGGGGTGAGGTGAAACGGCCAGCCCGGGAAGCGGTGCCGTCCGGTGATCGGATGCTCGAGCTCCTGATAGAAGCTGCGAGCATCGAGTTGCTCGACGTCGTACATGCGATCAGCGCGAAGAGTTGGCTCAGCGGGAACAGCCCGCATGCGCAGCTCGTCAGCGACTTCCGCGGCAGTGCGTCCCCGGGTCCACGCGGCGAGCACATCGTCGAATGCCTCGTGGTTGTCGAGACGAGCCTGCGCGGTGACGAATCGGAGATCCGAGCCGAGCTCTGGCTGACCCACCGCTTCGGCGACTGCCACCCAGTCGGCATCGTTGCGCACCGAGATCGCGACCCACTCATCTTCGGTGGCTGTGGGGTAGACACCTTGCGCATACGTGCGGTGGCGGTTGCCTTCCCTGGCTTGCACCCGGCCCGTCAGGGAGTATTCGATGACGGGTTCGGCAGTCACCGCGGCACCGGCTTCGATCTGGGCCACTTCGATCAGCTGGCCTTCGCCCGTTCGAGCGCGATGTTCGAGGGCGGCTAGCAGAGCAACGGCCGCATGCACACCCGCGATCGGATCTGCGGGCCCCTGCAGGTTGCACGGCGGTCCGTCGGCATAGCCCGTCGTCGACGACATACCGGACAGCTGCTCGATGTTCAACGCCCAGCCCACATAGTCACGCCACGGACCCTCGAGGCCGAAGCCGGGCATCCGCACCATGATCACGTCCGGGTTGATCTCGACCAACGAGTCGTAGTCGAGACCGAAGTGTTCGACGACGCGCGGCGAGAAGTTCTCCACCACCACGTCAGCTTCTGCCGCCATCCGCCGCGCGAGCTCGCGACCGGTCTCCGAAGAGAGGTCCAGGGTGATGTCGCGCTTGTTGAGATTCGTCCCCTGCCACAGTGGTCCGCGCTCATACCAGTCGTCCCCGTCGCGCAACAACGAACCCGAGTAGCGGTGCCCGTCAGGACGCTGGATCGACTCCACCTTCACGACATCTGCCCCGAACGCGCCCAGGTAGCAGGTGAGGTAGGCGCCGGCCCAGAAAGTGCTGAGGTCGAAGACCTTCAATCCGGCGAACGGTTGCGTCACGTCTGCGGGTGGCAACGCCGAGAAGGCGCCGTCCCCGCGGTGCGAATCCGCTGCCGCCACCCCGTCCCAACCCGTTACAGGCGCGCCGAGCGCCGGCGCGGGCCGCGGCGATTCGGCCGGCGTCTTCGACAACCTGAAGGGTGGACCCGGCCTGACAAAACCCTGGGCGGCAGCATCGGTGCGAGTGTCGATGAAGAAGCCACGCTCAGCATATTGCGGGCAACTGAGGATGGATTCGCCGTCCGTCACCGGCGCCGCTGGTATCCGCAACGCCTGGCTCAACTCAACGAGGTCGGCAACGGTCATCGACTCCAGCCAGGGATTCGCCTTCTCGAAGAACTCCTCGCGCTCCGGACCACCGATCATGATTGCGATCTGATGCTCACCGAATTCCGGCAGCCCCACCATCGCGCACACGTCCAGCCAATGCTGACCGGTCAGGCAGTTGATCCCCACCCACCCGTCGGCTGCCCGCACGATGCCCAGCATGGGCGCCCCCTTGGCATTACCGGGCAGCCCCATTTTGATGAGTCGCTCGGCCAGCAACATCGGGTATGGCAGCGTCGACAGCAGCGCCTCGAACACCGAGACGTCCACCTCCACCGGTCGGCCCACCCCACCCGCGGCGATTCGCAACGCGGTCAGCGCGCCCATGGCCGCATAGGAGCCCGCAATGTATTCGGGGATGCGGGCCCCAGCCTGCACCGGAGGCCTGCCCGGCTCCCGCTCGTTGACCCAACCCGAAGCGGCCTGCAATGTCAGCGGCGTGGTCTCCCGGTCCCGGTACGGACCGTGCTGACCGAAGTCCGAGATCCGTACCACCACCAGTCGGGGATTCAGCCTCGCCAGACTGTCCGGGTCGAGCCCCCAATCCCATCGCTGCTGCGAGCCCGGCGCAAGGTTCTCGATGAGGACGTCTGCCCCGGCCACCAGATCGTGCAGTGAATCGAGGTCCCCCTCTGACGCGAGACCGACAGTGGCACCGCGCTTCCCGGCATTGAGATACTCGAAGAGGCCACTGTGGTCGATGCCGCCGGGCAGCACCGTCCCCCAACGGCGAATCGGGTCTCCTGAGGTCGGCTCGACCTTACAGACATCGGCGCCGAGATCCACCAGGAGCTTCGTGCAATAGGGACCGGTGATCTCACTACCGACTTCGACCACCCTCAGCCCGGACAGCGGTCCACTCGGCGCCTGATGGTTCGCTCCGCAAGCTTCGCTCGGCGCCTGATGGTTCGCTCCGCAAGCTGCGCTCACGCGGGCACCCCGATCGCCTTGGGCTCCATGTACGACCGCAATCCCAACACACCGCCTTCGCGACCGATACCGCTCTGTTTGAAGCCACCGAACGGGGCGTCACCCGGAATGGTCCCGTTGATGGAGACCTGTCCGGTCCGGATCCGCCGGGCGACGTCCAGCGCCCGGTCGACGTCACCGCCCCACACCGCGCCGCCGAGCCCGTACTGGGAGTTGTTGGCGATCGAGACGGCATCGTCGACGTCGCTATAACGGAGCACCGTCAGCACCGGTCCGAACACCTCTTCCTGAGCGATGTACGAACCGGCGGTGACACCGCTGAGGATTGTCGGCTCGAAAAAGAAGCCCTCTTTCAGATGCTTCGGCCGACCGCCGCCCGTCACCACGGTGGCACCGTCTCGTTCGGCCCGCGCTACCAACCCCTCGACCCGTTCCAGGTGTTCGCGACTGATGAGTGGGCCCATCGTCACCTCCGGGTCGGCGGGATCGCCGACCACGACGCCGTTCGCGAGCTCGACCAATCGACCCACGACGTCGTCGTGCAGGGCGTCCGGAACGAGCAGCCGGCTGTTGAGGATGCACGCTTGCCCGGCGTGCAACGTGCAACCCTCGAACAGCAAGCGCTGCAGCAGTTCCTCGTCGACCTCGGCGTCGTCGAGCAGCACCGACGCTGACTTCCCACCGCATTCCAGCAGGATGCGTTTCATGGTCTCGGCGGCGCCGGCCATCACATTGCGCCCCACTGCAGAGCTTCCCGTGAAGCTGACCATGTCCACCCGTGGGTCCACGGTCAGTGTCCGACTGGCCTCAACACTCGTGGGGGTGACCACGTTGACCACGCCGGCAGGGATGTCGGTCTCCTCGTCGATGAGCCGGGCCAGCGCCAGAGCGGCCAGCGGCGTGAGCGGCGAGGGCTTGAGCACCACGGTGTTGCCCGCCGCCAGCGCCACTCCGACTTTCATGGCGTTGAGTGTGTGCGGGAAGTTCCACGGGGTCAGAATGCTCACCACGCCCAGCGGCTCGTAACGAAGCAGCGTTCTGCCCGCCGCCCCCCAGGCATCCAACGGCGCCTCGGCCGGCTCCACGGCAAGCTCCGCGGCATGACCGACCATGAAGGCCGGGCCCTCCACGTGGATGATGCGCTCGTTTGCCGAGCAGCCCCACTCAGCTTGCGCCAACCCATTGATCTCGTCGGCGCGCGCCAGCATCGCATCGCTGAGTTGCTGGATGCATCGCGCGCGTTCCGCAGGATCCAGTCCGCTCCAACTGCCGGAGTCGAATGCCGACCTCGCCGCCGAGATCGCGTCCTGCACCTGACCAACGCTGGCATCCGGTGCGGAGGTGATCGACCTCTCCGTAGCGGGGTTGATCACCTCGTAGCGGCCTGCGTCGGGCTCGACCCAGCTGCCGTCGATGAAGAGTCCGTATGTGTCCACCAGAGGACTTGTGTCGGCCATCGAGTTCGTCGCGCCTCCCTGGTCTGCATGGGCGGTCGAGAGCGTGCGCCGCCATTCTCAGGCAGACCTACATTTTCAGACCGTGTGTACACCCATCGACACTCGGGAGTCAACGCGAGGACAGCTGAACTGCATAAATGTCAATTGACACGTTGATATGTCGTACGGTAGACACAGACCCTGCCGGACACATTAGCCCGATATGTCCGATCTGCCTGATGACAAGCGGAAGGCCCGAGGTGCCGACAACCACAGTCCCCCTCCACTCACCGGATTTCTACGCCGGCAACCCCTACCCGGCATACGCAGAACTTCGCCATTCGACTCCTGTGGTGTGGAACGAAACCACCGAATTCTGGGCTCTGCTCAAGTACGAGGACGTCCGCTACGTGTCCGGGCATCCGCTGCTGTTCTCGTCGACCAAGGGGATCACCATCCCCGACCCCTCCGAGCCTGAGCCCATCCAAGAGGGGAACCTGATCTTCACCGATCCACCCCGGCACCGACAGCTGCGCAAGCTGATCAACGCCGGCTTCACCCGGCGCCAGGTGACATTGCTGGAGCCCAAGGTGCGGGAGATCGTCAAGGGCATCGTCGACGATGTCGACCCGAACCGTGTTTACGAGTTCGCCGACGAGATCGCCGCTCCTCTGCCGACCCGGATGATCGCCGAGATGCTCGGCGCCCCGCCCGAGGACTGGGAAAAGTTCCGGACGTGGTCGGATGCGGCTGTCGGCACCGCGGATCCAGACATCGAGATGGACCATCTGGTCGCGCTCGGCGAGCTGTACGAGTACTTCACCGAGCTCATCACACTACGCAGAACCGGCAAGGTGTCAGGGCAGGACGACCTTTTTCCATCCTGGCCGCGGCGGAGGTCGACGGTGAGCGCCTCACCGACCAGGACCTGCTCAACTTCTCCTTCCTGCTGCTCGTCGCCGGCAATGAGACCACCCGCAATCTCATCGCGCTCGGCACTCTCGCGCTGCTCGAGAATCCTGATCAATTCGCGCTCTTACGCGCGAACCCCGAGCTGATGCCGAGCGCGGTCGAGGAGATGTTGCGCTTCACCAGCCCGGTCACCCACATGGCACGGCAGGCCACCCAAGACGTTGAGATCCGCGGTCAGCAGATCAGAGCGGGCGACACGGTCGTGATGCTGTACGGCTCCGCCAATCGCGACGAGGAGATCTTCGGGCCCACCAGCGAATCATTCGACATCACGCGAAATCCCAACCCACACATCGCCTTCGGAGCAGGAGAACACGCCTGCCTCGGAGCCCAGCTGGCACGGCTGGAAGCCAGGATCATGTTCGAGGTGCTCTTGGGTACCTATCCGACTATCGAACTGACCGGAGACGTCACCCGCTTACGCGCCACGATGGTGCCAGGTGTCAAACGTATGCCGGTACGACTGGGAGCGAGTATCTGATGGACTTCGACTACACGCCGGACCAGGTCCAGTTACGCAAGGATTATCGCGAACGCCTCGAGGCGGTCATGACCCCCGAACGGCGCGCTGCGGTGGCCGGACTGACGGAAGGCGGCGCCGCCATCACCGAGGTGCGCCGTGCGCTGGGCGCAGCCGGTCTGCTCGGGGTCGCGTGGCCGACTGAGTACGGCGGCCACGGGCTGAGTGCGATGGAGCAGTACATCTTCGGCGAGGAAGCCCGACGAGTGAATGCGCCGCTTCCGATGATCACGCTGAACACCGTGGGCCCGACATTGATCCAGTTCGGGACCGACGAGCAGAAGGACACCTTCCTGCCCGCCATCTTGAAAGGCGAGATCGACTTCGCCATCGGATACTCCGAGCCCGGCGCCGGTAGTGACCTGGCGTCATTACGGACTACCGCGGTTAGGGACGGCGACGAGTTCGTCATCAACGGCTCGAAGATGTACACGAGCGGCGCGGAGTTCGCCGACTACGTCTGGCTGGCTGCCCGCACCGACCCGGACGCCAAGAAGCACAAGGGCATCACCCTGTTCATCGTGCCGACCAGTGACCCGGGTTTCTCGTGGAAGCCGCTGCACACCATGCCCGGTGTGACGACGTATTACACGTTCTACGACGACATCCGGGTTCCCGCCAGCTCGATCGTACTGGGCGAGAACGAAGGCTGGAAACTCGTCACCAACCAGCTCAACCTGGAACGGGCGGCACTCGGCAACCTCGGCGCACTCGAACCGTTGTTCCAGAAGACTCTGGAGTGGGCCCGCGAGACGCCGCTGGACGACGGGAAGGTGATCGATCAACCCTGGGTGCAGCAGGCCCTGGCTCGAGTCGAAGCCCAGGTCTCCGCGTACCGGCTGCTCAACCTGCGCGTGAACGCCAACATGGGCTCCAGCGCCCTCGGCATGGCCGAGGCCTCTGCTGCAAAGGTTTTCGGCACCGAGCTCACTCAGCAGGTGGCTCGCGAGCTGCTCGACGTGGTCGGTCATGCAGCTGTGCGTAAAGACGACACCGCCCCGCTCGCAGGCGAACTCGAGTCCGCCTACCGATTGGCGGTCATCAACACGTTCGGCGGCGGAGCGAACGAGCTCCAACGCGACATCATCGCGATGGCCGGTCTCGGGATGCCACGGGCACCTCGCGACATGCGGGCGTCCTGAAGTGAACCCTCCACCTAGGAAAAGGACGGACAAGTGACCGAGGTCGACAAGGACGAACTCCGCCGGCGACTCGACGCGCTCATCGGCCAGCCGATCAGCTCGGGGCAACCGGTGACGTCCCCGGATCCGGTGAACGTGCCGATGATCCGGCACTGGGCGTACGCGCTCAGTGACTTCAATCCCGCGTATCTCGACGAGGATTTCGCCAAGAAGTCCCGGTACGGCGGCATCGTGTCGCCGCCGGTCATGCTGCAGTCCTGGACGATGGCGCCGCCCAAACTCGAGGGCATCCACGAGCGTGGCGGTGTTCCCGTGGAACTGGGTGAGAATCCACTGCAGTTCCTCGCAGACGCCGGCTACACCGGCATCGTCGCCACCAACTCCGAGTTCGAGGTCGAGCGGTACCCGCGCGTTGGTGACGACATCACGGCCGAAACCGTTTTCGAGACCATCTCAGATGAGAAGAAGACCGCCATGGGAACGGGCTTCTTCGTCACCTGGCTCACGACGTACTGCAACCAAGACGGGGAAGTGATCGGAAGGCAGAGGTTCCGGACGTTGCGATTCAAGAAGGCGGGCTGAGATGGCACAGCGGCTCGCCCCGTCGATCAGCCCGGACACGGAGTTCTTCTGGTCGGGACTCAAAGTCGGTGAACTGCGCATCCAGCGCTGCACGAAGTGCAAGACGCTGCGCGTCCCGCCTCGGCCGATGTGTGGCGTCTGCCAATCACTCGACTGGGACTACGTCGTGTCGGCCGGACGCGGCACGGTGTACAGCTTCATCATGCCCCAGTACCCGCCGCTTCCATTCCTGCAATATCCGTACGTCGTCGCGCTGATCGACCTCGACGAAGGTGTGCGCGTCGTCTCCAACCTGTGTGACGTCGAGCCCGGCGACATCGAAACAGGCATGCCCGTCGAGGTCTTCTACGAGACCTTCGAAGCACTTCCCAGTGGCGACGAACTGGTTCTGCACCAGTTCCGGCCCGTGAGCTGAACCGAGGCGGAACACGATATGGACTTTTCCTTCAACGAAGAACAAGAAACAGTCGGAAAGGTGGCGCGGCAGCTCTTCGAAGCCCGCGCCACTCCCGAGCGCCTCACCGAGCTCGAGTCCGGCGGCCTGCGTCACGACCCGGAGTTGTGGAGTGAACTCGCATCGTCGGACCTGCTCGGGATTGCGCTACCCGAAGCCGTCGGCGGCAGCGGAGGTGGATTCCTCGAACTGGGTGTACTGCTCTCCGAGGTGGGGTGGAGCGTCGCCCCGGTACCGGTGTACGCGACATTGGTTCTCGGCGCCGACCCGATTGCGAGGCACGGGGATGCGGACCTGCAGCAGCAGTATCTGCCCGGGGTCATCGACGGCAGCGTCATCCTGACGGCTGCACTCGCCGAGCCGGGCAACTCCGACCCGGCTGCGCCTCGAAGCACGACTGCGCGCCAGAAGAACGACACCTGGCTTGTCGACGGCGTCAAGGACATGGTTCCTGCTGCACAACTGGCCAACGCGATCGTCGTCTCCGCTGTCGCCGACGACGGACCAGGTCTGTTCGTTGTCGACGCCGCTGCCGCCGAGGTCGTCATCGCGCCGGTACCGACCACCGACAGCCAGCCCTACGCACAAGTGACCTTGACGAATGCACCCGCTCGGCGGCTGCGCGGCGACGGCGACATCGTCGGTTCTCTGTACACCCGCGCGGTCGTGGGACTGTGCGCCATCCAGGTCGGCGTCACCGAGCGGGCGCTGCGCATCGCCGCGTCCTATACGGCCGAACGCGAACAGTTCGGCCGGCCGATCGGATCCTTCCAGGCCGTGCAGCAGCGTATGGCGGATGCCTTCATCGACACCGAGGCGATCCGATGGACGACCTGGCACGCCGCATGGCTGATCGCCGAGGGCAGGCCCGCAGCGCGGGATGCGTCCATCGCCAAGTTCTGGGCCGCAGAAGCCGGCGCGCGCGTGGTCGCCACCGCGCAGCAGGTACACGGTGGGATGGGTATCGACATCACCTATCCCGTGTCCCGGTACTACCTGTGGGCCAAGGACATCGAACTCGCGCTCGGAACCGCCTCCCAGCAGCTCGCCCGGCTCGGCACCGCATATCCGGAAGGACGCAGATGACCTCCACCACAACGCGAACGACAACACTGGCGTACAACGACATCAACGTCGGTGACGAGATCACGCCCATGGACGTCCCCGTCACGACCACGTTGATCGTCGCCGGCGCTATCGCGTCGAGGGACTACATGCCGGTGCACCACGACCGCGACTTCGCGACCGGCCAGGGTTCGCCGGACATCTTTCTCAACATCCTCACCACGAACGGACTGTGCGTGAAGTTCCTGCACGACTGGGCCGGTCCCGAGGCCATGGTGAAGAAGCTGTCGATTCGCCTCGGCGTACCCGCTTTTCCCAACGACCCGCTGCATTTCACCGGCGGCGTGAGTGGCAAGTCGGTGTCGGGCAATGAGGGCCTCGTCGAGGTGACCCTGAAGGGAAGCAACAAACTCGGCGACCACGTCACCGGAACTGCGATCCTCAGCCTGCTCAACGGGGTTCAAGCGTGAGCGACGGCATCGGCGGGCGGGCCGCGCTGGTCGGCATCGGCCAGACCGAGTTTTCGAAAGAATCGGGCCGGACCGAGATGCAGCTGGCCTGTGAAGCAGTGAAGGCCGCCATCGACGACGCGGGCCTGCGTCCCGGCGACATCGACGGCATGGTGACCTTTTCGGTCGACGAGAACGAAGAGATCGAGGTCGCCCGTAACGTCGGCATCGGCAACCTGTCGTTCTTCACCCGGGTGCCGCACGGCGGCGGCGCCGCCGCGGGCACGGTCATGCAGGCGGCCATGGCCGTCGCCACCGGGGCCGCCGAAGCCGTTGTCTGTTACCGGGCCTTCAACGAGCGCTCCGGGTTCCGGTTCGGCGGCGCCGGGCGGCAGCCCGGCGTCACGCCGCTGTGGATGGCGCCCTACGCCCCGTTCGGTTTCATGACTCCGGCCGCGTGGGTCTCCCTACACGCCCAGCGATACATGTCGACCTACGGCGTCACCAATGCCGACTTCGGCAAGATCTCGGTGATCGACCGCAAGCACGCCGCGAAGAATCCCGACGCCTGGTTCTACGGCAAGCCGATCACGATCGACGATCATCAGCAGTCCCGCTGGATCGTCGAGCCGGTGGTCCGCCTGCTGGACTGCTGCCAGGAGAGCGACGGCGGCGTGGCGATGGTGGTCACGAGCGTCGAACGAGCACGCGACCTGCCCAACCCACCTGCGGTGATCACCGCAGCGGCGCAGGGCGCAGCCTTCGACGGAGAGGTGATGACGAGCTACTATCGCGAGGACATCACGGGGCTGCCGGAAATGGGTGTGGTCGGCAGCAAGCTCTGGCGCGACTCGGGTCTGAAACCCGAGGACATCTCCACAGCATTTCTTTACGACCACTTCACTCCCTTCGTGTTCACCCAGCTCGAGGAGCTCGGCTTCTGCGGGCGCGGTGAGGCCAAGGATTTCGTCGACGTCGACGAGTTGTCCATCGGCGGCAGGATGCCGATCAACACGAACGGCGGACTACTCGGCGAGGCATACATCCACGGCATGAACGGCATCACCGAGGGCGTCCGGCAGGTACGAGGCACGTCCTACAACCAGGTGGACAACGTCGAGCACGTGTTGGTCACGTCGGGAACGGGCGTGCCCACCAGCGGGCTCATCCTGGCACCTGTCCGCTAGCCTCTCCCGCATGACGCAAGCCACCGCCGCCGACACCCGGGAGATGATCATCTCGGCGGCGTTCGCCTGCTTTCGCACGCGCGGCCTGGCCAAGACCACGATCGTCGACATCGCCCGGACTGCTGACGTCTCCCGCAGCACGTTCTACGAGTACTTCCGGGACAAGGAGACGATTGTCGAGGCCTGCGCCGAGGCCGCGTCGCAACGGTTCTACCGGAACATGGCCACGGCGATCGATCGCCATGGCGGCAGCACCCTCGAAGGCCGGCTGGTGCGGGCCGCAGTGTTCGTCGCGCAGGCCCGGCGGGTGGTGGAACCCGAGGTCTACTTCGATCACGAAGAAGTCAACCTCATGCTCACCAAGAATGCAGCCGCTCTGTTGAGGGAGTGCGCCGAATTCCTCGCACCCTACGTAGCCGCCGCCCGCGTCACCGGCGAGGTGCGCAACGACCTGGACGTACCCACTGCGACGGAGTGGTTCGCCCGCATGTTGTTCTCTCTGTTCACCACCCCGTCGCCGTATTTCGACTCACACGACGAGGAGGCAGTCGCGGATTTCGTGCGCCGATATGCCGTGGCCGGGTTCGTCGAGAACCGCTCGAAACGTTCTTAGTCGCTCGCAGGGAGTGGTTTGGCCTCCTTGAGGCTCAGGGGTGTTTCGCCGACAGTCAGCGTGCCCGCCCCGGCCTTGGTGACCAAGACTTCGGCTCCGGTCTCGTCGACGTACCGCTTACCCATCACCACTCCGCTGCTCAGCGCAGGATCCAGTGCCAGCGCCGAGTCTGTGTCGGCGTCCAGTGCCACCATGGCGGCACCGCCGCACCGGAGGTCTGCGAGGCTGTCGAGGCCTTGACGACGATCACCTGCGTGTCACACACCTGACTCTTGAGCCGTGAACCCGATTTCATTGCCGTACAACCTTTCTCGCGTGTGACTACTCGGCCGGTGACAACTGGAGCTGTTCGACGATCACCCGGCGCAGAATTTTACCGGTCGGCGTGGTGGGTAGGCCGCTGACGAATACCACCCGGTCGGGCGTACGCGAACCACGCAGCCGCGCCCGGACGTACTGTCGGAGTTCCTCGCCGTCGGGCGAGGCGCCTACCTCGGGTACCACTACAGCGACGATGAGTTGCCCCCATTCGGCGTCCTCGAGACCGACCACTGCCACTTGGTGCACGGCGCCGTGTTCGACGAGTACATCCTCGATCTCGGCAGGAGCGATGTTCTCGCCTCCGCGGATTATGGTGTCGTCGCTACGGCCGCCGATGTAGAGGTAGCCGTGCGAGTCGACGCTGGCGGTATCGCGGGTGGCGAACCAGCCGTCTGGGTCGAGAACCGAACCGATGCCGGTGTAACGTCCTGAAACCTGTTCTCCCCGAACAAAGAGCTCGCCAACCTCGTCTGGTCCGAGAACCTCGCCGTCATCGCCTCGGATCTCGATCTCGACGCCGGGTACCGCCCGGCCGACTGAGCCCAGTCGTCGGGCGATGTCCGGGTCCGACGCCTCGAAGGCCGTCACGTGATCTTCCGGTGTCAGAACCGAGATCGTCGAGCTCGTCTCGGTCAGCCCGTAGGCGTTGACGAGTCCGACGCCCGGCAACATGTCGATGGTCTTGCGAACCAGTGGCAAGGGAACTTTGGATCCGCCGTAGGCGAGGTTCTTCAGCGTCGGCAGTGCGATCGGTTCCCGTTCCAGCTCGGAGATGATGCGGTCGAGCATCGTCGGAACCACGGTTGCGGTGGTGATGCCCTCCTCGGCCACCAACCTGACCCATTCGCGTGGGTCGAAGTGCCGCAGATACACCGTCTTTCGTCCGGCGTAGAGGTTCGACAGCGCCGCTCCCACACCGGCGATGTGATAGGGCGGCACGCATACCAGCGCAGCATCGTCCGGTTCGGCTGCTCCGAAATCCACGGTGCCCATGACATAGCTGGTCAGGTTGTTGTGCGTCAGTTCCACAGCTTTCGGCTGCGCACTGGTGCCCGAGGTGAAGAGCACGACCCCAACCCCGTCGGGTTCGGCAAACTCGTCGACCGCAGCCGTCCTGCCCGCCGCAGCCAAGAACTCCGCGGATTCGATGATCCGTCGACCCGCGCCGGCAAGAACGCCGACGTACTCGCGGTCGGCGACGACCATCGGCTCCGGTAGCCGACTGATCAACTCGTACAGGCCGCTGCCGCTC
>CAXEZH010000313.1:0-7790 GCA_964000695.1 uncultured Mycolicibacterium sp. | reverse complement strand
GGCCGTCAGGCCGTCGCCACACGGCTTCGCGCGCGGGAATTGCGCTTTGTCCAGCACCACCACGTTGGCGCCGGTCTGTGCGGCCTGCCATGCCGCGGCCGAGCCGGAGGGCCCTCCGCCTGCGATGACCAGGTCGTATCGCTGCGTCATACTTCTCGTCTCGTTGAGCGGCTGTCGCTGCGATAGTACCCAAAGCGCGTGATCGCCTCGCGGCGGGCGAACAGCGCTGGTCAGCGTGCCGGTCAGCGCCGTGTCGGCACGGTCAGGCCAGGTCAGCGGTACCTGAACGGGTACAGTGAGCGGGTGCGACGAGGGTCGAGATCACGTTCTGCTGACGAACCGGGTGTCAAGGTCGACGCCCGCAGCGAGCGTTGGCGCGAGCACCGCAAGAAGGTGCGCTCCGAGATCGTCGACGCCGCGTTCCGTGCCATCGACCAACTCGGCCCGGAGGTGTCGCTGCGCGAGATCGCCGAGGAGGCCGGCACCGCCAAGCCGAAGATCTACCGGCACTTCACCGACAAATCCGATCTGTTCCAGGCCATCGGTAAGCGGATGCGCGACATGTTGTGGGGCGCCATCTTCCCGGCCATCGACATCGCCAAGGACCCGGCGCGCGCCATCATCCACCGCGCCGTCGAGCAGTACGTGCGCCTCGTCGACGAGCATCCCAACGTCATTCGCTTCCTCATGCAGGGGCGGTTTGCCGAGCAGAGCGAATCCACCATGCGGGCTCTCAACGAGGGCCGCGACATCACCCTGGCCATGGCCGACATGTTCAGCAACGAGTTGCAGGAGATGGAACTCGACGCGGCGGCCTTCGAGATGGCCGCGTTCGCGACGTTCGGGGCGGCGGCCTCGGCGACCGACTGGTGGCTCGGAGCCGATCAGAACAGCCCGCGGCGGCTGCCGTCGGAGAAGTTCGTCGAGTACCTGACCACGATCATGATGGGTTCGATCAACGGCACCTGCGAGGTGCTCGGCGTGCAGGTCGACCCCGACCTGCCGCTGCATGAGGGTGTGCGCCGCCACGAGCGCGTCGCCTGACCGCCGGCCCGATTCCCGGTACCGGCGTTCCCCAGTACAGTCGGGTCCATGACCGTCGCTGAACAGGCCGCCGGCACCCCCGCGGTCGACGACCGTGCCCCCGTGCACACCCGCGCGTTGATCATCGGCTCCGGATTCTCCGGGCTTGGCATGGGCATCGAACTGCAGCGCCGCGGCGTTGATTTCCTGATCCTGGAGAAGGCCGACGAGATCGGCGGTACCTGGCGGGACAACACCTATCCCGGTTGTGCCTGCGACATCCCGTCGCACATGTACTCGTTCTCGTTCGAACCGAAACCGGACTGGACGCACATGTGGTCGTTGCAGCCCGAGATCCAGAACTACCTCCTCGGGGTGACCGAGAAATACGGGTTGCGCCGCTACATCCGGTTCGGTGCGCACGTCGACCGGGCCCAGTGGGACGACGACGAGCAGCGCTGGCACGTGTTCACCGACGACGGCGGCGAGTTCATCGCACAGTTCCTGATCTCCGGTGCGGGCGGGCTGCACATCCCGCTGATCCCCGAGTTCGAGGGTCTCGATGACTACCTGGCCGCCGGCGGCGCGGCGTTCCACTCGGCGCAGTGGGACCACGGCGTCGACATCACCGGCAAGCGCGTCGCCGTGATCGGTACCGGCGCCAGCGCGATCCAGATCGTGCCCGAGATCGTCAAGGACGTCGCCGGCCTGCAGCTCTACCAGCGCACCCCCGCCTGGGTGATGCCCCGGCCCAACAACCCGATCCCCGAAGGGATGCAGCGGGTGTTCGCCAATGTGCCGGGCACCCGCGCAGCGATGCGCGCCGGCATCTACTGGATCCACGAAGCGGTCGGTTTCGCGATGACCAAGCAGCCTCGCCTGCTCAAACTCGGTGAGCTGATGGGCAAGTGGAACATCCGTCGCTCGATCAAGGATCGCGAGCTGCGCCGCAAGCTCACCCCCGACTACCGGGCGGGTTGCAAGCGCATCCTCAACTCCGACACCTACTATCGCGGGATCGCGGACCCGAAGACCGAGGTGATCACCGACCGCATCGCGCGGTTCACCCCGACCGGCATCGTGACCGCCGACGGTCGCGAGCGGCCGGTGGACGTGGTGGTCTTCGCGACCGGCTTCCACGTCACCGACTCCTACACCTATGTCGACATCAAGGGGCCGGACGGAGAGGACCTGGTCGACCGCTGGAACGCCGAGGGCATCGCGGCCCTGCGCGGCATCACGGTGGCCGGAATGCCCAACCTGTTCTTCCTCCTCGGCCCGAACACCGCGCTGGGACACAACTCGGTGGTGTTCATGATCGAGTCGCAGATCCGCTACGCCGGTCAGGCCATCGCCGCGGTGGACCGTGCCGGCGCCCAGGCGCTGGCTCCGACCCGCGACGCGCAGGACAGCTACAACGACGAACTGCAGCACGACCTGAGCGGCACCGTGTGGAGTACCGGCGGCTGCCGCAGCTGGTATCTCGACGAGCACGGGGTCAACCGCACCCTGTGGAGTGGAATGACGTGGCAGTACTGGTTGGCCACAAGGCGTTTCAAGGCCGCGGAGTACACCTTCACCCGCTGAGTGAGCAGCCGCGCTCAGCTCTCTGTGGAGAGCACCTTGTCGACGAATCCGTGCACCTTGCTGCGGAGCTCTTCGACCCGCTGCTCGCGGATGAGCTCGAGGTCGGTCTCCTTGTGATAGGCGGGCGGCAGCTGCCGGACGTTGCCGGAGCAACCGAAGTTCGCGCAGATCAAGGTGCCCAGGGTGTCGCCCTTGCGGCCCGCGGCGCCGCCCCGGCGAACGGTGTAGAGCACCGCCTCGTCGGTCAGGTTGACGTCGTTGCACCAGGTGCACATGGTGCGGCCCCGCGGCTTGACCGCGGCCCGGTTGAGCAGCAGCGCCACCGGTCCGTCGGGCCGGTCGACGAGCAGGTACGCGCGGCGCGGGATCTTGGGGTCGGTCCAGCCGTAATACTCCAGCTTGCCGAACGTCACGGCGTCGAAGTCGGGTGCGAAGGTGACCTTCTTGACCTCGCTGCGGGTGGCGCCGCGGAAGGCGGCGAGGATCTGGTCACGGGTATGAGAATCCATGGGTGAAACCATCCTGAAACGACGCATAGCGGTGCGCCTGGTGAGTGAGGGTATGACTACGCCGCCGGCCCGGTGGGTCGGCGACGGGGCGCGGTCATCTGATGTCGGCGCGGGCGCCGACGACCTCCTCGACTCGGATGTTCACGCACGCGACGATAACGAGTGACGCCTGGGGACGCCACAGGTTTTTCGCCCGGGGGGCGGGTGAGCAGTACCTGATCGACGTTCACGGAGGCGACACGCCAAACACAACATCTCGTACTGCGCGGAGATGTCGCACACCAGTTGTAGTGTTGTGGTCGTCGTCGGCGATTCCGCGGCGTCGCACAAAAAGCCAGGTGAAATGGGGTTCTCGTGAGTGATGGCATCAAACTGATCGACCGCGTCTCGGCCATCAACTGGAACCGCCTCCAGGACGACAAGGACGCCGAGGTCTGGGATCGCCTCACCGGTAACTTCTGGCTGCCGGAGAAGGTCCCGGTGTCCAACGACATCCCGTCCTGGAACACGCTGACCGAGCATGAAAAGCAGCTCACGATGCGGGTGTTCACCGGGCTGACGCTGCTGGACACCATCCAGGGCACCGTGGGAGCGGTCAGCCTGATCCCCGACGCGCTGACCCCGCACGAGGAAGCGGTGTACACCAACATCGCGTTCATGGAGTCGGTGCACGCCCGCAGCTACAGCAACATCTTCTCCACCCTGTGCTCGACGCAGGAGATCGACGAGGCGTTCCGCTGGTCGGAGGAGAACCCCAACCTGCAGCGCAAGGCCGAGATCGTCATGCAGTACTACAAGGGTGACGAGCCGCTCAAGCGCAAGGTGGCCTCCACGCTGCTGGAGAGCTTCCTGTTCTACTCGGGCTTCTACCTGCCGATGTACTGGAGCAGCCGGGCCAAGCTCACCAACACCGCCGACATGATCCGGCTGATCATCCGCGACGAGGCGGTGCACGGCTACTACATCGGCTACAAGTACCAGCGCGGGCTGGCGATGGCCGACGAGGCGACCCGGCAGGAACTCAAGGACTACACCTACGAGCTGCTCTTCGAGCTCTACGACAACGAGGTTGAATACACCCAGGACCTCTACGACGGGGTGAACCTGACCGAGGACGTCAAGAAGTTCCTGCGTTACAACGCCAACAAGGCACTGATGAACCTCGGCTACGAGGCGCTGTTCCCGCGCGACGAGACCGACGTCAACCCGGCGATCCTGTCGGCGCTGAGTCCCAACGCCGACGAGAACCACGACTTCTTCTCCGGCTCGGGCTCCAGCTACGTCATCGGCAAGGCCGTGGTCACCGAAGACGAGGACTGGGATTTCTAGGGTCGGTTCCATTCACGTTCCGCAAGCGGTCCGGTCGGCATAGGGCAGAGGCGCGCAACAGCTTCTGCCCACGTCGCCAGGACGTCGATGGGCGCAGCAGATCAACGGCGAGCACGGCGGCCTTTCTGGGTGCGCATCAAGCAGTGACGTGCGACATGCGACATTATTGAACTTTTGTTGCATCGGAGCGTAGCGTCTGGCTCATGACGACATTGGGCCCCTTGGACGTCGAGGGAATCGACTTCGCCTTCGACGATCAGCCGGACCTGCATGCTGCGCTGGCTCGGCTGCGCGCGTCCAAGCCCTACGCGATCGTGCCGTTCGCCGGCACTCGCGGGATCCTGTTGTTGACCGACGAGCTGGTTCGCGCTGCATTCCGGGACGAAGCGACGTTTCCCGCCGCGCCTGTTTACGCGATGACGACAGAACCGGTCTTCGGTAAGACGATCTTGAGCATGTCGGGCAGCCAGCACCGGGCCAGCCGCGCGCTGGTGTCGGCCCCATTACGTCGTGGGCGGGTGCAGGCATACGTCGAAGCGGTGATCGAGCCTGTGGTGAATGAGCTCATCGACGCATTCGCCACGCGAGGTTCGGCCGATCTGGTTGCCGAATTCACCCAACGATTTTCGCTGTTGATCATCAGCCGCCTGTTCGGCATCCCGATCGATGACGAAGCGCGGGTCCAACACTGGGCCAAAGCAATGATCGAGTACGCGTTCAATCCGACAGCGGCGATCGAGAGCGCACAGGAGTTCACCGAATACGTCAGGCCGCTGCTGGCCGAAAGGCGGCGCGAACCAGGCGGTGACATGATCTCGATGCTCATCACTGAGCTGGGCGACGACGGTGAATTCCTCACCGATGATGAGATCCTGACATTCCTCCGCATGCTCTTCCCGCTGGGAGCGGACACGACGACGTACGCACTTGGCAACGTGCTGTCGGCCCTGCTGAACCATCCCGGCCAACTCCGACTGTTGCAATCAGATCCGCAGCGATACGTGCAGGCTGCCATCTGGGAGGCCGCCCGCTGGGAACCAGCTGTGGGACTGTTGCCGCGCGCGTGCCCCGCCGACACCACGTGGCACGGCATCCCCATCCCAGCGCTGACACCGATGATCTTTGCCATCAACGCCGCTCACCGCGACCCGGCGATATACCCCAGGCCCGACGAATTCGACATCACCCGCAATGTGATGCCGCCGCTGTCATTCGGCCAGGGCCCCCATAGCTGCATCGGAAACTGGCTGGCCAACACCGAACTCCAGGTGGCGCTCGACACCCTGATCACCCGGCTGGCCGACCTCGCCCTGGACCCCGAACACAGTGGTCTGTCGACCATTACCAGCCAGGTTGGCACCACCCTGCGCGGACCCACTGCGATCCATGTGACATTCAGTCCCAGGCCGCGGACATGACGCAACGAAAGGCACGGCTCACCGGCACGCCGCACCGACCGACCCCGTGGGGTGATCACCCACCCCGCGACGACGACGAAGCGAGAACCCGGCTGCTGGATGCTGCCGAACGCTGCTATGAGCGCCGCGGTGTCGCGCGCACCACGGTCGACGACATCGCCAAAGAGGCTGCCGTGCATCGCACAACGGTGTACCGCTACTTCGGGACCCGCGACGACGTGCTGGCCTTCGTGATGCTGCGCGAAACCACAACAGTGATCGAGCTCGCCGAAACCGCACTGGGTCGCAGCGGCCCGTTCAGTGAGCGGCTTCTCAACGCGCTCGAGGTCACGTTGGACACGGTTGAGCGGTCGCGGTGGCTGAGCGTGTTGTTTTCTCCGGAGAGTGTGCAGACGTCGGTGTCGGCAGCAGCATCCAGTGTCTTCCGTGGCCGGATTCGTGAGGTGTTCCGACCACATGCCCTGGCTGCCAAGGAGAGTGGCGAACTACGTCACGACCTCGATCCCGACGCCGCCGCCGACTGGCTGGTACGCGTTGCCCAGATGCTGCTGATGGAACAGATGACGGAGGCGGACGACGCCGCCGCCGACCGGCGAACAGTTTTTCGTGATTTCGTGATCCCCGGCCTCGTCAACCCCACACCCTGAGCAGCAACAGAATGAGAGGTGGACCACCAGACGGCGCTGAACCATGGAACAGGCAATGAGCCCACTGCGATCCTACGGCTCGAAATCGCAGTGGGCTGCCAGTCTTCGGACTCTCAACCGCGCAGGGACGCGGTGTCGATGACGAAGCGGTAACGCACGTCGCTGGCCACCACTCGCTCGTAGGCCTCGTTGACGTAATCGGGCTCGATGACCTCGATTTCCGGGGCGACCCCATGCTCGGCGCAGAAGTCCAGCATCTCCTGGGTTTCGGCGATGCCGCCGATCAACGATCCGGCCAGGCGCCGCCGCCCGAAGATCAGCGCGCCGGGGGGCACCTGCATGGCGTGCTCGGGCATGCCCAGCTCGACGAGCGTGCCGTCGAGGGTCAGCAGGCCGAGGTAATCACCCATGTCGAGATTGGCCGACACGGTGTTCAGGATCAGGTCGAAGGAGCCCTTGAGCTTCTTGAACGTCTCACGGTCACTGGTGGCGTAGTACTCCGAGGCCCCCAGACGCAGCCCGTCCTCCATCTTCTTCAGCGATTGGCTGAGCACCGTGACCTCGGCGCCCATCGCGACGGCCAGCTTCACCGCCAGGTGGCCGAGACCGCCGAGTCCGATGACCGCGACCCGAGAGCCGGGCCCGGTGTTCCAGTGCCGCAACGGCGAATAGGTGGTGATGCCCGCGCACAGCAGCGGCGCGGCTTGCTCCAGTCCGATCGCCTCGGGGATAGACAACACGTAGTTCTCGTCGACCACGATCGCGCCGCTGTAGCCGCCCTGGGTCGGCTCACCGTCGCGGCCGATGCCGTTGTAGGTGCCGATCATGCCGGGGTTGTCGCAGTACTGCTCCTCACCGGCCAGACAGAATTCGCACTCGCGGCACGAGTCGACGAAGCATCCGACGCCGACGCGGTCACCGACGTTGAACTTCGACACCTCCGAACCGACCTCGGTGACGATGCCGGCGATCTCGTGCCCGGGCACCATCGGATACGTCACCTGACCCCACTCGCCGCGCACGGTGTGGATGTCGGAGTGGCAGATCCCGGCGAAATGGATGTCGAAGGCCACGTCGTGGGGGCCGACGGCACGGCGCTCGATCGTGGTCTTGGACAGTGGCTCGGTCGCGGAGGTGGCCGCATAGGCGGAAACTGTGCTCATCACGTCCTCTTCGGTTGCGCGGATTCAGGGGCTGCCGCGACGCTGCGGCTCAACTCGAAGACAACGAACGGCTCCGCGGCATTAGTCCCCGCGCATATGTGACATTGCCGACTG
>CAXEZH010000312.1:0-5328 GCA_964000695.1 uncultured Mycolicibacterium sp. | reverse complement strand
TCTCGTTCGGTCCGGCCTCGCCAGCAGGGCGTGGTCCGGGTTTGATCTGCACTGATCCGGACTGACGTGACGCAGATTACGCCACGGTTTTCTCAAATCGTAGGCACCGTTTGCGGCGACAGCTGGCTGACGGCATGCACCCTTGTCACCGCCATGCCGGAATGCGACGCCGAATTGCCAGGAGCCCGGCGAAGGCCGGCGGCGTCGCCGTCGTGCCCAACCATGTGCGCCACCGCTCGCCTAACGTGCCGGCCATGGCGAAGATGATGGCGTTGAGCAAGGTCAACGGGCCGCTGGGAGTGTTCGTGTTCCGCGTCGTTCTCGGATTCCTGTTCGCTTCGCACGGAACGGTGAAACTGTTCGGATGGCCTCCGGATGCGGGCACGGTGGCGGCGACCGGTACGTGGCCGTCGTGGTGGGCCGGCCTCATCGAATTGGTCGCCGGTCTGCTGGTGATGGCGGGATTCTTCACCCGCGCAGCCGCTTTCCTCGCATCGGGAACCATGGCGGTGGCCTATTTCTGGCGGCATCAGCCCGATGGGCTGCTGCCGATCCAGAACGGCGGCGAGTCCGCGGCCCTGTATTGCTTCGCGTTCCTGTTGTTGGCGTTCACCGGTGGTGGGGCCTGGGCGATCGACGGGCTGCGGCGGCGCCGGGCGGCACAGCCCGCGGCGCACGATGCGAGGACCTGAGGCGGTCTTCGTCAGTCGTCGGTCGCAGGCGGCCGTCGGTCGCACCCGGTCGTCGTCAGTCCTGGTCCGAACTCCGCCGCTCGGCAATCACGGCCAACCGCCAGGTGGTTTCGCGGTTGCGGGGGACCACCGCCCCGAGAGCGGCAGCTCGCGGCAACCAACTCAGCGGTGGCGACAGCGGCACCTCGGACATCTCGATATGGCAGCCACCGTCATCGAGATCGCTGAGCCGCAACGTGATCCGTGCGGCACCCAGCGGTCGCCCCTTGGCGACCAACACCAGCTTGTTCATCGGAACACAGATCTCGACGCGGGTGCTGTCGTTGATGACCAGTGGCCACACGCCGATGGAATGATGGATGACGCTGCCGGGCTGCGGCCAGTTCGGGTCCACCGCGCGCATCCGGGAGTTGCCCACCACCCACTGCGAGTACGTCCACCCGTCAGCGATGCCGTCCCAGACCTGTCGCCGCGAGGCGGAGGTGTCGCGCCGCACGATCAGGGGATGTCGGCTCTCGTCCGGATCCTCGCTCACCGCAGTGCAATACCCCTGCCACAGGGGGCCAAACACCGCGGCCGCACGACCACCCCGCCGTCGGGGCGACACGAACATGGTGGTTGCATGGTGGGAGGCATCGACAGCCCGCATTCGGAGGAGAGTTCTGCATGCCCCAGGCCGCCGGGTGGCGCGGTGACCCCCTGTGGCTGGCCGATGTGCTGCGAGCCGAGGGTCTCGACGTGGCAGAGTTCGTGGGCTGGCGCGGGCGGGGTCACGGCGACTTTCACGACATCCGCGGGGTCATGGTGCACCACACCGGATCGGATTCCGCGGCGGCCGCCTCGATCGCCTACGGGCGTCCGGATCTGCCGGGCCCGCTGTCTCAGTTGCACATCGGCCGTACCGGCACGGTGACCGTCGTGGCGGCAGGTGTGGCCTGGCACGCCGGGGTCGGCATGTATCCGTGGTTACCGGTCAACATGGGCAACTGGCACACCATCGGGATCGAGTGTGCGAACTCGGGGACGGCGCCGTGGGCGCCGCACCGCCAGAACTGGCCCGACGCTCAGTACTTTGCGCTGGTGAACAGCTGTGCGGCGATCAGCCGGCGCCTCGGGGTGCCCGCCGCGCGGACGATCGGCCACAAGGAGTATGCCGGTCGAGCACAGGGCAAGTGGGATCCCGGAGCCATCGACATGGATCGACTTCGACTCGACGTCGCGCGCCAGATCGGTGCCACGCCCCGCGCGACGTCTCCGCGGCCGGCGGTACCGGTCGGCAGATACGCCGACGTGCTGCTCTACCGGGGCGCCCGTGGGCCGCAGGTGGCCGAACTGCAGCGCCGGCTGAAGTTCGCCTACGCGTCCTATGCCGGGGGGTTGCAGATCAGCGGTGAGTTCGACGCCGCGACCGAGGAGGCGGTACGTGAATTCCAGCGTCGGACACCGGGATTACGGATCGACGGCATCGTGGGCCCGGCGACGGCAGCCGCACTCGAGCTGCGCCTGGTCGGTGTCGACCTGTGATCAGTCCGTGGCCCGGGCGACCGTGACCGGGATGCCGTTGAGTGCGCCGTTGCCGGAGGGTACGTCGAGGAAGTTCGGCGGCGACAGGATGTTGGTGTTGACCCCCGGGGAGTCGTTCGCGACGCTCAGCCTGGTGCCCGGCTCGCCGTGGCCCCAGCCGTGTGGCATCGACACCACCCCCGGCTTGATGGCCTCGGTCACCTCGAGGGGGACGTCGATGCGCCCGCCTTCCGAGGTCACTGCCACCAGGTCACCGTCATGGAGTCCGTGTCGCGCGGCGTCGGCGCGGTGCATCAACAGAGTGCAGCGATCCCTGCCCTTCATCAATGCGCTGACGTTGTGCAGCCACGAGTTGTTCGACCGCAGATGTCGCCGGCTGACCAGCACGAGGTCATCGGACTGGCGACGAAGCCGGCGGGCCAGCCGGGGCAGGTCGTCGACCAGATACTGCGGGGCCAGCCGGATCCTGGCGTCCGATGTGCCGAGCACGTCCGGTATCCGGGGCACCATCGGACCGAAGTTGATGCCATCGGGCGCCGCTTTGAGCTTGGCCAGGGTCAGACCCTCGGGGTTGCGCCCGTAGTGGTCGCCGAATGAGCCGGTGCGCAGCGTCAGGTCGAGGATGCGCTCGGGCCCGCCGTGGTCGTAGTGGGTCCGCACCTCGGCGCCGTCCAACCCTTGCGTGAAGCACAAGTAGTCGAAGAACCCGTCATCGATGGCGGAGACGTCGACGTCCTCGGCGGGGGTGCCGGTGCACAATCCGGTCAGCCGGATCAGGATCTCCCACTCGTCGGGTGCATCCGGGTCGGGTTTGGTGAACACCGGTGCTGAGTAGTTCGCCACGCTGTTGATGGCGAAGTTCAGGATGAGGTCGTCATGGTGGGGCTGTTCCAGCGGAGACGCACCGGGCAGGATGACATCGGCATGCCGGGTGGTCTCGTTGAGCCACAGGTCGACGGCGATCATCGCGTCGAGGCCGCGAAGCGCCTCGTCGAGTTTGTGCCCGGCCGGCGTGGACAGCACCGGGTTGCCCGCCACCGTGATCAACCCTCGGATCTGCCCGTCTCCGGGGGTGGCGATCTCCTCGGCCAGGCAGGACACCGGAACCTGGCCGAGCACCTCCTTCGCTCCGCGGACCCGCGTGCGGAACCGTCCGAAATCCGCTGCGCCGTCCTCTAATCCGGGGATCGGCTGGACCGTCACCGACCATGCTGCGGGTGTCGGGAACATGGCTCCGCCGGCGACGTCGAAGTGCCCGGTCACGATGTTGACGACGTCGATGAGCCAGCTGGCCAGGCTGCCGAACTCCTGGTTACAGGTTCCGATGCGCCCGTAGACGACCGCGCGCGGCGTGCCGGCGAGTTCACGTGCCAACTGCCGAACCCGATCGGCGGCGACGCCCGTGACGTCGCTGACGCGCTCCGGCGGCCAGTCGGCCACTACAGTGCGGAGCGTCTCGAGTCCATCGAGGTGGGGTTCCAGCGCGCCCAGGTCGACCAGGTCTTCGGCGAACAGGGTGTGGCACACGGCCAGCAGCAGCGCAGCGTCGGTGCCGGGGTTGATCGGCAGCCATTCGTCGGCGCGCTCGGCGGTCCGCGTTCTCACCGGGTCCACGACGATGACCTTGCCCCGCTCGCTGATCGAACGGATCAGGCCCATGACATCGGGCGCGGCAAGCAGCGAGCCCTGCGATGCGGCCGGATTGGCGCCCATCACGACGAGCAGATCGGTGCGTTCCAGGTCAGGAACCGGGAAGCTCCACCAGCCGCCGTACATCAGGTGGGAGGACAGATTCTTCGGCCACTGGTCGACGGTGCCGGGGGAGTAGGTGAGGGGGATGCCGGACATTCCGAGAAGGATTGCGCTGTAGCGCGCCAGCGAGAACGAATGCGCCAGCGGATTGCCGGTGTACGCGGTGACGGCGCCGATGCCGTATCGGTCGATGACGGGGGCGAGCAGCTCGGTGCAGCGCCGAAACGCGGTGTCCCAGTCGACCTCGCGCCACTGTCCGTCGACCTTGATCATCGGGCGACGTATCCGGTCGGGATCCTCGTGGACCGCGCCGAGTGAGGCGCCTTTGGGGCAGATGTGGCCTCGGCTCCAGACATCGTCGCGGTTGGGCCGGATGGCGGCCACGTGACCGCCCTCGACGTGCACCTCCAGCCCGCACATCGCCTCACACAACGGACACGTGTAGAGATGCAGACCGTCGTCGCCGACCCCCGCGAGCTGGTGAACCTCATGGGCCATAGGCGGAGCCTCGATTCGGACTGTTGTGACGGGGTGTAACGACAATCGGTTGTGACACACTGTAACGATTCCGCGGCCGCCGAGGGGGTGAATTCCGTGCCCGACGTCCCCGCCGCGCGGCGGCCCCATCGAGGCTCCCGGCGCGACCCGGACATCGACGCCGCCGTGCTCGACGCGGCTCGGCGCCTCCTGGTGACGCGCGGCTACGCCGCGACATCGATCGACCTGATCGCCGTCACCGCGAAGGTGAGCAGACCGGCAATCTACCGGCGCTGGCGCACCAAGGCCCATCTCGTGCACGAGGCCGCCTTTCCCGATCTCGGCCCTGATCCGGCCGACGACGACGTCGCCGGCGAGATCGCACGGCTGTGCCGCGGAGCGCTGGCGATGTACGCCGATCCCGTTGTGCGCGAAGCGGTTCCGGGCCTGCTCCACGATCTGAGTGCTGAGCCGGCGATGCGGCGCCTGATCCACGACCGGCTGGAGGCCGCAGCGAGACGCCAGCTTGCGGCACAGTTGGCCGAAGGCGTCGGCGACGGCGCCGTGCGCCCGAGCGTCGATCCAGACACGGTGATGGACGCGATCGCGGGTGCCGCCTGGTACGCGGTGTGTGTGCGCAACGTGACCGACCTCGACACCGCCGCTACCGCGTTGGCGGACCTGATCTCATGCGGAGTGCGGTCCCGCTGAGCGTCAGAGTCGGCCGACGCGTTCGAGTCCGGCCACCGTGTCGGCGATGGTCTCGGCGGGATCGCGCTGGACGATGCCGAGTTCTTCCTCGCTGGGCCGGTCGTCCGAGGTGGGCATCTGGGTGTAGTACTGCATCGCCGCAGAGTTGATGGGGGTCTCGATCGGCAGATAC
>CAXEZH010000311.1:0-36268 GCA_964000695.1 uncultured Mycolicibacterium sp. | reverse complement strand
GCGAGACATGCCTGCTGTTCACCGACGGCGTCACCGAGGCGCGCGGAGGACCCCTGGGCGGGGAGATCTTCGGAGATCAGCGACTGTCCGAGGCGCTGGCCGAATGTCTCGGCATGCCGGCCGAGGCGGTGGTCGAACGGATCATGATGCTCACCTCCCAGTGGGTAGGCCGGCTGCCCCATGACGACATCGCCGTGGTGGCCATCACCGCACCGCGGCGCACCCATCTCACCGCGGTGGACGGCCACACCGCGGGGAGGTACACCGCGTGACCGATCGGGACACCGACACCGTCGCGGCAGTCGACCTCGCCGTGCTGCGCGATCGTCTGTGGGGGGCGGTCGTCGATCATGACGAGTACGCCGCCGCAGCCACCGTCTTCACCGCGGTGGAAGCCGGCACCGCACCGGAGGACGTGCTGCTGGAGGTGATAGCACCCGTGCAGCACCGCATCGGCAGCGAATGGGCCGCCAACCGCCTCACCGTCGCGCAGGAGCATGCCGCGACCGCCATCAACGACCGGGTGATCGCGGCGCTGGCCCACCACCCGGCCACCCGGTGCAGCGGCGATGCCGGTCGTGTGACGGTGGCGTGCGTCGACGGTGAATGGCATGCGCTGCCGGCGCGGTTGCTGGCCGAGGTCCTGCGCCTGCGCGGGTGGCAGGTTGAGTTTCTCGGGGCGCAGGTGCCGACCCCACATCTGATCGCCCACCTGCACCTGCACGGCCCCGACGCCGTAGCGCTGTCCTGCTCGATCCCCACTCGGCTGCCCACCGCGCACGCCGCGATCACGGCGTGTCAGGCCTCCGGTGTCGCAGTCCTGGCCGGCGGCGCCGGGTTCGGCGGTGACGGGAGGTACGCGCGCCTGCTCGGCGCCGATGCGTGGGCGCCGGACGCCCGGTCGGCGGCCACCTGCCTGCGTGGGACATTTCCCCGGGTGCCGGCCAGCCCCACCCACCAACCCATCGACGATCTCCCCCACCTGGCCGACCAGGAGTACACGATGGTCAGCACCACCGCCGGGCAACTGGTCGGCATGACCATCGATAAACTGGCACAACGCTTTCCAGCTATGGCCGGGTATTCCGAGCAACAACGCAGACACACGATCGACGACATCGCGCACATCGTCGACTTCCTCGCCGCGGCGCTCTACGTCGACGACGACGAGCTGTTCACCGGATTCATCGGTTGGACCGCTGAGATCCTCACCGCACGAGGCGTTCCGGCGTCCTCGCTGAACCCTGCCCTGGAGATCATCGCCAGCGAACTCATCGATTTCCCGCGCGTCCAGCGCATCGTCACCGCCGCCCTGCACACCCTGGCCGCCACGGCCACCGACCCCTCCCTTCACGCATGAAAAACACTGTGACTGTTGACCCGACGACCCGCTCGGCGACCGTGCATCTCGCCGGCGATCTGGACTTCACCACGAGCGAGCCGTTCCTCGCGACGGTGCGCCGGGTGCTCGACGACCATCCGGATCTGCAGAGGCTCAGGCTGGACTTCACCGATCTGTCGTTCTGTGACTCGGCCGGGCTGTCCGCGCTGCTGCTGGTGCACCGCCGCTCGTCCGCGGCCGGTGTCGATCTGCGGCTTGATCACCGGCCACCGCAACTGGATCGGGTGCTCGACGTCACCGGCGTGCTCGATCACCTGACCACACCCTCGCGGTCCGACGATGCGCAGGACGAGACGGTCGGCTAGCTAGCTGTCGACTCCGGTGTGGCCTGACCGCGCGAGCGCGTTGCGGGGACGCAGGAATCCGGGCTGCTGCCGGGCACGCACAGCCCGGACCGTGCCCAGCGGAATGACGCGGGTGAAGAACTCGCTGGCGTCGAAGCAGCGCCGCACCTCGCGCACGTAGGTCTTCGGCAACCCGAACCTGATCACCCCTTGGCTCACGTCGATCAGATCCGCCCGGCGCATCGCCTCCGCCAGTGCGGCGTGCGGCCGGTCGGCGCCGTAGCGAGTCAGCCGGTGGTGTTCGGCGATGACGACCGCCAGTTCCTCCGACCAGGCCTGCCGGCCCGTTCGTTGCAGCCACCGGTCCTGGGCGGTGATCGAGGGCACCAGGTAGTCGAGGGTGTCGAATACCGCGATGTCGTGGAACGCCGCAGCGATCGCCAGTTTGTCGTCGAGGTCCGGCGCCGTCGGGCTCAATGCGCGGGCGAAGTTGATCACCCGGTAGACGTGGGCGCGGTAAGCGGCCCAACCCGATTCGTCACCGCGAGCACAATGCCGGTGTGAGTCGAGGATCTCGTCGGCCAGTGGCACCTCGTGCACGATGTCCGTGACAGCCATGGTTACCGCCGGGCCAAGCGGGCGGCTGCGTCGCGTAGACGCGGCGACACCCGGAACGAGAAGAGGCCGTTGAACACGTCTTCACGCAGTCGGGTCAACGTCGAGGTCTTGAACTGCCACCGACCGTCGACCTTGACATACGTCTCGTGATAGTGGCCGTAGCCGGCGAGATTGATGCCGGGCTTGAGATGAACGATGTCATTCAGCGCCCACACGCCGGTGGCTTCTGTGGCAGTGACGAGTTCGATCTCCGGTGCGTGGACCTGGTGCACCGTCGGCTGCGAAGGCTTGCCCAGGTTCTTTCGCACGAAGTCCACGAACTCATCGGCTCCGGTGACGACCGTGCCGCCGGAGGGTGACGTGTCACTGACGAAGTCGTCGGCGAACAACGCGCGCCACTCGTTCCACTGCTTGGTGTCGAGCAGTCGGCAGTAGCGCGCCTTCAGTTGTTTGATGGCTTCGACCTCGGCCTGCGTGGTCACGGGATCCATTCGGCCTCCTGCTCAGTGTATTCGCCCACCACAGTCAACCACCATGCCTTCACCCGAGCGTCTATTCGGCTGCGGGACGGGACGCTGACGATCGCCGTCGCATACCCGAGATCACCCGGCTGAGAATGGCGCTCCGCCACCGTCGGGGCAGCGACCACAGCGCCGCGGTGAGGAACTTGCCCTGCAGTCCCGGAACGACGGTGCGCCGGCGTCCCAGCGCAGCCAACGTGCTGCGGGCGACTGTGTCCGGGCTCGTCGCCGAGCCGAGGTCCAGCCCCGCCCGGGCGCCGAAACCGGATCCGACCGGACCAGGCGCGACGGCGAGCACGTCGACACCGAACGGTCGCAACTCGCCCTGCAACCCCTCGGCGAGGCTCTGCACATAGGCTTTCGACGCAGCGTAGTTCGCCTGACCCGGCACCCCCTGCCAGCCGACAATCGACCCGAACAACACCAGCGCTCCTGTACCCCGGTCTGCCAGCCGAGAGGAGAAGGTGTGCGCCAGGCGCATCACCGCTGCGACGTTGACCGCGAGCAGATCCATCTCGTCCGCCGACGAGGTCTCCAGAACGGTTCCCGTGGTTCCGAATCCGGCCGCGAGCACGACCAGGCCGATGTCCAGCGTGCGGGTCTGCTGCTCGACGACGTCGACGCCGACGGCATCCCCCAGATCGACCGCGAGAACGGAGGTCTGCACGCCATGAAGGGTGGACAGTTCGGTGGCCAGCGTCGCCAGCGCGTCGCGTCGGCGAGCCACCAGGACGACGTTCAATCCCTGTGCGGCCAGCTGCTGCGACAGGGCGCGTCCGATACCGTCGCTGGCGCCCGTCACCAGTGCCCACGGACCGTAGCGCAGGGTGCCGGTCATGACGCCGCCGCCTTCACCGGGTGAGCGGGGAGAAACCTGAGCACGAAGAACGCCCCCGCCAGACAGACGCCGGCCGCGGTCAGGCAGCCGGCATGCAGCCCCGACATGAACGCATCGCTGACGACCCCGCGCAGCGTGTCGGCGACCGCGGGCGGAGATTGCGCCGCGACGGCGAGCCCCTGTGCCAGACCCTCCCGGGCGGCCTCCTGAGCCGGCGCGGGCGCGGCGGCGAGCACCTGATCGGCGGACAGGTCGCGGGTGTAGAGCGTGGAGAAGATGCTGCCCACGACCGCCACCCCGAGCGTGCCGCCCACCTGCCGGGTCGCGTCGTTGACCGCCGAGCCCGCGCCGGCCTGCTCCGGCCGCACCACCCCCATGATGGAGTCGGTCGCCGGGGCAGTGGTCAGGCCGAGTCCTCCGCCGAGCAGCACCATCTGAGCCGCCACCACCGGATAGGACACGTCGACGTCGATGGTGGCCACCCAGGCGAACGCCGCGGTGAGCATCACCAGCCCCACGAAGACGACCGCCTTGGTGCCGATGCGTGTCACCGCCAGGCGGGTGCCGAGCACCGACCCGGCCGCGATCGACAGCGCCACCGGCAGGATCCGCACCCCGGTCTCCAGCGGGCCATAGCCCTGCAACAACTGGAAGAACTGCGTGATGAGGAAGATGAACCCGAACAACGCGAAGAACGCGACGGTCACCGCACCGCTGGCGGCACTGAACCTCAGGTTGGCGAACAGCCCGACGTCGATCAGCGGATCGCCGGCACGGCGTTCCCACCAGACGAACGCCACTGCTGACACCAAGGCCACGGCGAATCCTGTCAGGGTCTGCGCGGAGGTCCACCCGTGCTCGGGCGCTTCGATGATCGTGTAGACGAGGGCACCGAGCATGACCACCGAGAGCACCAGCCCGCCGCGGTCCAGGGCGGTGTCTGCTTCCGCCGCCGACCGCGGGACGAACAACACCGCTCCCAGAGCGGCGACCAGCGCGATCGGTACCAGCGCCAGGAAAAGGCTTCCCCACCAGAATGTTTCGAGGAGTGCACCGCCGAGTATCGGTCCGACTGCTACGCCGAGCCCGGTCACCGCACCCCACACGCCGATCGCGGCGGCGCGTTGCCGGGGATCCCGGAAGGTGTCGGTGATCAACGCCAGTGTCGTCGGATAGATCAGGGCCGCCGAGATTCCCATGATCAACCGCATGGCGATCAGCTGACCGGTCGAGGTACACAGGGCCGCGGCGACGCTGCTGACCGCGAAGAGCAGCAAGCCGGCGATCAGCGTGCCGCGCCGCCCGAACTTGTCACCGACGGTGCCACCGGCCAGAACCAGGGCCGCGAAGGCGAGGTTGTAGGCGTCGACGATCCATTGCAGCCCGCGCGTCGATGCACCCAGCTCCGAGTTCAACGTCGGCAGAGCGACATTGACGATCGTCGTTTCGACGTTGATCGCCAGTGCCGCGATGAGGACGACGGCCAGAACGAGTCCGGGGCGGTGTCGCACCCGACTGTGCCCGACGGGGCGGCTAGGGCTGATGGTCACGGGTCTTACCGCCTCGTTCTCGATGTTGACGACGCTAACATTTGGATACGATGTCAGACGATGTTAGTGCTGTCAACATTTGCGCGGCGGTTACTGCAGGCCGTCGGCGATCACGTCGAGCAGCCGGTCGATGATCAACTGTCTGCGCGCGTCGTCGAGGCCGCTGAGTGGGCCGTCGAGAAGCAGGGTGGACAGACCGTGCACCGCGGCCCAGGCCGCCTCGTCGAGACCGTCGCGCCGGTCGGCAGCCAGCACGCCGGTGGCGATAAGCTCATCGATGCAGCGGATGAGGATCTGGAACGGATGGTGTTCCGGCACTCGCACCGGCTCATCGGCTGTCCCGCTGTCCCCGGAGACGTTGTGGGCGAACGCCGTTCGGAACAGCCCCGGCTCGGCCAGCGCGAAGTCCAGATAGCCCTGCCCGGTGGCACGAAACCGCGCGAGTGCCCGTTTGGCCTTCGACCCCCTCGAGGCGACGGCGTCGAGCCGAGCTGCCATCGCGTCGGCGAGAAGCGTCTGGGCATGTTCGGTCACCGCGGCCAGGAGTTCCCCGCGGTCGGCGTAATGGCGGTAGGCCGCCGAGTTGCTGACTCCGGCCAGTCGCTGCACGTCGCGCATCACGACGGCGTCCGGGCCACCTGTGCGGGCCAGGTCGACGGCATGGTCGAGAAGGACCTGACGCAGGTTTCCGTGGTGATAGGTATCGGAGCGTCGGGAGGTCAGCGCGACTCCTTCCCACAGCTGATGTTGACGACACTAACATCTGCAACCGAGCGCAGTCAGCCGCCGTACCGGCCCACCTTCTCGGCGAGGTCGTCGAGGATGCGCAGCGACGCATCGCGGGGCTTGGTCGGCAGCAACAAGCCCACATGGTCGAATCCCACGTCCTCGGCGGCGCGCCAGTATTCCGGATCGGGCGGCGCGGCGAAGATCGTCAACGGCACGTCGTAATCGGCGTTCTCGCGGATCTGCGCCACCCGCCGAGCCAGCCGGTCCGCGGGAAGCGGGTTGGAGATCCACCCCGCCCGGTGACGGATGATGCGCCGGACCGTGGCGTCGGAGTCACCGCCGATGTAGACGGGCGGATGCGGTTCACGCACCGGTTTCGGCCGCTGATACGACGAGTCGAAGTCGACGTAGCGGCCGTGGTACTCGGCAGGCTCCGCGGTCCAGAGCTCTTTGATCGCCTCGATCCGCTCGTCCAGCAGCGCTCCGCGCGTTCCCGGGTCGGTGCCGTGGTCGCGCATCTCCTCGAGATTCCATCCGGCACCGACGCCGAAGACGAAGCGGCCCCCGGAGATCACGTCCACGCTCGCGGCTTCTTTGGCCGTGGTGATGGGGTCGCGCTGAATCAACAGCGCGATGCCGGTGATCAGGTCGATGCGTGACGTCACCGCGGCGGCTGCAGCGAGCGTCACGAAGGGATCCAGCGTGCGGTAGTAGATCGACGGCAGGTCGCCGCCGAGTGGATAGGCCGACTCCCGGCTGGCCGGGATGTGGCTGTGCTCGGCGACGGCCAGCGACTCGAAGCCCCGCTCCTCGATGGCGCGGGCCAAGGTCACCGGGTCGATGGTGTCGTCGTTGACGAAGGTGGCGATCCCGAACTTCATACCTGAAGGTTGTACACCCCCCACGTGGCTCGCCGTTTCAGCCGCGTAGGCAGCGGGAAGAACCCCATCACGGTTCGATGGTCGACAGCGACAGGGAGGAAGGCCCTGTGATCCGTGGTCTTGCGGCTCGGCTCGCCCGACGGGTGGGCGCGGTGTTCCCCGGTGTGGCGATGAGCGCCGACAACGCGTTGATGTTGATCAAGGCCGTGATCGCCGGAACGATCGCGTGGGCGTTGGCCACCGATGTGTTCCACGCCAGCAACGCGTCGTTCGCCGCGTTCGCCGCAATGCTGCTGATGCAGCAGACCATCGCCGAGTCGGTGCAGAAGGCAGTTCACTACACCGCAGCGGTGCTCGTCGGGATCGGACTGGTCAGCGCCGTCGCGCTGCCGTGGGGTCCCGGCCTGTGGCTCTTCCCGCTCATCCTCCTGGCGAGCATGCTGATCGGTCGCTGGTATCGACTCGGCAGTCAGGGCTTCAACGTCACGGTCGCCGCTGTCTTCGCCTACGGCGTGGTGGCGATGCCCGACGCGGGCACGTCGCCGCTGATGCTGATCGGTGACCTCGCGGCCATGGTCCTGCTGGGCGCGGGCATCGCGGTCGGCACCAACCTGCTGATCGCCCCGCCGTTGCGCTATCGCAGCGCCGAAGACGCAGTCGGCGCGTACTGCCAGTCGGTGGTCGCGCTGCTCGACGACATGGTCGCCGGGTTGGGCGACGGGGCGCCCGACGACGACCAGGCCAGGGACTGGCGCAGGCGCAGCGACGAACTGCCGGGCCTGTCCGCTCAGCCCCGCAGCACCATCGACCACGCCCTCCAGACGTCGAAGTTCAATCCGCGAAGGCTGGTGACTCGCGCCAGCCCCACGTTCGACGGACACCGGGTCACCGTGCACGTCGTCGAACGGATCTCCCAGCAACTGGTGTTCGTGTGTGCCGGGCTGCTGCGCTTCACCGGGTCCGACGAGGAGGAGTCGGCCGGTCGCCGCGCCCGCACGGAGTTCTTCGGCCAGTACGCGGCGGTGCTGTCCGCGGTACGGGACGCGATCGCCGAGAGCGCGTCCCTGCACTCCATGTCGGACCTGCAGGCCGGGACCGCATTGATCACGGCGAACGATCAGTGCCGGTCGGCGCTGCACACGCTCGGCAGCGCTGCCGCTGTCGACGGTGAGCACGACATTCCACGGCAGTGGGCGTTCTTCGGCGCCCTGTATGCCGACGCGCAGCGCATCTGCGAAGAGATCGAATGGGCCGACGACCAGTTCCAGCAGCTGGCCCGGTCCTCGGCCGGCCGCTCCTGAGAAAGGTATGACGGCGCGAGTCCTCAGTCGTCGAGGAGCTCGACGTTCTGCGCGAGCGGATTGCGCGGAACGGCCAGGTGATTGGCGGCAAAGTTCGGGTCGGCGTAGCCGATGCACACTCCGCACAGGACGCGCAGTTCATCCGGTATGCACAGATGTTCCCGGACGATGTCGGGATACAGCGCGGTCGACACTTGTACGCAGCTGTCGATGCCGCGTTCGGTGAGTGCCAACAGCAGCGTCTGCAGGAACATCCCCACCCCGACCGCGTCGGCCATGCCGAGGTCGCGGTGCATGCACACGATGCCCGCCACCGGGGCGCGGAAGAACTCGAAGTTGCGCAGCTGCGCCGTCCACCTGCCGTCGGCATCATCGCGCGCCACCCCCATCGATCCGTACACCAGCGCGCCGAGTTCGCGTCGACGCGCGCTGAACGATTCGGGCAGTCCCATCGCCTTCGGCGGCTCGGCGCGCGCCGCGGCCACCATGGCGGCCGCCAGTCGGTCTCGGCGCTCCCCCACGGCGAGAAAGACCCGCCACGGCTGCACATTGGAGTTCGACGGTGCGCGCATGGCCAGAGTCAGCGCCTCGTTCAACGCTTCGGCGGGAACTGCTTTGTCCGGCAGGAACATCCGGGACGAACGCCGCCGGTTGATGATGTCGTCGAGCTCGGCCATTTCAAGGTCTCCCGTCAGATCGCCGTGCCGCCGCCGTCGACGTGCACCGTGGTTGCGGTGATGACGCCGGCCTGCGTGAACCTGTCGTCCGTCATCGTGTTTCCTCTCGCGGCACGCGTGCTGCGTCGTCCCGACCTGACAGTGACACGGTCGGTCCGCCGGGGGAATCACGGAAAGTCCGTAGTTTTGCGCCGGGCAGCCGGACTACGGGGTGAGGGCAGCCGGCCAGCTCAGCGGGTTCAGCTGCCGGAACGGGTCAGTGGACCTGATCTGTTGCAGGTCCTCGAGCTCGGCCTCCAACTGTCGCTGCACCCGCCCCTTGACCGCGGCAGCCCACGTGTCGTCGGCCTCCCCCTCGGTGGGGGTCGTGGCGATCGGCGGACCGAATGACAGGTACATCCGCTGCGGTCTGGGCACCAGGGTCGGGCCGATGCCCCGCACCAATGGCATCCCCATGTCGGAGCGGCCGCTGAGACGGTGGCTGAGCCACCTGCTGGCACGGCCGAGACGGCTGTCGCGACTCACCATACTGGTGTACACGTCGTCGCCGCCGACGAGCGCCGCGGTGACGATGGGATAACCGTGCTCGATCGCGATCCGCGCGAAGCCATCTCGGTTCTGCCAGCTCAGCGTGTACTCCTCGCCCTTGTACTTGGCGATCTCCCGGGCTCCGCCGGGGAAGACGAGGATCGTCTCGTCGTCGTCCATCAACCGGTGGGCGGCGTCGGGGGTGCCGACCACAGCTCCGTAGGCGGTGACGAGGTCGGCTTGGAGGCCGCGCATCCGTCCGAACTGCCGGTCCGCCAGCGGACGGACCCGTGTTCCGAGGGCGCTGCGCACGTAGTACGGGATCAGGAGCACCTCGGACGAGTTCTGGGTGTGGTTGCCCACCAGCAGGAATCGGCCATCGGCCGGCAGATTCTGCAGGCCACGGACATAAGGGCGATACAGCCGCATCAGCGGCGACAACGCGTCCGTCGCGGTCTCCAGCAGGGTCTCCAACGCCCGCACGCTCGGCGAGGTGGCAGGCTCGGTCATCGGGCGGCGGTCGTGTCGTCTCGGGTCACTCCCGCCATTGTCCACGCCGTGAGCGTCTGCCTCGCTGATCGCCTTCGGCGGCGCAGCCACCGGATTAGGCTCCACCGCATGCAGCCTGGACCGTCCGCACCACCTGAGCTGACCGACGTGGCCTCGGCAGAAGGCCCCCTACCCGGGCCGGAACTCCTGGCCGGGCGTCCCTACGCACTTCCGATCGACCTGCTCGGAGAACTGCACGGGCCCCTGTTCTACGCCGACTTCAACGGCGAACGGAAGCTCTACGCATGCTCGGCTCCACTGGTCGAGGAACTCTGCGACGAGACCCGCTTCGCCAAGAACCTCACCGCGTCGCTGGCCAGGATCCGTCCCCTGGCCGGCGACGGGCTGTTCACCGCGTTCTACGGCGAATCCAACTGGCAGAAGGCCCATGATGTCCTGCTGCCGGGCTTCAGCTATGCGGGGTTGCGCAACTATCACTCCGCGATGCTCGACATCAACGCTCAGCTGATCGGCCGGTGGGACGCCGCCGCGGGGCATGACGCGGTCGACGTGTCCACCGATCTGCAGAAACTGGCGATGGACACCGTTGCGCTGGCCGGTTTCGGTGCCCGGTTCGAGTCGTTCGATGTCGCCGGTATGGCGCCCATCCCGGCAAGCTTCACCGCAGCGCTGGGCGAAGTCTTCCAGAACGGGGTGACGCCGGCATTCACCGACGAGTTGACGACCCTGCACACGTTCTTCGACGAGTTGGTCGCCGGCCACCGGTCCGGCCGTAGCGACGATGTCGACGACCTGCTCTCGGTGATGCTCGGCCACGACGCCAACGGCGCTCCGTTGCTCGACCCGGACAACGTCAAGAACCAGATCATGACGTTTCTGATCGCGGGCCAGCTCACCACCTCCGAGCTGATGCCCAACACGCTCTACAACATCGTGCGACACCCCGCCGTGCTGGAACGCGTCCGGGCCGAGGTGGACCAGGTGTTCGGCCGCGACGACGACTACCTGCCCAGTTACGACGACATCGGCAAGTTCGAGTATCTGCGCCAGGTCATCAGCGAGACGCTGCGACTGTCTCCCCCGGTGTTGCAGTTCGACCGGATGGCGTTGGCCGACACGGTGATCGGCGACCGGTACCCGATCAAGAAAGGTGAGGCGGTCAGTGTTCTCACCGGTGCGCTGCACCGCCAGCCCGGCTGGGGGGACAACGTCGAACTGTTCGACCCCGAGCGATTCTCCCCCCAGCGCAGCCAGTCCCGGCCGGCAAGCCTGTTCAAACCGTTCGGCACCGGCGCGCGCTCGTGCATCGGTCGCCAGTTCGCGCTGCACGAGGCCACCATGGCGATCGCCCGCATCGTCCACCGCTACCGGATGATCGACTCGCGACACTACGTGCTGCAGTGGGACGGTCCCGGCAGCCGGCGCCCCGTGGGCTTTCACCTCGATCTCCTCCGGCGCACCGCGGACGAACGGGCGGACCGCCCGGGCCCCGACGCCGCACCGGACTCGCGTCCCACCAACACTCCCGGGTCCGCCGTCAAGGCGGGGACGACGCTGGCCGTACTGCACGGCTCGAATCTGGGCACCTGCCGGGCGTTGGCCGCGCAGCTCGCCGAGGAAGGCACCGACCACGGGTGTCTGGCCACGGTGGCGCCCCTCGACAGCGCGGCCGGAGCGCTGCCGGCGGCCGACGTCACCCTCATCGTGGCCGCGTCCTACAACGGACAGCCCACCGACGACGCCCGGGTGTTCATGTCCTGGCTGAACGACCTCGACACCTCGCTGACCGGCAGCCCGCTGTTCGCGGTGTTGGGGGTCGGCGACCACAACTGGGCCGACACGTACCAGGCCATCCCCCAACAGATCGAGGAACGCCTCACCGAGCTGGGCGCCACCGCCCTGGTTGGGCGAGCTTCAGCCGATACCTCCGGTGACCTCACCGGAACGGTCGAGGAGTTCTCCGCAGCGTTCTGGACGGCAGTGGCACAGCGCTTCGGTGACCCGGATGCCGCGCCCGTCAGCGACGCCGACGAACCGCTCTACGAGCTGCGCACCATCGTCGGTCCTGTCACCAGCGCCATCGACGCCCGCTTCGACGTGACCCCGATGACGGTTCTGGAGAACACCGAGCTGGTCAGCGACACCGCTTTCGGACAGGCCAAACGCTATGTGCGGATTGCGCTTCCGGAGGGCATCGAGTACCACACCGGCGATCACCTCACCGTGCTCGCCGACAATCCACCCGAATTGGTCGACACGGTGATCCAGTTGTTGGAGATCGAGCCGGACCTGCGGCTGTCGATCAACCCCCGACGCAACTCGCGGCGGCTGATCGCCCTCGACCGGGAGGTCAGCGTGCGCGAGCTGCTCACCCATTTCGTCGAATTGCGCAAGCCCGCCACCCGCAGTCAGTTGACGCGGCTGGCGGCGACCAATCCGTGCGCACCCGAACGACAGCGTCTCGAAGACCTCGCCGCGTCAGCGGAGCCGGCCGTGCTCAGTCCGCTGGAATGTCTGCTGGAGTTCCCCGCCTGCGAGATCACCGGCGCCCAGCTGCTGGAGCTACTCGAACCCATGACGCCGCGGCACTATTCGATCGGCTCGTCGTCACGACTGTCGCCACAGGTGGTCGGCCTGGTGGTCAGCGTGCTCGACGCACCGGCGCGCTCCGGCCGCGGACTGTTCCAGGGCGTGGCCTCCAATCACCTCGCGGCGGCCAAGCCCGGTCAGGTCGTGCGGGCCCGGGTGGACGCCGCGCGCCAGGCATTCCGGGCGGGCGCCGAACCCACCCGAAACGTGATCCTGGTCAGCGCCGGCACCGGGGTCGCCCCGTTCTGCGGCTTCCTGCTCGACCGCCTGGCCGCCCAACAGGCCGGTGAGCCCTTCGCCCCGGCGCTGTGCTTCTTCGGCGTCCGCGATCCCGCGGTCGACTACATCTTCCGCGAGCAGTTCGAAGAAGGTGAGGCGCTCGGCGTCGTGCGCATGCGGCCGGCGTTCTCGAGGGCGCCGCAGGACGGGGTGCGGTACGTGCAGGACCGCATCGCCGCGGACGCCGACGATGTCTGGGACATGCTGGGTGACCCCGCCAAGGACACTTACGTCTATGTGTGCGGGGACGGCGCGCGCATGGCACCCGCGGTCCGCGAGGCGTTCATGGACATCTACCGGTCCCGCACCGGCACAGACTCGGACGCCGCACAGCGGTGGCTCACCGGGCTGGTCGAATCCGATCGCTACGTCGAGGACGTCTGGGCCGGCTGACCGTCGCGGTCACCTGTCCGGCAGCCACGTGGTGCGGCGCTGCCACTGCCATTCACTCCCCGCGGGAACGGGCGCCGCGGGTCGACGCCGGAACGCCCGGATTCCGAGGACACCGGCGAACGGCAGCAGTACCAGCGCGGGAAGCTGGTAGCGCCAGGAGAATTCGAACGCGGCCGAGAGAACGAGCATGGTGAGCGCCATCCCCAGGGCCAGCGCGATGGCCGACCGCACGCCACTGGTGCGGGCCCGGCCCACGCCCAGCAGGGCGGCCAGGGCAATGAGCCCGAACACCGCCAGCAGCGGCCCCGGCGTGTAGCCGACGCTGAGCTGGTAGCCGCGCAGGAACGCGGCCAGGCCCGGCACCGTGGTCGGATCGCGCCCGCTGAACTCCTGGGCGACGTCCTTGGTCAGTTCCCGGTCGGCGTTGGGGAACTCGCGCTGGAACTGCCACCGGCTCACCGGCACGTCTCCGGGCGCGTCGACGCGGGTGGGGCGGAAGCCTTTGCCGAAGTCCACCGCGACCGCTGCGGCGAAATCCAGGGGTTGCTGGCCGATCACGGTCCAGCCGAACTCCCGCTGGACCTGGTAGAGATCCGTGCCCGGCGGGAAGCGGTCGCGGAACCCCTTCTCGCGCTGGATGTGGGCGTAGTCGTCGAGACGCCGGCGGTCGTCTAACGGCTCGGTGGGACAGGCCCGTTCGAGCAGCGCATCCAACTCGAGGGTGTCGCAGTCGGCGATCACCGCGGCACGCCCGTAGAGCACCTGGCTGGTGGTGCGGGTCAGACCCCACTTGCCGGTCTCGGCGTGGAAATAGGTCGCGTAGCCGCCGAGCACCGCGCCGCAGGCCAACACGAAGGCCACGGTGCGCAGGCCGACCGTCCGCCAGCCGGGGGCGGTGCGCAGCAACCGCCATGCGCCGCCGGCGATGAGCAGATAGCCGAGGATCGGAACCACCAGGGCCAGCGCCACCAGGCGCAGCATGACCGCCATCCCGACCAGCAGCCCGGCCAGCGCCGCCCGGCGGGGGCTGGGGGCCCCGGTACCCAACAGCACCCACAGCAGGGCCACCAGCAGCACCTGTTGCCAGGTGTCGGACATGATCAGCTGCTCGATCTGGATCTGATAGCCGTCGAGCAGCAGCGGCGCTGCGGCCGCCGCGGCCCACCAGCGGTTCACGCCGTAGCGCAGCGCCAGAGCCGACAGCGCGACGGCGGAGACGACCCCGGCGAGGTGTTGCACGGCGGTGACGAGCTCCAGTCCGCCGACCGCGAGCAGCGGGGTCAGGACGAACAGTTCGTATCCGATGGGGTTCAGACCGCTCGGATTGAACTCCCCGAGGTTGCCCAGGTAGCGGAACGAGTCGACGAACAGCAGCGCAGGCTGATACGCGAACCAGGACAGTGTGCGCAACACCACCCCGGCGATCACCAGCAGGCTCAGCAGCCAGTGCCGCCGGATCAGCCTGCCGGCGCTGCCCAGGACGGCGACCACGCCGCTCAGCTGTTACCGGAGCTCGTCCACTGCACCGTCGGATACAGCTTCTCGGTGTCGACGCGGTGCTTGTTCTGCTCGACGATGGGGAACATCGACTCGATCAACACATCGGAGAGCAGGTGCGGGTCCAGACCGAGCTCGACCAGCCCGGTGTGTTTGACGTTGTAGTAGTGCTCCTGCAGCTCGATGCGCGGGTTGGTCAGGTGCTCGATCTGTACCGGGCCCGGGAACTGCGCCGACACGACGTCGGCGATCTGGCGCACCGACTTCGACTCGGTCATCTGGTTGAACACCCGGAACTCGCCGCGCTCGGCGGGGTTCTCCACGGCCAGCCGGATGCACTCGACGGTGTCGCGGATGTCGATCAGGCCCCTGATCTGGTTGCCGGTGCCGTAGACGGTCAGCGGCTCGCCGAGCACCGCCTGGATGACGAAGCGGTTGAGAACCGTGCCGAACACGCTGTCGTAGTCGAAGCGGGTGGCCAGCCGCGGATCGAGCGCGGTCTGCGGCGTCGTCTGCCCGTAGACCACACCCTGGTTGAGGTCGGTGGCCCGCAGACCCCAGGCCCGGCAGGTGAACTCCATGTTGTGCGAGTCGTGCACCTTGCTCAGGTGATAGAACGATCCCGGCCGTTTCGGGAACAGCACACGGTCCCTGCGCCCGTTGTGTTCCAGTTCCAGCCAGCCCTCTTCGATGTCGACGTTCGGCGTGCCGTACTCGCCCATCGTGCCGAGCTTGACCAGGTGGATGTCGCGGTCCAGCTCACCGATCGCATACAGCAGGTTCAGCGTGCCGATGACGTTGTTGTGCTGGGTGTAGACGGCATGGGCGCGGTCGATCATCGAGTACGGCGCGGCACGCTGCTCGGCGAAGTGCACGACCGCGTCCGGTTCGAACTCCCGCAGCGTCGCATACACGAAATCGGCGTCCAGCAGATCACCCACGTAGGTGGCGAGCCGCTTTCCGGAGTGCTCCTCCCACGCCGCCACCCGGGTGGACAGGTCTTCGATCGGCACCAGGCTGCACACGCCGAGTTCGTCGTCGTAACCGCGCCGGGCGAAGTTGTCGAGCACCGCCACGTCATGTCCGCGATCGGACAGATGCAGTGCAGTGGGCCATCCGAGGTATCCGTCACCGCCGAGCACGAGAACTCGCAAAACAGCCATCCCTTTCGCCGCTGGTGAACCTGAGCCTAAGACACGGGCACAACCACGTGCACAATTGCGGCAACACGCGCGATTCACAGGGAGGGTCATATGGCCGAGGACCGGGGGGCGTTCACTGCGGCCACGGGCCGTCAACTCGAGGCCGCCGGACGGGACAAGCCGCGGTACCGCCGCTACCAGTACGACCTGATCGCTCCGCACTGCGGCCGCACGATCCTCGAGGTCGGTGCCGGTCTGGGCGAATTCGCCGAGCAGTTCGACGACGTCGACCGGCTGGTGCTGACAGATGTGGATCCCGGCGCCGTGGAATTGATGGCGCGGCGCTTCGCCGGGCGGCCCGAGGTCCAGACCCGGACGCTGGCGCTGGGCGTGGCGCCGGAGCTCGAGGAACCGGTCGACTCGGTGGTCGCCATCAACGTGCTCGAGCACATCGAGGACGACGCCGGCGCGCTGCGGTCGCTGGCCACCGCGGTGCAGCCGGGCGGCAGCATCGTGCTGTGGGTGCCCGGCTACCAGCAGCTCTACGGCGAGTTCGACCGCAAGGTCGGCCACGTGCGTCGCTACACACCGTCGACGTTGGCGAGCGCCGTGCGGCGCGCCGGGCTGGACGTCGAGCTGGTCAAGCCGGTCAATCTGCTCGGCGGCATCGCGTGGTGGCTGACGGTGCGCCGGGGTGGTTCGACGTCACCGGATTCGAAACTCGTGGCGGTGTTCGACCGCTTCGTCGTTCCGGTGACCCGGGCGCTGGAGCGGGTGGTGCGCCCACCGTTCGGGCAATCGGTGCTGTGCGTGGCCCGGGTCCGGGCGTGAGCCCAGCTCTGCGCCGTCACCGCGTCCGGCTGTGGGGCCGCTACACCGGCGCCTCGGTCATCGCCGGCCTCATCAGTGAGGCGGTCTTCCTGCTCACCTACTGGCTGGCGGGGGCGCCGCTGCTGGCCAGCGTGCTCGCGTTCGTCGCCGGGGCGGTCCCCAACTACCTGATGAACCGGTACTGGGCCTGGCAGCAGCGGGGCCGACCGCACCATCGCAGGGAGGTGCTGCCGTACGCCGTCATCGTCATCGTCACCGCCGTCACCGCGATCCTGGTCACCACCGCCGCCGACCGCTGGGTGCGCGACCACGTCGACTCGCACGCCTGGCAGGTCGTCCTCGTCGGAGCGTCGTTCCTGGGCACCTACGGCGCGATGTTCGTGCTGAAGTTCGTGCTGTTCGACCGGTTCATCTTCGTCGAGCGCCGCGCACGTACTCCCGGAACCACGTCCGCATCATGACGCGGGCGTAGTTCGCGCCGTAGACGAGGTTGGCGCCCTTCTTGCTCGCCCCGTGTGAGCGCAGACGCATCGTCATCGGCACCTCGACGACGCGTGCGCCACGGGCGGTGACTCCGAGCAGCAGTTCAGAGGACTGATACTGGGGTTCGGTCAGCGTCACCGACCGCGCCAGCTCGGCGCGCATCGCCCGGAAGCCGAACGACGTGTCGGTGATGTGGCGCCACGTCAGCACGCTGGCCAGTACCGCGAAGACGCGCACGCCCAGCCAGCGGAAGCGGCTGTCGGAGACGTGGTGCCCCAGCCGGCGCGACCCGGTCACGAAATCCGCGCGGTCGTCGAGCAGCGGCGTCACCAGGGTCTCCAGTTCGGCGCCGTCGTACTGGCCGTCGGCATCGGTGGTGACCACGAAACGCGCCCCGTGCTGGGCGGCCAGTCGGTAGCCCAGTCGCAGCGCCGCGCCCTGGCCGCGGTTGCGCGGTGCGACGCAGGTGTAGGCGCCGTGCGCACGTGCCACCTCGGCGGTGGCGTCGGTCGCGCCGTCGACGACGACGAGGACATCGACCGGCATTCCGCAGCACCGTTTCGGCATCTCGGTCAGCACCGTGCCGATTCCGTCCGCCTCGTTGTACGCGGCGATCACCACGACCAGCTCGGCCAGCTCGAGAGCCGGGTAGTGCTGTTCGAACTCCGCGACGGCACGCGCGTCGACCTCGTCGGGATAGTCGGCCAGCCGTGTCATGAATCGCCGACGGTGTCGAGGAAGTAGCGCCAGGTGCTCTTGAGTCCGTCGGCCAGCTCGACGCTGGGCCGGTAGCCGATCGCGCGGGCGCTGTGTGACACGTCGATCACGACGGCGGGCATCTCGCCCCGCTGGGCGGCGACGTGTTCGGCGGGCAGCGGTCGGCCGGTCACGGTCCGCACCGTCTCGATGAGCTCCAGCACCGACACCGACCGACCGGCGCCGACGATCGCGGTGCCGCTGTAGCGGCTCTGCCACGCCAGCAGTACCGCCCGCGCCACGTCATCGACGTGCACCAGGTCGCGGCGCTGCGTGCCGTCGCCGTAGATGGTGACGATGGAGCCGTCCAGGGCCGCACGCATCAGCCGCGGCACGAAGCTGTCCTTGAGCGCCATCCCCGGCCCGTAGACGTTGCTGAAGCGCAACGCGCACGTCGTCATCCCGTAGGCCCCCGCGTACCCGGACATCAGCATCTCGCAGGCGGCCTTCGTGGCGCCGTAGGGCGTCAGCGGGCGCAACGGCAACCGCTCGGTGATCGTCGCCTCGCCGACGTTGCCGACGACCGCGTTCGTGGAGGCCAGCAGGAACTGGCCGACGTCACGGATGCGGGCCAGCTCGAGCAGTTCCTGGGTGACGGCGACGTTGTCGGCATACGTCGGCGCGGGCCGCTGCACGGACTGCAGCACCGAGGTAGCCGCAGCGAGATGGACGATCGTGGCGGTGCCCGGCGCCACCGCGTCCTCGCGCACGCCCGCGTCGCTCAGATCACCGACGACATAGCGCACCCCGTCGAGCGGACTGACGGGCGCGGTGCGGTCCACGACGGTGACGCCCGCCCCGGTGTCCAGCAGCGCCTTCACCACCGTTGCACCGATGAAGCCGCATCCTCCGGTGACGAGCACCCGTCCCTGCTGTTGTGCACCCACGGCGGTCAACTTAGCGTGACGTCATCCGGCGCGGCGGCGCAGATGCTCCTCCTTGGCGTCGCGCACCACCCGATCAGGCGCCAGGAACGCCCGCCCGATTTCGGCGGCCTGCTGCAGACCTTCATCGCGTACTGCCGAATTGTGTTCCCCCTCAACGTCGTAGATGAGGTGGCTGGTCACATCCGTGACACCGCAGTAGGCGAAGGTGCCGACATCGATCTGGGTCCTCATCGCCTCGTCGTAGCCGTAGCGGTCGTACGTGCGCCGGGTTGACCCGCCGATGCCGATCAGCGTGGTGGGGATGTTGCCCAGCAGCGACGTCAGAGGTTGCTTGCCCCGGTCCTCGACGCCCTTGCCGTACTGATAAGCCCAGCCGACCGTGAACACGCGCTCGATCCAGCCCTTCATCATCGCCGGCATGCCCCACCAATACACCGGGAACACGAAGGCCATCCGGTCGGCGTCCTCCACTCTGCGGTGCATCGCGGCGATCTCGTCGGGGATGGGTCCGCCCCAGAAGTGCGCATGGTCCTCCGGGGTGAACCGCGGGTCGAAATCCTCGCGATGCAGGTCCAGGACGTCGATGGTGTGACCGGCCGCGCGGAACGGTTCATGGAAGGCGTTCGTCACCGCGGCCGGATATCTGTCGGTGAACGGGTGGGAGTACACGGTCAGTAGATGCATGCCTTGCACCGACGCGGGCGCGCCGCTGCTTATTCCGCCGGCCCGGGTCAGTCCCGAGCGAACCCGAGCGCGACGACCGCGTCCTGCGGACTCTCGTTTGCCTCGAAAAAGTCCACAGTGACCTGCTCCAGGGTGGCCTGCCGCAACGGGTTCGGCGAGGCATAGTCCCGCGACACCGAGTATGCGACGCTGCGCCCGACGGTGACCTGCTGCATCGGATCGAAGCCGGCCATCGTCATGCCGTCCAGCATGCCGACGGTGCGGCCGTCGACGATCAGCTCCAATCCTCCGACCGCGTCGAACGGTCCGCCATCCGAGCCTGTTCTGCTGAACCGGATTTCGACGGCGTGCCGGCCCACCGCGATCGGTTCGTCGGACGTCACCGCCTGCTCGGCTCCGCCGTGATTGCAGACATAGCGCAGGTGACCACCGGAGAGGAAGAGCGCCTGCCCACCCAACCGACTGCCCTGTGAGAACAGCACCCCGGCCGCGTCGGAGCCGATGACCGTCACCTCGGTGCGCAACACGAAGGACCGGCCTCGGACGAGGCCGCTCATCGGGGTGTGCACCGCAGGGGTGCCGGGATAGAAGACCACCCGCGGCGGCCCAGCGGTCAGATCAGCGACGCCGCGGCTGACGAGCTCGAACACGCTCAGATCGTTCAGCGGATGCACGTGGCGCCGCGTCGCCTCGTTCTGCCACAACGACTTGAGCTCTTCGAGCTTGTCCGGGTGTTCGGCGGCGAGGTCACGGATCTGGCTTCGGTCGCGGTCGAGGTGGAACAGTTCCCATCGGTCCTGCGGGAACTTCGACCAGCCGGGCCGGCCCGGGACGGCGGACGTCGGTGGATGCACGGCGCTGGCGAACCATCCGTCGTGCCAGATGCCGCGGGTGCCCATCATGGCGTACAACTGGGTACTCTTTCCGCTCGGTGCATCCGGATCGTGCAGCGCCGCAGCGATACTCACGCCTTCCAGCGGCCTCTGCGGAATGCCCTTGACCGTTCTCGCCGGTTCCAGTCCGAGCAGTTCGTACACCGTCGGGGTGATGTCACTGACATGGGTGTACTGCTCGCGCACCTCGCCACGGGCGGGCAGTCCGGCCGGCCAGGAGACGATGCACGGGTCGGCGATCCCGCCCTCGTGGGACGCGTAGCGCTTGAACAACTTGTACGGCGTGTTGAACGCCATCGCCCAGCCGTTGGCGTAGTTCATCTTCGTGCCGGGTCCGCCGAACTCGTCCAGCCGGTCCAGCGTCGGCTCCGCGGACAGGCCACCGCGCAAAGGCACGAACTCGTCGAGGGTGCCCGTTGGTCCGCCTTCACCGCTGGCACCGTTGTCGGACATGACGACGATGATCGTGTTGTCGAGCTGGCCGGTGCTGTCCAGATAGTCCACCACGCGGCCGATCTGGGCATCGGTGTAGCTGAGGAACCCGGCGAACACTTCGGCCATCCGGCTGGAAACCCGTTTCTGATCCTCGGACAACGAGTCCCACGGAGTCACCGTGTCATGCTCGGGCCAGGGCAAGCCGTCGGCGCTGGTGCAGTCGGCGTAGGGATTCATCGGCGACAGCGCAGTGTCGTCGGGCAGCAGTCCGAGGGCCTTCTGGTTGGCCAGCGCGATCTCGCGGTAGCGCTCGTAACCCTCATCGAACCGGCCGCGGTATTTGTCGGCCCATTCACTGTCGACCTGGTGCGGCGAGTGGCCCGCACCCGGGCACAGGTACAGAAACCACGGCTTGTCGGGTGCGCAGGATCGGTGTTCGCGCAGGAAGCCGATCGCGTTGTCGGCCAGGTCTTTCGACAGGTGATAGCCCTGCTCCGGGGTTTCCGGCGGATCGATCGGCCTGCTGTCGCTGACCAGGCTCGGGTACCACTGGTCGGTCATGCCGTCGAGGAATCCGTAGAAGCGGTCGAATCCCCGGCTCAGCGGCCAGTACCGGCGCGACCCGGCGGCGTGGCAGTCCTCGGGCGGTGTCAGGTGCCATTTGCCCACCGCGTACGTCGCCCATCCGCGTTCGGCGAGGACCTCCGACACCAGCGCGCTGTCTGCCGGGATGCGCCCGCTGTGACCGGGATAGCCCTGCGCCATGTTCACCACCGACGACACCCCCACCGACGTGGCGTTGCGTCCGGTCAGCAGCGCAGCGCGGGTCGGCGAGCACAACGCCGTGGTGTGGAACTGCGACAACCGGATCCCGCGTTCGGCGATGCGTGTCATGGTCGGCATCTCGACCATGCCACCGAAGCAGTCCCAGGTCGCGATCCCGATGTCGTCCCACAGCAGGTACAGCACGTTGGGGGCGTTGTCGGGAGCCTGTGGAGCTCGGTACGGCCCCCAGTCCGGCACGGAGTCGCGGATGTCCTCGGTGATCGTTCCCTGGAACTGCATCATCGGCTCGTCTCGCTAAGCGGCCACGAGCACGGGCTCGTCGACCGTCCGGATGGGCCAGAAATCTGTCATGACTGACACCTTATGGGAAAGTGTCAGGACTGACAAGATCTGGAGCCCGCCGGGCGGAGCTGTCATAGTTCTTGCATGTCCGCTGATGTCGGCAAGCGCGAGGCGCACAAGATCGCCACCCGGCGCGCGATCCAGTCAGCCGCGGACGCGCTCTTCGAGCACCGCGGCTATGCCCAGACCACGGTCCGCGACATCGCCGACGCCGCCGGAGTCACCGAACGCACCTTCTTCCGCTACTTCTCCGGGAAAGAAGCCCTGCTGGTGAAGGACATCGAAGCCGGGATTCCGGTCCTCGCCGACGAGATCCGGCGCCGCCCGGCGACCGAATCCCCGCTGGAGGCCGTCGAGAACGCGCTGCTGGTGACGGCCGATCGGCTGCGCGAGACCCAACCCAACCTGTCGTGGTTGTTCCAGGACGGTCCGCCCGGGCCCAAGCTGGCCAAGTCGAGCCCGGGATTGTTGTTCCAGCTCGAGCAGGCGGTTGCCGAGGCTCTCGCGGACCGGATGGAATCGTCGCGGCCGCTGACCGACGACGCGGAATTCGAGGCCCAGGTGCTCGCCCGCTGCGCGGTGGCGGCGCTGCGCAGCACCGGAATCAGACGCTGGCAGCTCGAGCGGCGCGGCGACACGGGAGTCAGCGAGACCCGCCTGCTCGCGCAGGCGTTCGCGATCGTGCGGCGGGGCGGACCGGCAGATCGGCGGCCGCGCCGGTGAGCACCGCGGCGGCCCAGCGATTTACGCATCCTCCCCGCCGCCCGCCGGTTCAGGCCGTCGTCACCACCACACGGTCGATTCTGAACTCCACGCCCCGCCCGGTGTCGTCCGGCTCTTCGGCTGCCGGCTGGCCCCAGGTCACTGTCGCCTCCCCCGAGATCTGCACGACGCGACCGGATGTCGCGGCGAACATCAGCGCAGCGGTGGGATCCACGGCGAGGTTCCCGAGGCTGTTGAACATGTTGTTGCCGGGGTAATCGGGCCAACGCACTCTCCGCGGGCTGACGGTGACGAAGCCGGGCGGCCCACCGCGATGCGATGCGTCGTTCCCCGCCGTGGGGTGGGTGGTGCCCAGGATGAAGGTGGCGGCGCGCCGGATCTGGTCGATGTCGCTGTCCCGCAAGCTGTCCCCGTCGTGCACCCGCCTGCGGTGCGGCGCCGGCAGCCCGGAGCGCCACTGCGCCCGCGGAATGTACTGCGGACAGTTCCCGTAGGCCTGCGCGATGCTGACCAGCAACTCACCCTCTGCACTCCTGTCGAGGTGACCGTTCACCCGCAACCGGCGACGGGCCGCATATTCGATCACGATCACACCGACCGCCTGGCCCGACGGCAGGTCGAAAAGTGGATCGGTATCAGCGATTCCGCTGCGAATACGCAGGGTCGACGACGACTCCGGCGTCACGAAGCCGGGCAGGCCCAGCAGCGGCGCCGTCCACAACCGCCCGGCGCGGTCGCGCGCGGTGAGCGCTCCGAACGTCGCGCCCGACACGAACGTCGCCGCGCCGGGGGTGAGGCCGCCGGGACGCACCATGGGTTCGAGTCGCGCGGCGGCGTCGAGCGCTCCCGCCCGCTGCTGAACGACGAGCTCGCCGGGATGGAAGCCGGTCGTCACAGCGAGACCACCGGCCAGTCGTTGTCGACGCCGGCGAGCACGTTGAAGTAGTTGGTGAGGATGTTCAGGGCCAGGTTGGCCACCAACTCACCGATCTCCTCGTCCGTGACGCCCGCCCGCCGGGCCCTGTCGAGGTCCTCGGCGTCCACGTCACCGGCGTTCTCGGCGATCGTGTTGGACAACTCCAGCAGGGCCGCCAGGTGCGGATCCTGCGACTGACCCCGGCGTGCCCGCTCGAGTTCGTCAGCGTCGATCTTGGCGACCTGAGCGCCGACGTAGGTGTGGGCCGACAGGCAGTACTCGCAACCGTTGAGCTGAGCGGTCGCCACCGCCAGCCGCTCGCGCTCCGCGGGAGACAGAGCGCCACCGGCGACGGCACCGGACAACGCCAGATACGCCTTGAGCAGGGTGGGGCTGTTCGCCATCGCGGCGGTCATGTTCGGCACCGTGCCCAGCGACTTACGGACCTGCGCAAGCAGTTCCGCAGTCGTGCCGGTGGCGGATGACGGATCGACGGGGGTGAAGGCGGTGGTGGTGGACATGGCGGTTTCCGTTCCTGTCTCGGGAGCCGCCGGCGGCGGCTCTAACGGATGGAACTCGATCTACCCGTGATAACATTCCCGCATGCCGGACCCGTCTGCACAATGGGTGCTGCCGGGCGAGCCGATGCCCGTGCGGCTGATGAACACCGTCTGGGCCGATACCGCAGGGGTGCACGACGACCTGACCACGTCCACCGCACTGCGTCGCTGGCTGACCGACGTGGCCGGCGTCGATGTGGGCAGTGACCCGAGCTTCGCCGAGTTGACCGAGGCTCGCACACTGCGGGATTCACTGCGGCGCGTCGCCGCGTTCGTCACCGACGACGATCGGCCCGCGGCGCGCTCCCCGGTCGACTCCGTCGATGCCGCGGTGGCCGACATCAATGACATGGCCGCCGACCAGGCGCGAGCCGCTCTCGTCCGGCAGGGCGATGCGCTGCGCCGCGAGTCCCTCGCGCACGCGCCACCCGTTCGCACGGCACTCGCCGGCCTCGCGGCGGAGGCGATCGACCTGCTCACCGGAGCGTCGGCCGGCGCACTACGGGCCTGCCACGCACCTCATTGCGTGCTGTACTTCGTCAAGTCGCACCCGAGACGGGAGTGGTGTTCGCAGGCCTGCGGCAACCGGGTACGCGCCGCGCGCCACTATCGGCGCATCCGCAGCGGCCGGCAGTGAACCTGCGCCGCTCTCACCAACCGGCGTTACGCGCCAGATCGATGGCGTACTGACTGACGAACGTGCCGGCGCTGGGCGCCCCGCGGCACGAACCGTCGGATTCCCCGGGGCGCTTGACCCACAGGAAGGCGTCGACCGTCGGATTCCCGGTGGCCGTGGTGGGGGCGACGCCGAGGGCGCGACCGCTGGGGTTGCACCAGTACAGGTCATCGCCTTCCACCGGTCCGGCGCCATTGCGTGACGTGTCGATCACGTAGTGCGCTCCGTTGGTCATCCCGGAGATGGCCTGGCCGTAGCCCATCGACTCCTCGGTCGTGAAGAAGTTCGCGGTGTTGAGGCTGAAGCCCCGCGCCTTCTGGACCCCGACCTGGTTGAGCCGGCCCGCCATGACGTCCGCGGCCACCCAGCGCGGATGGCCGGCGTCGACGTAGACGGCGGTGGCCGGGTTGCGGGTCAGCGTGTCGACGGCGTAGCCGATCAGCTCGAGTCGTTCCTGCTGCTGGCCCGGGGACAGGCAGTCGATCATGGCCAGCGCGTCGGGCTCGAGGATCACGGCCGCGGGACCGGTGCCGATGGCGGCCGCGACCCCGTCGATCCATGCCCGGTAGGCGCCGGCCGAACCGAACCCACCGGCGGCGTAGCTGCCGCAGTCCCGGTTCGGGATGCCGTAGAGCGCCAGGATCGGCATGGTGCCGGCGGCCTGGGCGGTGGCGATGTACTTCGCGTCCACGGCCGGGGTGGAGATGTGGTCCATCCAGTACGCGGTCGGGGTGTTGACCACCGCGGCCAGCAGCGGATCGGGGTTGCCCTGCGCCGCACGCATCCCCTTGGACTGGGGATTGACGTAGAACGGCATGCCGGCCAGCGGGTTGGCGTCACTGGCCAGCCGCACTGCCGGGGTGTCCGCCGAGTGGACGGGAGCGGACACCGCCCCCACAGCGGCGACCGCCGCGACTGTCAGGAAGGGCGCGATCCACCGCGCGACAGCGGCACCTGAGAACGTCACGTGAGGAAACCTAATGCGGCCCGCAGCGATCGCCAAACCAGGGTGGCGTCACCGCTTGCTGCGCGGAATCCCGGTGGCCCACAGCGCCCAGGCGATCAACACGGGCTGGAAGAACAGCCGCACCAGACGCTTGGTGTCGGTGTCGAGCCCGAAGCCGTCCGCGTGGTTGAGGTACTGGGCGATGTTGCCCGGAAAGATCAGGATGAAGAACGCGGCCAACAACCTGCCGACCAGGACACGGTCCCGGTTGAGCACGGCCAACCCGACGCCGAGCGTGATCTCGACGCCGCCGGACGCCATCACCACGCCGTCGGGATCCATCGGCACCCACTTCGGCACCTGCGCCTGGAATTCCTCGCGGGCCCAGAACAAATGACTGAAGCCGGCGAACACCATCGCGCCGGCCAGGGCCAAGCGTGCGACGGTCCGGGCGCGGGTGGTCGGCGGTGGTGGCGGTAGCTCGGACATGGTGCTGCCTTTCTCGAGTGATTCGGGACGGGTGTTTCAGCCTGTGCGGGCGTAGACCTCGGCGGTGATGAGGATCAGGGCATCGCGCAACGCCGCGAGCTGTGCCGGATCGGCGTGGGTCGAGCCGAGGAGTCGCTCTGGGATACAGGCCGCCCGGTCCTCCAGCGCTCGCCCGTCCGCGGTGAGGGTGACGTCGACGCGTCGTTCGTCGGTGACGCTGCGCTGGCGGCGTACGAGGCCGGCGGCTTCCAGGCGCTTGATCAGCGGCGACAGCGTGCCGGAGTCCAGGTGCAGCCGGTCGCCGAGTTGCCCGATGCTGCAGGCCTCGTCCTCCCACAGCACCAGCAGGACCAGGTACTGCGGATAGGTCAGGTTGAGTTCGTCGAGCAGAGGCCGGTAGGCAGAGCTGACGGCGCGCGATGCCGAGTACAGCGCGAAGCACAGCTGGTCTTCGAGCCGTAGTGCCGCCATCGCCTTAATTTATTGCACACAATCCCATTGCGCGCAATCGATGCGGCGGTGTCAGCGCGGTCCGGTCGAGTCCAGGATCAGCTGCACGGTTTCGCCGGGGCGATCCCAGTGCGGAAAATGGCCGCATTCGGAGAACCAGTGCAGCACGGCATCCGGAAAGCGCTCGAGGGCGCGCTGCGCCTGCCGCGGGGGCGTCACCCGGTCCTTGCGTCCCCAACCGATCACCACCGGCGCGCGCAGCGTGCCCGATGGTGCGCCTCGCTGCTTGGGCCCACGAATGAGCGCTTCCAGCGCATCGAACAGGCCCGGGGAACTCGCGAAGTTGCGGAGTTCGCTCAGCACCAGGTCGCGGTCCAGCGCCGACGGCTTCGCCGAGAACTGCAGCAACAGCGCCGTCCGCCCGACACGATTGCTCACCAATCGGGGAAGCACCGGCTGGATGCGGCGCACCAGCGCGATGGAGGGCACGACCGTCGCGGCGAAGTACGCCACCTCCGCGCCGGTCCAGAATCCGCCCGGGTCCAGCGCGACAGTCGCCCCGCCGTGACCCCGCCGCGCCAACTCGAGCGCCATCCGCGCGCCCATCGAGCTGCCGACGATGTCGACGTCACCGAGATCGTGCTCGGCAATGAACTCCTCGACGGCATCGGTCAGTGTCGCCACCGAGACCTCACCCGGCAGCGGCGGACTTTCTCCGAACCCCGGCAGATCGACGGCGATGACGTCGCGCTCACGCGCGAGAGCCGGAATCACGGGAGACCAGTTCTGCCGATGCGAGATGCCGTGGATCAGGAGAAGAGTGGGCCCGGAGCCGCACCGTTGATACTTCATCCGACACGGGATACCCAGCGCGGGTCGGCTGTCACCGCTGCCGGGCACCGTTTGATGTGGGCCTCTTCCGGGGTATCTGCTGTTCACTGTCAACGATGCCGAGGAGGCCACATGTTGGCTCTACTGAGTTCACCCGTCCGCCGCTGGGTGCTGACCGCTCTGCTGGTGCCGGCCGTGGCGCTGGTGCTGCGCAAGATCGCCCAGTTCCTGCAGCGCCGCAACGACGGCACACCGACGAAGTCGTCCCGCGGGCTCATGAAGGCATCGTCCGGGTTGCGCAGGCTGAGCGGCAAGAAGTCCGAGGACGCCGACGCGGACAAGGCGAGCGAGGACAAGCGGCTGTCGGCCTGAGCGGCGGGCCCCGCGTTTCGGCTGCGCTGCGCGGGGCAACACTGCACCGCGGGCATCGACACGGTGCAGCCCCGTAACCGGGGTCGCGGACGGACCCGACCGGGTCGCTGACAGATAAGGAAGCGTCATGGCACTCGACGACAACGACATCACCACCTCCACCGGCGGCGGCGAGGGGGTCGCTGACGGCGGCTCGAACCCGGGCGGCCACGACGGTGGAGCCGACGGCACCGCAGGCGGCGAAGGCCCGGCCGACGGCGGCTCGAATCCTCAGGGCCACGACGGCGGCGCGGACGGCACCGCGGGCGGCGAAGGCCCGGCCGACGGCGGCTCGAACCCCGAGGGCCACGACGGCGGCGCCGACGGCACCGCCTGACCGCGCTCCCATGCTGAGCCGCTGCGTCGCGACCGACACGCAAACGTTCGCCACGACGTACTGGGGGCGAGCACCCCTGCTCAGTTCCGCCGACGCGCTGCCCCGCGACTTCAGCGACCTGCTCTCACCCGACGCGGTCGACGAGCTGATCGCTGAGCGCGGGGTGCGCTCACCGTTCATCCGGCTGGCCAAGGACGGCGACCTGCTGGCCAAGGACTGCTACCTGGGCCCGGCCGGATTCGGCGCCGAGATGCCCGACCAGGTGGACTCCTCGAAGGTGCTCGGCGAGTTCGCCTCGGGTGCCACGATCGTGCTGCAGGGACTGCACCGGCTGTGGCCGCCGGTCATCGACTTCGTCCGGCAGGCCGTCGACGAGCTCGGCCATCCGGTTCAAGCCAACGCGTACGTGACTCCCCCCGACAGCCGCGGCTTCGACTTCCATTACGACGTCCACGACGTCTTCGTGCTTCAGGCCTCCGGCCACAAGCGTTGGGTGGTGCACGAACCCGTCCACGCCCATCCGTTGCCGTCCCAGCCGTGGACCCAGCATCGCGCCGCCATCGCCGAGCGAGTTGAGGCCGATCCCGTCATCGATACGGTGCTGGGGCCGGGAGATGCGCTCTACCTGCCGCGTGGGTGGGTGCACGCGGCGCAGGCGCAGGACACCACCTCGATTCATCTGACCGTCGGCGTCGCCGCGGTCACCGGCCTCGATGTCGCCAAGGCGGTCATCGAGCAACTGGCCGATGACGAGACCTTCCGCCGGTCGCTGCCGATGGGTCTCGCACCCACCGACCGGGATGGCATCATTCCCGCGGTGACGAAGGTGATGGCCCAGATGGTCGACCGGTTGCGCGACGACGCCACCGCACTCAGCGCCGGTGCCGCCACCCAGCTGACGCGACGCCACGCCGAGCGGACCCGACCTGTCGCGGTGCGACCCCTGGCCACTCTCGACGCGGCCGCCCGCGCGGACACCACCTCCGTGCGGTGGCGACACGCTCTCCCCGCCGCGGTCGAAAACGCCGACGGCCGGGTCGTGCTGCGACTCCCCGACCGTGTCATGACCTTTCCGATGTCCTGCGCACCGGCCCTCGCCGCACTGCACGGCGGCCTCGTCGTCACCGCCGCCAGCACTCCCGGGCTGGACCCCGCGGATGCGACGGTGTTGATTCGCCGGCTGCTGCGGGAAGGCGTCGTCGTCCCGGCGGCCGCCGATCGATGAGCCGCAAGAAGGTGCCGTGCAGCGATCAGTCGCTGGCCCGCGGGGACCCCATGTATGGCACCGCGTCGGCGGGATCGAACTGGCTGCTGCTCGAATTGTCCGGTGCCTGGGGGCCTTCGGCGTTTCTGCAGTCCCCGGCGATCATCGATCCCGCACTGGGCCGGACCGTCGTCCGGCGCGCCGAGAAGGCGGGCATGCGGATCGCGGCCATCCGCCGGCACGGTCGCCGGCCCGCGACGCCGCGGTGGCGTTGGTACGTCGCCCGCGCCGAACCCGGTGCCGAGGCCTTGTACCGCGGCGAGGTCGACGATCCGCACGCCTATGCCGACCTCGCCCTGGACGGCTCGGATGGTGAGCCGTCGGCCGGGCCGCTGATCGCCGTCTGTGCGCACGGCACCCACGACCAGTGTTGTGCGGTACGCGGGCGCAGCGCCTGCCGCGCCATCGCCGAGGAGTTTCCGGAAAACACCTGGGAGTGTTCACATCTGGGCGGCGACCGATTCGCCGCGACGATGCTGGTGTTGCCCGAGGGGTTGTGCTACGGCCGGGTGGACACGACCGATTCGGCCGGTCTGGTCCGGCGCTACCTCGAGGGACGGCTGGACAACCGCTTTCTGCGTGGCCGGACCTCGCTGCCGCATGCGGTGCAGGCCGCGCAGTACTTTGCGCGCGAACAGACCGGTGAGGATCGCATCGACGCGCTCGCCCCGCTGCACGTCGAGCGCGGCGACGGCCACATCCTGGTGACACTGAACGGAAAGGCAGGCCCCATTGAGGTCACACTCGAAGAGCAGTTGTCGGAGCCGTTGCTGTCCCAGTGCCACGCCGAGGTGGCCGGCCAGGTCAGGGTTTTCACCTGCGCGGCGCTCGCACCGGTCGCCGGATGACGCCACCGTGAGACGGGCCCGGCCATGACCGTGGTACTGGCGCTGCGCTGCGCCGACGGGCTGGTGCTGGCCGCCGACTCGCAGATCACCGAGCCGGACCGCGGATTGAGCTATCCCGCACAGAAGCTGCACGGCCTGGGTCGGCGGGCTGCGTGGGCGGGCAGCGGCTCACGCGCGGTGCTGTACGACCTCGAGCAGATATTCGACTCCCAACCCGAGACGATCGTCGAGGCCGGGGACGTCGGGCGGGCCCTGCAGACCCGGGTCGTGCCGGTGCTGCAGCACCATTACGAGAATTTCATCGAAGACGTTCCGGGTCAGGAGAAGAGCGGCTCCACGCCGGCGACCTACGTGCTGGCCGCCGGCTATTCGGACGGCAAGCCGTTCATGGTGGACGTCGACCCGCACGGGCTCATCGGCCACTACGAGGAGATCGGCTTCCACGCCATCGGCAGCGGGGCGCCGATGGCGCAGCAGGCGCGTGCCCTGCTCGCCAACTTCCGGATGAACGAGCGCCCGGTCGAGTACGGCGTGCTGGCCGCGTTGCGTGTCCTCGACGCACTCGACGAGACCTCTCCGACTGTCGGTGGCCCGATGGACGTCTGCCGAATCACCACCGACGGCGCCGACCACCTCGCTCCGGAGGACATCGACAAGGCTCGCGCCGAGGTCCGGCGCTGGCAGGACCGAGAGCGTGACGTCCTCGACACGCTGTTCGGCTGACCGGGGCGCTCCGTGACCGTCGCGCTGTTCGTCGTCGCCGTGCTTGAGTTGGCTGCGTTGATCGCGCTGGGCGTCGTGACGCTGGTGATGCGACGGAAGCTGATGTCGGCGCGGCGCGCTCTGCGGGCTCGCCCCACTCGAAGCGCTGAAAGCCGGCCGCGGCGCAGACCCCGCGGTGTGGCGCCGTTGGCGGTCAAGACGGTCGTCGACACGGTGCAGACCGCCGACTCGCTGATCCGTAAAGGCCTCGGTGGGTCCATCCGCCACTCGATCGACGATCTGGCCGGCTGGGCCCGGGTGGAGCGTCCCGACCTCGCCCGCATCACGGCCGACGGGAGCGTCGTCCTGCTCTTCTCCGACATCGAGGATTCGACGCGGCACAACCAGACGCTGGGCGACCGCGACTGGATCACCGTTCTCGAACGGCACAACAAGCTGGTCGAGCACAGCGTCTCGGCCCACGGCGGATACGTGGTGAAGAACCAGGGCGACGGGTTCATGATCGCCTTCGCCGACCCCGCCAAAGCCTTATGGTGCAGCGTGGACGTCCAGCGAGCCCTGGATGGCGACACCGAGCGGTGGAACGGCATCCGGGTGCGCATCGGCGCCCACGCGGGCACATCGGTGCGCCGTGGACACGACCTGTTCGGGCTCGACGTGGTGATGGCCGCCCGCATCGCCGACCTGGCCCGCGGTGGCGAGATCCTGGTCAGCGCGGCGTTGCGAGATTCGCTGGCCGACGCCGACGGCTTCTCGTTCACCACCGGCCGCGAGGTTCGACTCAAGGGCATCACCGACGCACAGACGGTCCACGCGCTGGCGATGCCTGCCTCCTGACGGGCGTTTCGACCGCCCCCCAGCGGGGAAGTTGTCGCTCATGGCCGACATCATCGAGCTCATCTACGCCGACCACGACTGGCTGCGGCGGCAGTTCTTCCGACTCGACGACGCGACGTCCGATGCCGAGCTGCAGGCGATCTGGAGCGTGCTCAGCGCCCGGCTCGACGCGCACGCCGAGGCCGAGGAGGCCGTGTTCTACCCCGCGCTGTTGAAGCACGGCGGCCGGGAGGATCCCGGCAACCCCGAGGGGGACCCGCAGGACGAGACCGAGGACGCGATCACCGACCACAACGACATTCGTGACGCGGTGCGCGAGTCACGGCGGCACGAGCCGGGAAGTGCGCAGTGGTTCGAAGCGGTGAACACCGCCCGCAAAGAAAACGGCTCGCACCTCGACGAGGAGGAACGCGAGGCGATGCCCGATTTCATCAAGAGCGCGACGCTCGAGCTGCGCCACCAGCTCGGCATGCAGTGGCTCAGGTTCTACGCCGAGCGCGAGTCCCTCGACGGGGTCGACAACCGGGACAAGGACGCCGACGAGTACATCGAGGAGCACTCGCCGTAGCCCTGCCGCGGACTTACTGACCGCCGAGCCAACCGCAGGGCAACCACTTCATGGCCTTACCGTGACCTTATTTGGCCCTTATTTTTCTTAGAAATCGGTGTAGGGTGGCGGCAACCGGCCGCACAGGTGCGACGGACGCAGCGGCCGCGACGGAAGGAGTCGGCATGCCACTCGGACCCGAACGGATCGTTCTCATCACCGGAGCGTCTCGCGGGATCGGCGCCCAGGTCGCGCTGCAACTCGCCACCCCCGGCACCCACGTGCTCGTCAACCACCGCAAGAGCGGCGACCGCGCGGCCTCCATCGCGCAGGCGATCCGCGATGTCGGCGGTCAGGCCTCGACGATCGCGGCCGACATCTCCGAGGAAGCCGATGTCACGGCGATGATGGAGACCATCCGGGCGAGGTTCGGGCGGTTGGATGCGCTGATCCTCAATGCCTCCGACGGCCGCGAGACGGGCGCCGACCCCGAGTACGCAATGCGGCTCAACCGCGACGCGCAGAAACGGTTGGCCACGCTGGCGATGCCGTTGATGCCCGCTGGGGCGCGGATCGTGTTCGTCACCAGTCACCAGGCACACTTCTTCCCCCACAAGGCGGTACCGAAGGGCTATGCCGCGGTCGCCGTCAGCAAGCGCGCCGGCGAGAGCGCGCTCTACGCGATGCGGCCGGAATTCGTCCGAGCCGGCATCGGCTTCACGGTGGTGTCCGGTGACATGGTCGACGACACCATCGTCATGCGCGCGGCGGCCATCGCGCAGGCAGCGACGACCGCCCCGTCCCCCGGCATCGTCTACGTCGGACGGGCCGACTACCTGACCACCGCCTGAGCGGCCGGGCGCGTCCCGCCCGCGACAAAGTTAGACGCGTGTCGCATCCGTGAGACACATCCTCGCAAGTGTTGCGCTATGGGCATCGCTACTGCTACACCTAGTGGAGCAATAGTGATCTAGCACACACCAGGAGGCGGGATGCGCCGATCATCGGAGCCGGCAGCCCAGCAGCAGCCACGTCCCGCGCTGGGGTACGCCAAGTTCATCGGCAGGGTCGGTGCGCTGGCCGTCTTTCTCGGTGTGGGTACGGCGCTGGCCGTCCCCGCCGCACACGCCGACACCGACGGCGCGTCGTCGGGCGAGTCGTCCTCCGAGTCCGCGAGTGGTTCGCCGACCGGTGAAGCTTCGTCGGGTTCGACGGAATCGTCGTCGGTGAGCACCTCGTCGGCCACCGAGGCCGTCGGCAAGGATGCGGCCGAGGACCCGGACGGGGAAGCCGCCGAGGTGGAGTCAGAAGCAGAAGCAGAGGCCGGGGCCGAGGCGGAGGCGGAGGCAGAGGCGGAGGAAGCAGCCGACGCGGAGGTGGACACGGAGTCGGATGATGACGTCGCCGACGAGTCCGCACTCGACGCCACCGTGACCGTCGCCCGGACGGTCGAGGCACCGGAGGTCACCGCCGAGGCCGCCTCGGATACCGGGTCAGATGCCGACGACCCGCGGGTACCGGCGGCGGCCCCGGCGGTTCCGGCACCGGCACCCCGGCGCCTGGCAGCTACGGAGACCCCCGTCGTCACCGAGCAGCAGACCCTCAGCGCCGACGCCGCACTCTCCAACCAGGTCAGCCCGCTGGGCACCCCGCAGCAGATCGAGCGCGAGAAGATCGCGATGTCGACGGCGAAGTCACTGCCCGTGGCCCTGATGAAGATCATCCTGCGGTTCGGCTTCCTCGCCGCCGCCAAGGAGCAGTTCGCCCTCGTCGGCGGTCCCGACGCGGCGAACCGAGAGGCCCTGGACAACGCCATCGACGAATATGCGCTGGCCGCGTCGTTCCAGCAGCAGATCCTCAACCCGCTGGACCCGGCGGTGGTCACCCAGGTCGCGCCCCCACACAGCTGGTACGGCATCGACGTCGGCGGCTCGCGCCTGCTCTACGACAACCCGGACACCATCTACCGCTTCATCGCGGTCAACAAGACCTCGGAGTACGTGCTCACAGGCCGCATCTATGACGGCATCCCGGCCGACACCACCTTCAGTGTGCTCGAGGGCACCGCGGGCACGACGTCGACGATCCTGAGTCTGTCCGACCTCGACATCAACGACGACGGGTCGTTCGTCATCACCGTCAGCGGCGACCCGGCGGCTCCAGGACAGACCAACCACCTACAGCTGACCTCCCGGTCGACGCTGATCGCCGCTCGAAACACGTTGGGCGACTGGAACGTCGAAGACCCGATGGAGTTGGCGGTGCAGCGGGTCGCCGGTCCCCGCAACAGCCTGTTCGCCCAGCTGGGCGGCTTCGTCCTGCTCGGTGGCCTGGTCAACGACAGCCCGTTCCTGACGTCGCTGGTGTCTCTGATCCCGCCGCTGGGCATCGCCGAATGGCGCCCCGTGCGCGGAACGCTCGCCGCCCTGCTGCTGCTGGTCCGCGGGGCCAACGAGCAGGCCAAGTACATGGCACTGGCCACCACCGACCCCGACACCGGCGAACTGCGCCAACCCAACGTCATGACGCAGCCGGCCAGCAACGCCGAGTTCCTGGCCAACCAGCTGCAGAGCAATGGCTACTTCCAGCTCGCCGACGACGAGGCACTGGTGCTGACCATCGATCCGGGCAACGCCGGGTTCTTCACCGTGCCGGTCTACAACGACTGGACCATCACCGATGACTACTGGAACGAGCAGACCAGTCTCAACGACGATCAGTCGATCGACAACGCCGACGGCACCTACACAATGGTCGTGTCGGTCGCCGATCCCGGCGTCGCCAACTGGGTGTCGACCGGCGGCCTGAACCAGGGCATCATCTCGATGCGGTTCCAGAACCTGGATCCGCAATCACCGGCGGTGCCCTCGGTGCAGTCGGTGGTGGTCAAGCTCGAGGACCTCGAAGACGAGCTGCCCGCCGGCACGGTGTTCGTGACGCCGCAGGAGCGGGCGGCGCAGCTGGCCGCGCGCAAAGCCGGCTACGACAAGCGCTGGGCGCCCTACCCGCAGGTGTGAGGGCTCAACGCCGCTAGACCGTCCCGGAGCTCGTCGAGCGCCTGCATCAGAGAGACCCGCGGGGTCCACCCCCAACCCCGCGCACGGTCGGCGACGATCTGGCCCGTCCACGCCGGCTCGTCGTCCCAGGCGGGCTCGATGCCCAGCGCGTCGGTGACCGCGGTCAGGTAATCCCGCTGGGTCGCGGCCTCGCCGGCGACGTTGACGACCGAGCAGCCGCCCTCGATCGGTCCCTGCTGCAGGTCAGTCGACGTGGCGATCCGCCCGGTCGCCAGGTCGGCGAGCAGCGCGGCCAGGTCGTCGACGTGCACCCAGGCGAAGGTCTTGGCCGGGTTGGTCCGGTGCGCCGCCCCGCTGTCTGCCATCTCGTTGGGGCGCAACGTGTTCCAGATCGAGGTGGCACCGGGACCGAGAATGGCCGGCGGGCGTACCAGCACCCGGGTGATGCCGTCGACGTCGGCCAGCGCCGCGTCGGTGTCGCGTTTGGTGACCGGATAGTCACCGCCGTCGTCGCCGACCAGGGCGGCTGATTCGTCCACGTCGCCCACACCGGGCGAGCGGTCGTAGACCCCGGCGGTCGACATGTGCACCAGCCGGTCGACGCCGGCGTCGCGTGCCGCGCTGGCGATCACCGGAGTTCCCTCGACGGCCACCCGGTGCTGGGTTCGGCGGTCCGAGCCCATCGGGTGCACGGTCGTCACGACGGCCCGGGTCCCGTCGACGACCTCGGCGGCGAAGGCCGGATCACCGAAATCACCGACCCGTTCCTCGACGCCGTCCAGGCGCGGCGCCGCGCCGGCGCGCCGGACGACGGCACGCACCCGGGCACCGCGCTCGACGAGCGCGGCACAGGTGCG
>CAXEZH010000310.1:0-5796 GCA_964000695.1 uncultured Mycolicibacterium sp. | reverse complement strand
TATTGTTGTGACACAACGCCGTCGGGATTGTCGTGAGCGTACCGGTAGCCGATCGCGTTACCGAGCTTCGAGGCACCGGAATAGTGCCCGTCCCGCAGATGAGCCGGCACCAGGCCGGCTTTGCCCGCACGGACGTCGGCCATGGCCGCTCCCAGCGCTGTGGTCACGGCGTTGGACTTGGGCGCGGTGGCCAGGTGGATGGTCGCGTGAGCCAGCGTCAGCTGCGCCTCGGGCATGCCGATCAACTGGACTGTCTGAGCTGCGGCCACGGCGGTCTGCAGGGCCAACGGGTCGGCCATCCCGATGTCCTCGCTGGCCAGGATCATCAACCTGCGAGCCAGAAACCGCGGATCCTCCCCCGCCACCAGCATGCGCGCCAGATAATGCAGCGCGGCGTCGACATCAGAGCCGCGGACCGACTTGATGAACGCGCTGATCACGTCGTAGTGCTGATCGCCGTCGCGGTCATATCGGACCGCGGCCCGGTCCAGCGACTGTTCGACGATCTCGACGCTGATCTCCTGACCGGACTCTGCCGCCACCTCCAGCGCGGTCAGGGCCCGGCGCGCGTCGCCGGCGGACAGCTGCACCAGCAACTCCAGGGCGTCGTCGGTGATCGTCACGGCACCGCCCAGACCTCGCTCATCGTCGATGGCGCGCCGCAGCACCGCGGCGATGTCGGCGGCGGTCAGCGGCTGCAACTGCAGGATCAGCGAGCGCGACAGCAGCGGAGCCACCACGGAGAACGACGGATTCTCGGTGGTGGCCGCCACCAGCAGGACCACGCGGTTTTCCACCGCCGCCAGCAGCGCGTCCTGCTGGGTCTTCGAGAAGCGGTGCACCTCGTCGATGAACAGCACGGTCTGCTCGCCGCGGATCGCGGCGCTTCTCGCGCTCTCGATGACGGCGCGGACCTCTTTGACGCCTGCCGACAACGCCGACAACGCCTCGAAGCGCCGGCCGGTGGCGTGGGAGATCAGCGAGGCCAGCGTGGTCTTGCCCGTCCCCGGCGGTCCGTAGAGAATCACCGACGCCGCACCCGAGCCCTCGACCAGTCGCCGCAGCGGCGAGTTGGGTTTGAGCAGGTGCTCCTGGCCGACCACCTCGTCGAGGGAGGCCGGCCGCATGCGCACCGCCAGCGGCGCCGACGCCGCAGCCCCGCCACCGGTCACGGGCGTCGGCTCAGCCGGAACGTCGAACAGGCTCTCGGACACGCTCCCTGCTTACCACTGCGTCATGACGCGGGTTGGGTCACGAAGTCGATCAGTTCCTCCACCCGTCCGATCAGCTCGGGCTCGAGGTCGGTCCAGTCCCGCACCCGCCCGCGGATCCGTTGCCACGCGGCGGCGATGTCGGCTTGGTCGCGGTGTGGCCAGCCAAGAGCGGCGCAGATTCCGTGCTTCCAGTCCTGCGATCGCGGGATCTTCGGCCACGTCTGCAGGCCGAGCCGTGCGGGCTTGACCGCCTGCCAGATGTCGATGAACGGGTGACCGACGACCAAGGTGTGCTCTCCACCAGGGCTGCGGCGGACCGCCTGCATGACCTGGTCAGCGATTCGGGCCTCTTTGGACCCCCTCACCAGATGGTCCACCAGGACGCCGAGCCGACGTCCCGGGCCGGGGCGAAATTCTTCGACGATCGCGGCGAGGTCGTCGATGCCGCCGAGATACTCGACGACGACGCCCTCGATGCGCAGGTCGTCACCCCAGACCTGTTCGACGAGCTCGGCGTCGTGCCTGCCTTCCACATAGATTCGGCTGGCCAGCGCCACCTTGGCCCGGGCGCCGGCGACAGCGACCGACCCCGAGGCGGTGCGCGCCGGCGTCGCCGGGCCCGCCTTGCGCGGGGCGGTGAGGATCACCGGTTTGCCGTCGATCAGATATCCGGGCCCGATCGGAAAGGGTTTGGTACGCCCGTTCCGGTCTTCCAGCCGCATCCTGCCGTACTCGACGTGCACGACGGCACCGACGAATCCGCTCTGCGCGTCCTCGACGACCATGCCGATCTCGATCGGCACCTCGGTGGAGCGGGGTCTGCGGTGCGGATTGTGGGCGAGAATGTCGGCGCCATAGCGATCAGCCACCGAGTGATCGTAGGGACGTCGAGACCACTGCACGGCCAACGTCACCGGGCGTGTTGCACGAATTCCACCTACGACGCAGGTGGGGGCCTTCGGCCCTGTCGCCGTGACGGCCCCATCATTAAGTTCGCACACCATGACTGATTCGGTGATCTGCCGGTTGGACGATGTCCTCGCCACAGACCGCAGCCGGACAGGGGGCAAAGGCGCCAATCTGGCCGTGATGACACGAGCGGGGTTGCCGGTGCCGCCCGGGATCGTGGTGACCACCTCGACGTACCGCAGATTCGTCGGCGATCACAGCCTGGACGCGCGGATCACCCGGGAACTCGCCGACGTCGGGGAAGGCCCGGATGCCGTGGCCGCGGCGTCCGCACGGTTGCGAAAGGCCTTCGAAGCCGCGCCGATGAGCGACGAATTGCGAGAGGAGATCACGGCAGCCTGCGCGCTGTTCGGCAATGCCCCCGTCGCGGCCCGGTCCTCGGCGACCGCCGAGGATCTGCCGGAGGCAAGCTTCGCCGGACAACAAGACAGCATCCTCGGTGTCGTCGGCTCCGACGCCATATGCGATGCGGTCAGGCGGTGTTGGTCCTCATTGTGGTCTGCCCGCGCTATCGCCTACCGGCGCGACAAAGACATCGGCCACGCCGACATCTCCATCGCGGTGGTCGTGCAGCCGATGGTGGCCGCCGACGTGGCCGGAGTCCTGTTCACCGCCGATCCGCGGTCGGGTCGGCGCGATCGAATCGTCGTCGAAGCAGCGCCGGGGCTCGGCGAGGCCGTCGTCGGCGGTGGCAGCAACCCGGGGCGCTGGATGATCGACACCACGACCGGATCTGCGATCTCGGAGCCCGACCGCGCGTTGCTGACAGCCGAACAGCTGGACACGCTGGTCGATCTGGGACGGCGTGCCGCCGATGTCTTCGGTACGCCACAAGACGTCGAATGGGCGGTGGCCGAGGGCCGTTGCTGGCTGGTCCAGTCCAGGCCGATCACGTCGTTGTTCCCGGTGCCCGCCCCGACCCGACCGGGCCTGCGGGTGTTCTTGCCAGTCATGTTGTTCGCGCAGGGCATCGCCGAGCCGATGACACCGGTGGGGAACGCATTCTTCCGAGCCATGGTCGGCGGCTGGTTCGGCTTCTGGCTCACCGGCCGGCGCCCGAGGCAAATCGGCGCGCCACCGGACTGGCTGCCGGTCGTGGCCGACCGCCTGTTCCTGGACGCCACAGAGCTGCTGCGGAGACCGCGTCTGGCGAGACGCATGGTGGCCAACTTCGCCTTGAAAGATCCGAACGGCAGTACCGCGTTGCGGATGTGGTTGGCGCAGAACGCCACCCGTCTCGGACGCGGCCGCGGCACGTGGATGCCTCGCGGCTTGCTGAGGTGGGTGCCATCATTGCTGGCGCAGGTGGCCGTCGCCGTCGTCGCGCCGGCGCACGCCCGCCGCCGCGCCGTGGCCCGGGCCGACGAGACACTCACACAGCTCGAACGACTCGCGGACGGAATCCAGTCACCATCGGAACAACAGAATTTCGTCGAGCGCGTACTGCCGGCGGCCACGTGCAACATGCTGCTGGATCAGTTGGGCGCTGCGTACGCCGAGTGGCTGGTTCGGGGTGGCATCGAACTACTGGTTTGCCGGTGGCTCGGATCGTCACAGGAGTTCGAACCCGTTCTGCGGTGGCTGCCGCACGACCCCACCATCGCCATGGGGGCCGCTTTGGCCGCGTTCGGACATCGGGCGCCCGATCGGGAGGTCGATCTGGGACTGCCCCGGCTCGTCGATGACCCCACCTACGTGGTGCAGCTCATCGACGGATACCTGAACTCCGGGGCGCTGGACACGTTCGAGGCCGGCGCCGCGCAGAGCCGTCGGGCCGCCGATGCACTGGTCGCCCACGTGCGCATGGTCAGGGGGCGAGTCCCGGCTGTGATTCTGAATGACTTGTTGCAGCGCCATCATGAGCTCGGCGGATTACGCGAGCGACCCAAGTTCGACATGGTGCGTGCGATGGCACTCGGCCGACGAATGCTGCAGCGGTGCGGCGAAACACTGCTCGCGGATGGCCTCCTCGACAGTGCCGACGGTGTCTTCTTCCTCGACGGCGACGACGTGCGCGCAGCGTTGCAAGGCCAACGGCGCGACCTGGCCACGCTGGCGACGGCTCGCCGCAGGGCGTTCCAGCGGGAGCTGGCTCGAAAGCTGGTGCCCCGGGTGCTGACCAGCGAAGGCGAAACCGTCTACGCGTCAACCGCCCCGCCGGGCGATGCGACGGCTGACGTCATGGTCGGTACGTCGCTCTCCCCCGGAGTGCACGAGGGCACTGTGCGCGTGCTGGATTCCCCGGTGGGCGCCGGCCTACAGCCTGGAGAGGTGTTGGTCGCGGCAAGCACCGATCCCGGCTGGACTCCGTTGTTCCTGCTGGCCGGAGCCCTCGTCATGGAGGTAGGCGGAGTGGTGTCACACGGCGCCCTGGTGGCCCGCGAGTACGGGGTTCCAGCGGTCGCAGGGATCACCGATGCGATGACGCGCCTCCGCACCGGGCAACGTGTACGTGTGGACGGCACGAACGGGTCGGTCACTCTACTCGACAGGCCGGGGACGGCTTCGCCAGCGAGCTAATCGAGTTGCTGCATCTGGCCGTCGACGGGGGCGCCGACTTCGGCCAGTTTGGCCGGGTCGGAGGTGATCTCGTCGATGACGGTGTGGATGAACCGCATCTTCTCGAGAACCTTGGGCGGCAGCACGAACGGGTACAGGTCGTCCTTGCCCATCGACCGGTTCACCATGTTCAGCGACCACGCCAACGGCAGCCACATCTCGATGATCGTGTCGAAACCGCTGGGACCCAGCACCCGGCGGTCGAACGTGGCGGTCGCCGGCGCCAGGCCGAACGCCGCACCAGTGTCGAGGGTGTCCCGGATGTGCAGGTAGTGGGCGAACGTCTCGGCCCAGTCCTCGGCGGGATGCATGGTGGCATAGGACGAGACGTAGTCGTCCTCCCAGCCGGGTGGAACGCCCTCGCTGTAGTGCCGGTCGAGTGCGGCCTGATAGTCCAGGTTCGGGTCCCCGAAGAGCTCGTTGAACCGGGCGAGATAGTCCGGCGACGTGCCGATCAGCCGATAGAAGTAGTAGTGCCCGATCTCGTGGCGGAAATGACCGAGCAGGGTGCGGTACGGCTCGTCCATCGACACGCGCAACTGCTCGCGATGCACGTCGTCGCCTTCGGCGAGGTCCAGGGTGATCTGGCCGCTGTCGTGCCCGGTGAACACCTTCTCGAACCGGCTGGACAGCAGGTCGAATGCCAACCCGTAGTCGGGATCGACGTCGCGCCCGACGATCGGCAGCTTCAGCTCGTGCAGTTCGGCGATCAGGCGGCGCTTGGCGCGTTCGGCACCCGCGAAGGCCGAAAGCGCCACCGTGTCGGCGTCGTTGGGTCGCGTCCTGGTCAGGGCGCAGGACACACACAGCTTGGCGATCGGCCCTTTCTGCACCAGCCAGTTGCATTCGGCCAGATGCAGATTCGCGCACAGCTGATAGTGGCTCTCGTCGACCGCGCCGGCGTGCTCGCTCTCCGCGGGTGGGGCGATGACCAACAGCGCCATGTCGTCGAGGGAAAAGCCCAACGAGCTGCCGCAGTTCAGACACACCGAGTTCTCGAACGCCAGCCGCTGACCGCAGTTGGGGCAGATGAAGTCACGCACGCAGCACCTCC
>CAXEZH010000309.1:0-73463 GCA_964000695.1 uncultured Mycolicibacterium sp. | reverse complement strand
GCGCGACCGGCACGGTGAATTCGCTTCGCACTGACACTACTACCGTCACGGGGACCTTCGCGGAAGGGCGGGTCCGGCCCGCCCAGCGTGCCGGGCGGTGGCGCGCCGGGAGAGGAAGTCCGTTGACCTGTGTCATCCTGTTTCGGTGACCTACGACTCCCGCTCGCGAGGAGGGCAAACGGGTCCGGAGCATCGCGGGGGCGGTCGCGTCCCCGTGCTCCGCGATGAGTGGCGCGAGCCCCTTCGCGCCCAGCGCGATCCGCTGGCTGAAGCGTCCGGCCGGGTCAGGTCCAATCGCGACGAGCGCAAACGCTGGCGCAAGCAGACCTGGATCGGTCGTTTCGTGTCCACCTACGGATGGCGGGCCTACGCGCTGCCGGTGTTGGTCGTGCTGACCGCGGTGGTGCTCTATCAGACCATCACCGGGACCTCGGCGCCGCGCGCTCTCGAGGAGGAAGGCCCCGTGCAGGGTCCTCCGACGATCGGCGTGCCCAGCACCGCCATCATCGGCGCGCCGCCCAAGGGCCTGACCGAGTTCGACGCCAACCTGCCCACCGGGATCCTGCCCGAGGGCGGCCCCTTCACTCCGATGGGGGCGGGCACCTGGCGCGTCGTGCCCGGTGGGACACCGCAGGTGGGGGAGGGCACCACGAAGGTGTTCACCTACACCGTCGAGGTCGAAGACGGCGTCGACACCACCAGCTACGGCGGCGACGAGGGGTTTGCGCGGATGGTCAGCGAGACGCTGGCCAACCCGAAGAGTTGGACCCACAACCCTCAGTTCGCGTTCGTCCGGACGGATGCGGCCTCCGGGGTGCAGCCGGACTTCCGGGTGTCGCTGACCTCCCCGATGACGGTGCGGGAAGCCTGCGGCTACGACATCCAGCTGGAGGCGTCCTGCTACAACCCGGTGTACCAAGGGCAGCCGAGGGTGCTGCTCAACGAGGCCCGCTGGGTGCGCGGGGCGGTGCCGTTCCAGGGCGACATCGGCTCCTACCGGCAGTACCTGATCAACCACGAGGTCGGCCACGCGATCGGCTACCAGCGCCATGAGCAGTGCGCCGAAGACGGTGAACTGGCGCCGGTGATGATGCAGCAGACGTTCTCCACCAGTAACAACGACGCGGCCCGCTTCGACCCCGGCACGGTCACCCCCGACGGCAAGACCTGCCGCTTCAACCCCTGGCCGTACCCCATCGCCTGACTGTCCGCGACCCAGTTCCGCGAGCGCGCCGGTTTGTGCGGCGCCGCGCCGGAAATCCTCTACATCAGCGCGCCCTCGATGGCCGTGAGCACGCGGGAAGTGCCAGACCCTCGTTGCTGTTGAATCACGTACCTGCTGAGATGATGGCAAGAGCCAACCAAGGAGATATTCGGTGTCAACACCGCTGCCGCCGCTGGTAGAGCCCGCGGCTGAGCTCACCCGTGAAGAGGTGGCCCGCTACAGCCGCCACCTGATCATCCCGGACCTAGGTCTGGACGGGCAGAAGCGACTCAAGAACGCGCGCGTGCTGGTGATCGGCGCCGGCGGACTCGGCTCGCCGACCCTGCTCTACCTCGCCGCCGCGGGCGTCGGGACGATCGGCATCGTCGAGTTCGACGAGGTCGACGAATCCAACCTGCAGCGCCAGATCATCCACGGCCAGTCCGACATCGGCCGGCCCAAGGCCCAGAGCGCCCGCGACTCGATCCTGGAGGTCAACCCGCTCGTCGAGGTGCGGCTGCACGAGTTCCGCCTCGAGCCCGACCGCGCGGTGAACCTGTTCAAGCAGTACGACCTGATCCTCGACGGCACCGACAACTTCGCCACCCGTTACCTGGTCAACGACGCCGCGGTGCTGGCGGGCAAGCCCTACGTGTGGGGCTCGATCTACCGGTTCGAGGGCCAGGTGTCGGTGTTCTGGGAGGACGCCCCTGATGGTCTGGGCTTGAACTACCGCGACCTCTACCCGGAGCCCCCACCACCGGGGATGGTGCCGTCGTGCGCCGAGGGCGGCGTGCTGGGCATCCTGTGCGCGTCGATCGCGTCGGTGATGGGCACCGAGGCGATCAAGCTGATCACCGGCATCGGTGACCCGCTGCTGGGCCGGCTCATGGTCTACGACGCACTGGACATGACGTACCGCACGATCAAGATCCGCAAGGATCCCTCGACGCCGAAGATCACCGAGCTGATCGACTATGAGGAATTCTGCGGCGCCATGACCGACGAGGCCTCCGAAGCCGTGCTCGACTCCACCGTCACGCCGCGTGAGCTGCGTGAACTGCTGGACTCCGGCAAGAAGTACGCCCTGATCGACGTACGGGAACCGGTGGAGTGGGACATCAACCGCATCGACGGCGCCGAGCTCATCCCGAAGTCGGCCATCGAGACCGGCGACGGTCTGGCCAAGCTGCCCCAGGATCGGGTGCCGGTGCTGTACTGCAAGACCGGGGTGCGCTCGGCCGAGGCGCTGGCCGTCATCAAGAAGGCCGGATTCAACGACGCGATGCATCTGCAGGGCGGGATCGTGGCCTGGGCCAAGCAACTCGAACCCGACATGGTGATGTACTAACGCTGGGTTCGCCCCCGCTGCGCTTAGGCTGTTTCGGTGACCGCCGAGCGCCCGCCCGACCATGTGCTTGCGGCATTCGGCCTGTCCGGGGTCCGCCCGGCGCCCCTCGGCTCGAGCTGGGAGGGCGGCTGGCGGTGCGGCGAGGTGGTGCTCTCACTGGTTGCCGACCACGCCCGTGCCGCATGGTCGGCCAAGGTCCGGGAGACGCTGTTCGTCGACGGGGTGCGGCTGGCCAGGCCGGTCCGCTCCACCGACGGCCGCTACGTCGTCGCCGGCTGGCGCGCCGACACCTACGTCGCGGGTACGCCTGAACCGCGCCACGACGAGGTGGTCTCGGCCGCGGTGCGGCTGCACGAGGCGACGGCCAAACTGGAGCGGCCGCGGTTCTTGACCCAACCGCCGGTGGCGCCGTGGGCCGACGTGGACGTGTTCATCGCCGCCGACCGGGCGGCCTGGGAGGAACGACCCCTGCATGCGCTCCCGCCCGGAGCGCGGGTGGCCCCGGGCACCGCCGACGGAGAGAAGTCCGTCGAGTTGATCAACCAGCTTGCCGCCCTGCGCCGTCCCACCAAGAGCCCCAGCCAGCTGGTGCACGGTGACCTCTACGGCACCGTGCTGTTCGCGGGCACCGCCGCGCCGGGCATCACCGACATCACGCCGTACTGGCGCCCGCCCGCGTGGGCGGCGGGCGTCGTCGTCGTCGACGCGCTGTCGTGGGGTGGTGCCGACGACGGACTCGTCGAGCGATGGGCGCCGCTACCCGAGTGGCCGCAGATGTTGTTACGCGCGTTGATGTTCCGGCTGGCGGTACACGCCCTGCATCCGCGTGCGACCGCGGCGGCATTCCCGGGGCTCGCCCGCACCGCAACGCTGGTTCGGCTGGCGCTGTAGCGGCGCGGGCCGGTTCAGCCGAAATATGCGCCGTTGGCCAGATCTTCGAGCAACGTCGGGTGTTCAGGCCGCCAGCCCAGCTGCCGGCGAGTGATCGCGCTCGAGGTCGGGTTATCAAGGGTGGCAACCCATCCGATGAAGCCGAGCTGCTCTCTCGCCTCTTCGGGCGAGACGCTCACCGCTGGCACGCCGAGTCTGGTGCCGATCATCTGCGCGATGTCGTGGAACGGCACTCCTTGTTCTGCAGCGCCGTGCAGTACCACCCCCGCCGGCGCTGCTTCCACTGCGAGCCGATACAGGCGGGCCGCGTCGAGGTTGTGCACCGCAGGCCACCGGTTGGCGCCGTCGCCGACATAGATGGCCTGGCCCGTCGTGCGGGCGTGGTCGATCAGCGTCGGAATGAAGCCTTGATGGTCGGTGGGCCCGTGCACCGTGGGCGCCAGCCGGATCACTGCACTGCGGACACCGTTTCCGGCCAGTGCCAGCGTGGCGTTCTCGGACGGTGCCCGGGCCCCGGACGGATCAATCGTGCTGGTCTCGGTGCCCAGCGGGCTCGACGCCCCGGTCGCGAGCATTGCCGTGCCGGAGGTGTTGATCAAGGCTTTACCGGAGCCCGCGAGTGCGGCGCCCATCGCTTCCACGGCACGCAGGTCCGACGCTGCTGCGCCCGTGTAGTCGGTGAAGTCGTGTTTGAACGCCAGGTGGATGACCGCGTCGGCATTGGTGGCCGAGGTCGTCAGGACGTCGAGTTCGTCGAGGCTGCCTCGCACGGCCTGCGCACCGGCCGCCTCGACCACCTCGGCGGAGGCGGCGGAGCGGGCCAGACCGCTGACTTGGTGACCATTGTCGAGCAGCTCGCGCACCACGAGCGATCCGATGTGCCCGGAGGCGCCGGTGACGAATACGTGCATCGTTCATCCCTTCATGCGGTGATGTCAGTCAATGACATCGAACTGTACGAGTGATGTCAGCAACTGTCATCGGCGTAGTATTCCCGGGTGAGTCGTTGGGAGCCGGACGCACGGGGTCGCTTGGAGCGGGCCGCGCTCGAGCTGTACCTGGAGCGCGGATACGACCAGACGACTGTCGCCGAGATCGCCCAGCGCGCAGGCCTCACCGAACGGACGTTCTTCCGCCACTTCGCTGACAAGCGCGAGGTCCTCTTCCGAGGAGATGAGATGGCGCGGGCCATCGTCGCGCTGCTCGAGGACGTGCCGCCATCGGTGGCGCCGCTGGACGCCGTGGGCACGGCGTTGGAGTCATGGTCGGAATTCTTCGACGACCGTCGCCCGTACTCGAAGAATCGGCAGGCTGTCATCGACGCCAATCCGGCGTTGCAGGAGCGTGAGTTGATCAAACTCGATTCGATGGCCACGATGATCGCGGCGGCCCTGCGAGATCGCGGCGCCACCGCGTCCGCGGCCGCGCTGACCGCACAGGCCGGGGTCGCCGTGCTCAAGGTCGCCTTCCAACGCTGGCTCGACGATCCGTCCAATCAGGTTCTTGCCGTGCATATCCGTGCGGCGCTGGCCGAGCTCAAAGCCGTGACCCAGGCCTGAGCGCTCCGGTTTCGCCGAGCGTGCCCCTAAATGATCGTCTCGCGCGGTTCAGAAGCTGTGTCGGCACTCGCTGAGCGGAATGCGGCCGTCGCGGGTGAGCACACCCTCGGCGCGGAGCAGTTCCAGCTGCCGGCTGTGCAGATGCGGCGCCGGCTTTCCCGTCGCGGGCACCACCCGGTGCCAGGGCAGGTCTGCCGAGTCGGTGCGCATGATCCACCCGACGATGCGCGGGCTGGAAAGCCCGGCGGCGGTGGCGATGTCACCGTAGGTCACCACCCTGCCCGACGGCACCGCAGCGACGAGCGCGCGCACCGTCTCGACCTGCTCGTCGGTGATCGCCGCCACGGTCAGCTCAGATGATCGCGGACCAACGCGGCGGTGTCCGCGGGCATCGCCTGGGCGACCATGTGATCGCAATCCCACTCCAGCAGCTGGAAATCGGAGCCGAGTCGCTCGGAGAGTCCGGCGATCAGCGTGTCGCTGGCGTACGGCGGTCGAACCTTGCTCGCCCGCACCAGCGTGGTGCGTATTCCGTTGGGAGGCAGAACTATCGGGCGCGCCAACTCACTCCAATAGGACAGCATCGCCGGAATGCTGATCCGCCATCCGCTGCGGCCGTTGGGCAGCGGCACGAGGTGCTCGTCGAGTTCGCGCTCCACCTCGGCGGGCTCGACCTCACCCCAGGACCCGTCCACCTTCTCCGCACGGGCCTCCTCGCGGTCGGTGTAATCCGGAGATTCGAACATGGCGTCGGCGACGTCGCGCATCCGGGTGCCGTCGAGGCCGACGGCGGGGTCCAGCAACACCAGCCCCGACACCAGGTCGGGCCGTGCCGCAGCGAGATTGAGCGCTATCGCGCCGCCGAACGAGTGGCCGACCACCACCGCCGGCTCACCACCGCCACCGTCGAGCAGGGCGGTCAGGGCGCTGACGTTCTGGTCGATGCTCCACGGCGCCGCCCATGTCGAGCGACCGTGCCCGATGAGATCCGGGGCCGCGACAGAGACGTCGGCGAGGAACCGCTGGGCCAGCGTCATCCAGCGCTGACCGTGCCCGGTCAGTCCGTGGATCGCCAGAACCTGGGCCGGGCGGTCTGGACCGAAATGGTGCACGTGGAGATCGCTCACCGGGTCGATGCTGCCAGGCTCTGCGCCGGCCGGCCAAGTCTGTCGGTGCCCCGTGATGTCATGCCCTCATGTCCGCTCCACACGCCGAACTCACCGGGTCTGGCTTCACCGGGTCTGAATTCATCGAGGCGTCGCTGACCCGGCCCGACGTCCGCGGGACGGTTCGCGTGGTCGGCGGCCCCGGAACCGGCAAGAGCAGCCTGTTGGTGAACACCGCCGCAGCGCACCTGCACGCCGGGCGTGACCCGGAATCGGTTCTGCTGCTGACCGGTTCGGCCCGCCTCGGGGCGCGGGCCAAGGCCGAGATCACCGCGACGCTGCTGGCGGCGGGGGGTGATGCGGTGATCCGTGAGCCGCTGGTGCGGACCGTGCACTCCTACGCGTTCGCGGTGCTGCGGCTGGCCGCCCAACGCAACGGCAGCCCTCCACCCCGGCTGATCACCAGCGCCGAGCAGGACGGGATCATCCGCGAACTGCTCGCCGGCAATATCGAAGACGGCGATGCCTCACCGGTGCGCTGGCCCGCCGCTCTACGGCCGGCACTGAGCACCGTGAGCTTCGCCACCGAGCTGCGCGACCTGCTGGCCCGATGCAACGAACGCGGTGTCGATCCGGTGGGTCTACAGCGGCTGGGTCGCCGTGCCGACAGACCGGAGTGGCGGGCCGCGGGGCGCTTCGCGCAGGCCTACGAGCAGATCATGCTGCTGCGCTCCGCGGTGGGCATGGCTGCGCCGCAGGCCACCATTCCCGCGCTGGGTGCGGCCGAACTCGTGGGCGCGGCGTTGGATGCGTTCGCGGTGGATCCCGACCTGCTGGCCACCGAACGTGCACGCATCAAGCTGTTGTTGGTCGACGACGCACAGCATCTCGACCCGCAGGCGGCGCGGCTGGTGCGGGTGCTCGCCGAAGGTGCCGAGCTCACCGTGCTGGCCGGCGATCCCCGTCAGACCGTATTCGGCTACCGCGGCGCCGATCCGGTTCTGCTGCGCGGTGAGGGGACCGAACTCAGGCTGGACCGGTCGCACCGGTGCTCTACCGCCGTTGCCGACGCGGTGGCGACGATGGCGCGCAAACTGCCTGGTCTGGAACCGGCCTGGGAGTTCTCCGGGACGGACGAGGAGGGCGCGGTGGAGGTGCGGATCGCCGCGTCTCCGCACGCGGAGTCCGCCCTGATCGCCGACGCACTTCGGCGCGCTCACCTCGCAGAAGGTGTGCCGTGGCATCGCATGGCGGTGATCGTGCGGTCGATGCCGCGGATGGGCGCCGCGTTGAGCCGGACTCTGGCGGCCGCCGGTGTTCCGGTGGACCTGCCCCAGCCGGGCGCACCGCTGGCCGATCAACCGGCGGTGCGGGCGCTGATGACGGTCCTGAAGGCCACCGCGACAGGCCTCACCGCCGACGCCGCGCTCGCGCTGGTGACCGGACCGCTGGGGCGAGTCGACCCGGTATCGCTGCGGCGGTTGCGCCGCGCGCTGCGCCGCGCCGACGGGCAGGCCACCGCGGACTTCGGTGCCCTCCTGGTGGACGCGCTGGAGCGCGACCGCAGCGAGCTTCCCGACGATCTGGCCCGTGCGCTGCGCCGGGTCCGCACCGTGCTGGTCGCCGCCCGCCGGAGCGCGCAGCAGGGTGCGGCCCCGCACCACACGCTGTGGCAGGCGTGGAACCGCTCGGGGCTGCAGCGGCGCTGGCTGACGGCCAGTGAGCGCGGCGGGCCGAGCGGCGCCCAGGCCGACCGCGACCTCGACGCGGTCACCGCGATGTTCGACGTCGCCGAGCGCTACGTCGCCCACACCGCGGGGGCGTCGCTGCGCGGCCTCATCGATCACATCGAGGCCCTGACACTGCCGCCGGTGCGGCGCGACGACCGCCCCGATGCAGACGCCGTCGCGGTGCTCAGCGCGCACTCGTCGCTCGGTCGGGAGTGGGATTTCGTGGTCATCGCCGGTGTGCAGGAAGGACTATGGCCGAACGTCGCGCCGCGCGGCGGAGTGCTCAACACCCAGCACCTCGTCGACGTGATCGACGGCGTGGCCGAGCCCGGGCAGCGGAATCTGTCCAGTCGCGCGCCGCTGCTGGCCGAGGAGCGACGGTTGCTGTTGACCGCGATGGGCCGGGCCCGCCGACGGTTGTTGGTGACGGCCGTCGACAGTGACGGCGGCGACGACGCCCTGCTGCCGTCCGCGTTCGTCGACGAGCTCGCCGCGCTGAGCGGCGAGCCCGACGCTGATCCGCCGGCACCGATCCGTGCCCCGCGGGTTCTCGCGCCGTCGGCGCTGGTGGGGCGGCTCCGCGCGGTGGTGTGCGCACCGGAAGGCGCGGTCGAGGATGGTGAACGGGACTGCGCCGCAGCCCAGTTGGCGCGGCTGGCCCAGGCGGGTGTGCCCGGGGCGGATCCGGCCTCGTGGTACGGCATGCGGGAGGTGTCCAGCAGCGAGCCGATGTGGGACGACAACGGCCATGTCGTGACGCTGTCGCCGTCGACGCTGCAGATGCTCTCGGACTGTCCGCTGCGCTGGCTGCTCGAGCGCCACGGCGGAGCGCGGGCCGCCGATGTGCGCTCGGCACTGGGATCGCTGGTGCACGCGCTGGTCGCCGACAGCACCAGATCTGAGGCCCAGGTCCTCGGCGCGCTCGAGAAAGTCTGGGACCAGCTGCCGTTCGACGCGCAGTGGCACGCCGACAACGAACGCGCCCGTCACCTGGAGATGCTGTCGACCTTCACCACCTGGCGCGCGAACACCCGCGGTGAGCTCACCGAGGTCGGCACCGAGATCGACGTCGACGGCGAAGTGGTCGCGGCCGCAGAGGACTCACCCGCGGTGCGGGTGCGCGGTCGGCTCGACCGACTCGAACGCGACAGCGAGGGCAGGTTGGTCGTGGTGGACATCAAGACCGGCAAGTCACCGGTCACCAAGGACGACGCGCAGAACCACGCTCAGTTGGCGATGTACCAGCTGGCCGTCTCCGCAGGCCTGCTCGCCGACGGCGACGAACCCGGTGGCGGCCGGTTGGTCTACCTCGGCAAGACCTCCGGCGGCAGCGCTGCCCAACGCGACCAGGATGCGCTGACCCCCCAGGCCCGCGACGAGTGGCGGGCACGCGTCGCGCAGGCCGCTGCCGCCACCCGGGGCCCCGACTTCGTCGCTCGGGTCAACGACGGCTGCGCGCACTGTCCGGTGCGCCCGATGTGCCCCGCTCTCAACGCCGACACCGACGGAGGGTCCTCGCGATGAGCCCGCACTACAGTCCCGCTGAGCTCGCGGACGCACTGGGGCTTTTCGCCCCGACCGACGAGCAGGCCGCGGTCATCGCCGCGCCGCCGGGCCCGCTGGTCGTGATCGCCGGTGCCGGCGCGGGCAAGACCGAGACGATGGCCGCGCGGGTGGTCTGGCTGGTGGCCAACGGTTACGCCAGCCCCGGCGAGGTATTGGGGCTCACGTTCACCCGCAAGGCCGCCGGACAGCTGCTGCGCCGGGTGCGCGCCAGGCTGGCCCGCCTCGCCGGTGCGGGCCTGGCGATCCCCGGTGCTCTCGACGGGCCCGGCATGGCCGCCGATCCTGTCACCGTCGGCACCTACCATGCGTTCGCGGGCACGCTGCTGCGCGAGTACGGCCTGCTGCTGCCGGTCGAGCAGGACACCCGGTTGCTCGGCGATACGGAACTGTGGCAGCTGGCCTACCGGGTGGTCTGTGAGCATCCGCGAGCGCTGGACACCGACAAGTCTCCGGCGTCGGTGACCGCGATGGTGCTCAAACTCGCCGGGCAGCTCTCCGAGCATCTCGTGGACACCGATCAACTCCGCGACACCCATGGGGAGCTCGAGCGGCTGGTGCACACGTTGCCCGCCGGTCGCTATCAGCGGGACCGCGGTCCCAGCCAATGGCTGCTGCGGATGCTGGCCACCCAGACCGAACGCACCGCGCTCGTCCCGCTCATCGACGAACTGCATCGCCGGATGCGCGAGCACCGTGTCATCGACTTCGGCATGCAGATGGCCTCCGCCGCGCAGCTGGCGTCGCGCTTCCCTCAGGTGGGAGAACAGCTGCGGCAGCGTTATCGGGTGGTGCTGCTCGACGAATACCAGGACACCGGTCACGCCCAACGGGTGGCGCTGTCGGCGTTGTTCGGCGGGGGAGCCGACGACGGCTTGGCCCTGACCGCCGTCGGCGACCCGATCCAGTCGATCTACGGGTGGCGCGGGGCGTCGGCGACCAACCTGCCCCGGTTCACCACCGATTTCCCGCAGTCGGACGGGTCACCCGCGCCGACCCTCGAACTGCGCACCAGTTGGCGCAACCCGCCCGAAGTGCTGCACCTGGCCAACGAGGTGTCCCAGGATGCGCGCCGCCGTTCGGTCGCGGTGCGGTCACTGCAGCCGCGCCCCGACGCCGCAGCCGGCACTGTGCGTGCAGCGCTGTTGTCCGACATCGTCGCCGAGCGCGAGTGGCTGGCCGACGAAATGGCCCGGCTGCACCGCGCCGCCGTCGACGACACCGGTACCGCACCCACGGCCGCCGTGCTGGTGCGCCGCAACGCCGACGCCGCACCCATGGCCGAGGCCCTGAGCAGGCGGGGGTTGGCCGTCGAGGTGGTCGGCCTGGCCGGGCTGTTGGGGATACCCGAGGTCGCCGACGTGGTCGCGATGCTGCGGCTGGCCGCCGACCCGGCGGCCGGAGCGGCCGCGATGCAGGTGCTCGCCGGGCCCCGGTGGCGGTTGGGTGCCCGCGACATCGCCGCACTGTGGCGCCGGGCCCTCGAGCTCGACCGCGGCGCCGGACGGCCACGTGGGGCCGAACCGGAGGACATCGTCGCGCAACTGAGTACCGACGCCGACGCGGCCTGCCTCGGTGAGGCGATCTGCGATCCCGGACAGCCGGCTGCGTACTCCGCCGAAGGACACGCCAGGATCGTCGCACTGGGTCGCGAGCTGACCGCGCTGCGCGCCCACCTCGACTGGGCGCTGCCGGACCTGGTCGCCGAGATCCGCCGGGTGCTCGGCGTGGACGCAGAGGCGCGGGCGGCCCGCCCCGTCTCGGCGGGCTGGTCGGGCACCGAGCACCTCGACGTGTTCGCCGACGCCGTCGCCGACTTCGCGGCGCGGCCCGGTGCCACCGTGGCGGGCCTGCTCGCCTTCCTCGACACCGCGCAGGAGGTGGAGAACGGTCTGGCCCCGGCCGAGGTCACCAGCGCCGGCGACCGCGTGCAGATTTTGACGGTGCACGCGGCCAAAGGGCTGGAGTGGCAGATCGTCGCGGTGCCGCACCTCAGTGCCCGGGTGTTCCCGTCGACGGCGTCACCGCGAACCTGGCTGACCGATGCCGCCGACCTGCCGCCTCTGCTGCGCGGGGACTGCGCGACGGTGTCCGAGCACGGTGTGCCGGTGCTGGACACGACGGATGTCAACGATCGAAAAGCCCTGTCCGACAAGATTTCCGATCACAAGCACAGCCTGGATCAGCGGCGCACCGACGAGGAGCGCAGGCTGCTGTACGTCGCGATCACCCGGGCCGAACGCACGCTGCTGGTCTCCGGTCACCACTGGGGCGCCACCGAATCCAAACCCCGCGGCCCGTCGGCATTCCTCTGTGAGCTCAAGGAGATCATCGAGGCCGCGGCGCAGCAGGGCAGCCCGTGCGGCACCGTTGCAGTCTGGGCCGAGGCCCCCGCCGAGGGCGAGGCCAACCCGCTGCGCGACCAGGTGGCCGAGGCGGTGTGGCCGGTCGACCCGGCGGCGGGCCACTGCGGCGGTGTCGTCCAGGGCGCGGCGCTGGTGTCTCAGGCGATGACACGCGATGCGACCGTCGAGGCGGACGACCCGCACGGATGGGCCGCCGACGTCGATGCGCTTCTCGCCGAACGCGACCACACCGCACCCCCGGTCGCCCCGGCCCTGCCCCCACAGTTGTCGGTCAGCGCGATGGTCGAACTGGGACGTGAACCCGGCACCGCGGCACAACGCCTGAACCGGCGTCTGCCGCGCCGCCCGGACCCTCACGCGGCGCTGGGCACGGCATTCCACGAATGGGTGCAACGCTACTTCCAGGCCGAGAAGCTCTTCGACCTCGACGACCTGCCCGGCGCGGTGGATGCCGACCGGCAGGACCGCGGTGAACTCGAGGAACTGCAATCCGCGTTCGCGGTATCGCCGTGGGCCGCGCGCACCCCGATCGAGGTCGAGGTGCCCTTCGACATGGTCATCGGCGAGACCGTGGTGCGCGGCCGCATCGACGCGGTGTTCGCCGACCCCGACGGTGGGGTGACGGTGGTGGACTGGAAGACCGGGGAGCCGCCGTCAACTCCGGAAGACCTGCAGCGCAACGCCGTTCAGCTCGCCGTGTATCGGCTTGCGTGGGCCGGACTGCACGGCTGCGATGTGGCGTCGGTGCGTGCGGCGTTCCACTATGTGCGCACTGCGCGCACCGTCATGCCCGACGTCCTGCCGGATTCCGACGGACTGGCGGCGCTGCTGGACCGCGCATCGGGCGACACCGCCGCGTGAGCGCTCAGGAGGCCCGGTAGACCTTGAGCGCCTCGAGGATCATCGGCACCTGGAACGGCAACCGTGCGATCGCGACGATCCGCATCGGCAGTGATTTGCTCGGATCCTGGAACCACAGCCGCACCATGTTGACGTTGGCCGGGAACACCGAGATGTACAGCGCGACGGCAGCCAGTGCCGCCAGCCGACGCGTCTTCGGTGCCAGCAGCGCGGCGCCGATGCCGACCTCGGCCACCCCGGAGGCGTACGTGTACACCCGTGGGCTGCCCGGCAACTCCGCCGGGACGATCGAGTCGAACGGCTTGGGCGCGATGAAGTGCAGTGACCCGATACCGAGCAGCATCGCCGCCATCCGGTAGACGCGGGTAGGGGCCTGCTGCGGTGCGGATGCGGGGAGGGTCATGATTACATTGTGCTGGTGCGGCAGTTGCATACCGTGACAGGCCCCCGTGGCTAAGGGACGTCTACGCCGACGATTGAGTCGGTTCGACCAGTCGTTGACCGATCTCCCGGTTCACGCCCTGACCGACCGGGTGCAGATCCCGCAGGATCTCCCCAGTCCGTGGGTGCGGATCACCAAGCGCATCGTCATCGCCTTGGCCGTGTTGTGCGCGGTGGTGCTGATCGTCTACATCGACCGCGACGGCTACCGCGACGTCCAGGAAGACGGCCTGTCGCTGCTGGACTGCTTCTATTACGCCACGGTGTCGCTGTCGACCACCGGCTACGGCGACATCACGCCGTACACCGAGACCGCTCGGCTGGTCAACGTCCTGATCATCACGCCGTTGCGGGTGGCGTTCCTGATCGTGCTGATCGGTACGACGGTGGAAACGCTGACCACCGAGTCGCGGCAGGCGTTCAAGATCCAGCAGTGGAGGAACAAATTGCGCAACCACACCGTGGTGATCGGATACGGCACCAAGGGCCGCACCGCCGTGGCCGCGATGATCGGCGACGAGGTCGCCCCCGCCGACATCGTCGTCGTCGACGAGAACCCGGCCGCGCTGGAGCGCGCCAAGACCGCGGGCCTGGTCACCGTGCGCGGCAGCGCCACCGACTCCGAGGTGCTGCGCCTGGCCAGCGCCCAGCACGCGAAGTCGATCATCGTCGCCACCAACCGCGACGACACCGCGGTACTCGTCACCCTCACCGCGCGCGAGCTCGCCCCGAAAGCGAAGATCATCGCCGCGGTGCGGGAGGCCGAGAACCAGCACCTGCTCGAGCAGTCCGGCGCCGACTCCACGGTGGTGACCTCCGAGACCGCGGGACGCCTGCTCGGCATCGCGGTGCAGACCCCCAGCGTGGTGGAGATGATGGAGGATCTGCTCACGCCCAACGCCGGGTTCGCGATCGCCGAACGCGAGGTGACTCCCAAGGAGACGGGCGGGTCGCCACGCCACCTGCACGACCTCGTGCTCGGGGTGGTGCGCGCCAACAAGCTGATCCGTGTCGACGACCCCGAGGTCGACGCGCTGGAACTGGGTGACCGACTGCTGTACATCCGCTCGGCAGACGCCGAGCGATGAACGCGACGATCAGAGGGCACCGATGAGCTTCCGGCTGCGCAACGTCCCGCTGCTGTCGCGGGTCGGCGCCGACCGCGCCGACGCGCTGCGCACCGACATCGACGCCGCCGTCGCCGGCTGGCCCGACGCGCTGCTGCTGCGGGTGGATCGTCGCAACCAGGTGCTGATCTCCGGCGGACAGGCGGTCCTCAACGACGCGCGCGACGCCGGTGACGCGCCCCCGCAGGACGCGGTGTTCCTCGGTCGCCTCGCGGACGGCCGGCACGTCTGGGGGATCCGTTCCGAGCTGCAGCCGCCTGAGGGCGCACCGGTCGAGGTGCTGGATCTACGCCGCACCGGCGATGTGTTCGACGACGTCAGCGCCCAACTCGTCGCGACCGCCACTGCGCTGCTGAACTGGCATGACAGCGCCCGCTTCAGTCCCGTCGACGGAGCGCCGACCACGCCCGTCAAAGCCGGCTGGGGACGGATCAACCCGGTGACCGGTCGCGAGGAGTTTCCGCGCATCGATCCGGCGGTGATCTGCCTGGTGCACGACGGTCACGACCGCGCCGTGCTGGCCCGTCAGACCCTGTGGCCGGAGCGGCTGTTCTCGATCCTCGCTGGATTCGTCGAGGCGGGGGAGTCGTTCGAGTCCTGTGTGGTGCGTGAGATCGCCGAGGAGATCGGGCTGACCGTCACCGACGTCGAGTACCTGGGCAGTCAGCCGTGGCCGTTCCCGCGATCACTGATGGTGGGCTTTCACGCGGTGGGAGATCCGGAGCAGGAGTTCTCCTTCAACGACGGCGAGATCGCCGAGGCCGGCTGGTTCACCCGCGCCGAGATCCGTGAGGCACTCGACCGCGGGGACTGGGGATCCGGCGGCGGTGACTCACGTCTGCTGCTGCCGGGCTCCATCTCCATCGCGCGCGAGATCATCGAATCCTGGGCGGCTCAGGACTGAGGCGGCCGGGGCTGGGACCGCTGCGGCTCGCGAACCGGCGCATCGTCGCGAACGTGCATTCCCGGTAGCCCTCGTCGCCGCACGACTACCAGGTGTGCACCTTCGCGGCTGAAGCCGCCGCAGGGGAGATCTCAGCCGGCCAGCTTGGCTTTGACCTGGGCGCCGCTGGGGTTGGTCAGGGTCGACCCGTCGGGGAACTTCAGGGTCGGCACCGTCTGGTTGCCGCCGTTGACCGATGCCACGAACTCAGCCGCTGCCGGGTCGAATTCGATGTCGACCTCGGTGTAGGCGATGCCCTCGTTCTTGAGGATCTTCTTCAGGCGGAAGCAGTAGCCACACCACGAGGTGGTGTACATCGTGACGGTGGCGGCATCGTTGGTGCTCATAGGCCTTTCAACGTAGCCGATACGCGATCCATGCCGTGGTGGGCCCGCATGTGTCGTGGGTCGCTGACATGATGGTCGCCATGTCCCCGACAGCCTCGCGTGATCTGCTGCTCGGCGACCTGGACGAGGAGCAGCGCGAAGCCGTGCTCGCCCCGCGCGGTCCGGTGTGCGTGCTCGCCGGCGCCGGCACGGGCAAGACCCGAACCATCACCCGCCGCATCGCTCATCTGGTGACCGCCGGACACGTCGCGCCCGGCCAGGTGTTGGCGGTGACGTTCACCCAGCGCGCAGCCGGCGAGATGCGGGCCAGGCTGCGTGCCCTGACCACCGACGCGGGCACCGCCCCCACCGAGTCGGTGCAGGCGATGACGTTCCATGCCGCCGCACGCCGGCAGCTGGCGTACTTCTGGCCGCGCGTCGTGGGCAGCACCGACTGGCAGCTACTGGATTCCAAGTTCGCGATCGTCGCCCAGGCCGCCAACCGTGCCGGGCTGCCGACGGGCACCGACAACGTGCGGGACCTGGCCGGTGAGATCGAATGGGCGAAGGCGTCCCTCATCACACCCGAGGGGTATCCCGACGCGGTGGCCGAGAACGGCCGCGACATCCCGTTCGATGCCGCCAAGACCGCGGCCGCCTACGCCGGATACGAGGCGCTCAAGTCACGCAGTGCGGACCTCATGCTGCTCGACTTCGACGACCTGCTGCTGCACACCGCGGCCGCGATCGAGAACGACGCGGCGGTCGCCCAGGAGTTCCGCGACCGTTACCGCTGCTTCGTCGTCGACGAGTACCAGGACGTCACCCCGCTGCAGCAGCGGGTGCTGTCGGCCTGGCTGGGCGGCCGCGACGACCTGACGGTGGTCGGTGATGCCAACCAGACGATCTATTCCTTCACCGGCGCCTCCCCGCGCTACCTGCTGGACTTCTCCCGGCGCTTCCCCGACGCCGCGGTGGTGCGCCTGGAGCGCGACTACCGCTCCACCCCCCAGGTGGTGTCGCTGGCCAACCGGGTGATCGCCGCCGCCCGTGGCCGGATGGCGGGTAGCAAGCTGCACCTGGTGGGTCAGCGCGCGCCCGGCCCGAACCCGACATTCCACGAGCACCCCGACGAGGCGGCCGAAGCGGCCGCGGTGGCCCGCTCGATCAAGGGGCTCATCGAGTCCGGTACGCCAGCCTCGGAGATCGCGGTGCTGTACCGCATCAACGCCCAGTCCGAGGTATACGAGGAGGCGTTGACCGAGGCCGGGGTGGCGTTCCAGGTTCGCGGTGGTGAGGGCTTCTTCAGCAGGCAGGAGATCCGCCAGGCCCTGCTCGCGCTGCACCGCGTCGCCGAGCGCGGCGCCGACACCGACGCCGCGGTGCCCGAGGTCGTGCGCGCGACGCTGGAACCGCTCGGTCTGACCGCCGAGTCGCCGACGGGTAGCCAGGCGCGCGACCGGTGGGAGGCCCTGGTCGCGTTGGCCGAACTCGTCGACGACGAAGTCGCCCAACGCCCGCAGCTGGATCTGCAGAGCCTGCTCGCCGAGCTGCGCCAACGCGCCGACGCGCGCCACCCCCCGACGGTGCAGGGCGTCACGCTGGCCTCGTTGCACGCCGCCAAGGGACTGGAGTGGGACGCGGTGTTCCTGGTCGGGCTGGCCGACGGCACGCTACCGATCTCCCATGCGTTGTCCCACGGCCCCGACAGCGAGCCGGTGGAGGAGGAGCGGCGCCTGCTGTACGTCGGAATCACCAGGGCGCGAGTGCATTTGACGCTCAGCTGGGCGCTGGCCCGTAACCCTGGGGGTCGGCAGGGGCGACGGCCGTCGCGCTTCCTCAACGGCATCGCCCCGCAGTCACAGCGCGACGACGGCCCGAGCCGCTCCCGCAAGCCGCGAGGGCCGGCGCCGCGCTGCCGCATCTGCAACGAACCGCTGACCTCGCCGCCGGCGATCATGTTGCGCCGCTGTGAGAGCTGCCCGTCCGACATCGACGAGCACCTGCTCACCGAACTGAAGGACTGGCGGCTGCGGATCAGCAAGGAGATGAGCGTGCCCGCCTACGTGGTGTTCACCGACAACACGCTGATCGCGATCGCCGAGTCGATGCCCACCGACGACGCCGCGCTGGTGGCGATTCCGGGAATCGGCGCACGCAAGCTCGAGCAATTCGGTCCCGACGTGCTCGCGATGGTCAAAAGCCGCCAATCGTCGTAGAAATCGCGCCAAATATGCTGGTCAAAAATGTGTTGTCGGTTTCGGCTGCTAGCCTCTAATCTCGAGAGCACACAGACGACGGCCATGTGCGAGAGGAGGGTGCCGCGATCATGATCAGCAATTTTGCGTTTGACGGCGTAGGCGTTGCCGGCATGGCATGCACCTTCCGTGCCCCTGTCTCGGGGCATCCCGTCATCCCCGCCCGCGCCGCCGCGGCGGCTCCGCGTAAGCGACGCGCCGCCGCCCAGACGATTGCCGCGTCCGTCGGAGGCTTCTCCTAGCCAGAGCCCCCTCGCCACCCAGGCCACGGACCCGCAATCACCGGATCCGTGGCCATTGTCTTCTCCGGATCGAGAATCCGAGGAACACCTGGTCGCAGATCCATCACCAGACAGATGGCTCAAACCGATCAACGACCAGGAAGCAGAGGACTGGACATGTCTGCGACGACATGCGGGACGATCACGTTAGAGGTGCCGTGTCATGTCGAGGATCCCGATCTGTGGTTCGCTGAGGACCCCCGCGATCTCGAACGCGCGAAAGAACTGTGCGCCGAGTGCCCGCTGCGCCGGGAGTGCCTGAACGCCGCGCTGGAACGGCAGGAGCCGTGGGGCGTGTGGGGCGGTGAGATCCTCGACCGCGGCGTGATCATCGCCCGCAAGCGCCCACGTGGCCGTCCGCGCAAGGACGCCAAAGACCCTGTCGCCGCGTGAATGTCACGCGGCGGCAGGGCCGCGGCTGAAGACTCAGGCTGACGATTCAGGCGTTGTCGGGATCGCTGAAGCCCGGCACCATCTCCTCGGCGATCCGGCGCGTCGGTACGTGCGCGTCGAGTTGGCAGGAGATCGCGACGATCGAGGCGATCACCCGCATCGGGATCGCCAGTTTCGGTGGAATGTCCATCTGACGTGCCGCCTTGATCTGCCCGGCGGCGCGGTCGAGTTCGAGCGTGGTCATCCTCTGCAGCCACGAGCGCTGGTAGTGGAACACCGGAACCTGCAGCGGCTCGACGTACTGCTTGAGCATGTCGTCGATCTCGCGGGTGGAAACCTGCTGGCCCTTCTGGATGAAGCCGGCCTTCTGCATGGTGGGCAGCAACTTGTCGTAGTTCTTGTCGACCGCATAACGCAGGATCTGGCCCAGCTCGACCGGCCAGCCGCCCGGCATCGGCGCCACCGCACCGAAGTCGATGACGCCCATCTTGTCGCCGGGCAGCAGCATGAAGTTCCCGGGGTGCGCGTCGCCGTGCACCATCTCCAGCCGGCGCGGCGCGTCGTCGCTGAACTCGAACAGCCGCGTCGCCATCAGGTCCCGCTGTTCCTGGGTGCCGTCGCGGATGATGTGCGACAACGGAATGCCCTCGATCCACTCCTGGATGACGACCTTCGGGGCGCTGGCCACGATGTGCGGCACCACGAAATGCGGATCGCCCTCATAGGCTTTCGCGAACGCGCGCTGATTGTCGGCCTCGAGCCGGTAGTCCAGTTCCATCTCGGTGCGCTCGATCAGCTCGTCGACGACGCCCTGCACATCGGCGCCCGGCGAGAGCTGCTTGAGGACGCCGACCATGCGCTGCATCGTCTTCAGGTCGGCACGCAGCGCCTCGTCGGCGCCGGGGTACTGGATCTTGACCGCGACCTCGCGGCCGTCGGCCCACACCGCCTTGTGCACCTGGCCGATGCTGGCCGAGGCGACTGCCTTGTCGTCGAACGACGCGAACCGGTCCCGCCATTTGGTGCCCAACTGGGCGTCGAGGACGCGGTGGACCCTGGCGGCGGGCATCGGCGGTGCTTCCCGCTGCAGCTTCGTCAGCGCCTCGCGGTAGGGCTTGCCGTACTGCTCGGGGATGGCGGCTTCCATGACCGACAGGGCCTGGCCGACCTTCATCGCGCCGCCCTTGAGCTCGCCCAGGACGGTGAACAACTGCTGGGCGGCCTTGTCCATCAGTTCGGCGTTGACCTCGTCCTTCGACTTTCCGGTCAGACGCTTCCCGAAGCCCATGGCGGCCCGCCCGGCCATGCCGACCGGCAGCGAGGCCAGTTTGGCGTTCCGCGCAGCGCGCCCACGCTTGATGTCGCTCACCACACCATCATCCATGACTTCGCTGAATTTCCACCAACCAGTTGGCAACGTGTGATGTCAGCATGAGCACTCCGGGTGGCGCGCCCACCGGCGTGCCGCCAGGACGCCGGCGTCGACGTCGAATTCCAGCGTGGTGTTCAACGTCGCCGGCGGGGCGCCGACTCCGGCATCGACCCGAAGCACGTGGCGGATCTCACGCAGTGCCAACGCCGCCGTCCCCAGGATCGTCGCCCGGTCGGCGGCACCCACGGTCCGGCACAGTTGGGTCGCGATCGCCGGCCAGGCCGGATCGCGAGCGCTGCGGTGCAGGTCGGCGCAGCGCAGACAGCTCGTCACCCCCGGAATGACCAGTGGCCCCACCAACCCGGTGCCGTCGCGCACCCGCACCGGCAGGTGGGCCACCCCGGCATCGTGCAGTTCCCGCACGACCCGGGGATCGGCCACCAAATAGTCGGTGAGCACCGCCAGGTCCGCGGTGGTGGTGCAGGCGTGGGTGCGCATGGTGTGGCTGACCCGGGTGCCGGTGCAGCGCAGCGCCGAGATGAGCAGATCGGCCAGGGGTCCGTCGCCGTGCACCCGGACCGCCGCCGAGCGGGGGGCCGGCGAAACCGCGGTGACCAGGCCGGCGCCGATCAGATGGGTCACCAGCCCGGCCACCACCTCGGCATCGGCACCGGCGCTGAGCGCCAGCAGGTCGGGCACCGTGGCGGCACCCTGCAGGGCGCGAAGCAGGTCAGCGACGGCGGCGGCGGACAGGCCCGGCGGCGGGTGGACGACCACGGCGCGCCGCGGATCCCACCCCACCTGCACCGTGCCGTCGGGGCGGGACAGGACGGGGGTGGCCGGGTTCAGCGCGTATCGCGTCACTCCTCGACGCTGTCATGCCCGCCCGCCCCCGAGCCGGGTTATCCACAGGGGGTCAGTGGTCCCGAGGCTGGTCCGGGTCGTCGGAGCCGCCGGCGTCTCTCTGGATGTCGCGCTCGAGATCGGAGATCGCCTCTTCGAGAGCGCTGTCCATTCCGCTGGTGTCGCCGCCGATCATGCGGTCGATGAAGCCGGCGGGCTCGTCGAGGTCCGCGGAGTCGGGCAGCAGATCCGGGTGCTGCCACACCCCGTCGCGGGTGTCGGAGCCGACCGCCTCGGTCAGCCGCGTCCACAGATCGGCCGCCTCGCGCATCTTGCGGGGCCGCAGTTCCAGTCCGACCAGCGTGGCGAAGGTCTGCTCGGCCGGTCCGCCGGTGGCGCGCCGGCGGCGCAACGTCTCGCTCAGCGCCGACGCCCCGGGAATCCGGTCGCCCAGCGCCTCGGCGACCACCGTCTGCACCCAGCCCTCGATCAGAGCCAGCAGGGTTTCCAGCCGCTCGAGGGCCGCGGTCTGTTCGGGAGTGGCCTTGGGCTCAAAGATGCCCTGGTTGAGCAGGTTTTCCATCTCCGACGGATCGGACAGTGAGGCCGGGTTGAACCCGCGGGCAAGTTCCTCGATGCCGCTCATGTCGATCTTGGTGCCCCGCGCGAACGCCTCGACGGCGTTGAGCAGCTGCGTCGACAGCCACGGCACGTGGCTGAACAGGCGGTGGTGGGCGGCTTCGCGCGCCGCCAGGAAGGTGACGATCTCGCTGCGCGGCTGCTCCAGTCCGTCGGCCAGCGCCTCGATCGCCTCGGGCATCAGGGCGGCGACCCCCTTGGGTCCCAGCGGCAGCCCGATGTCGGTGGAGGTCAGCACCTCCTTGGACAGTTTGCCCAACGCCTGGCCGAGCTGGGAGCCGAACGCCATGCCGCCCATCTGCGACATCATCGCCATCAGCGGGCCGGCCATCGCCTTGGCCTCCTCCGGCAGCGCCTCGGCCCAGACGGTCGACAGTTGTTCGGCAACCGGGTCGCACAGCCGCTTCCAGGTCTCCAGCGTGTTGTCGATCCAGTCGGTCGGCGTCCACGCCGCCGCGCTGGTGGTGCCGGCCGGCAGCGCGGTGGCCCCGTCCAGCCAGGTCTCGGCCAGGCGCACCGCGTCGGTGATCGCCGCGGACGTCTTCTCCGAAACCGGGGCGACGAAGCCGATGGAACTGGACGCCAGCTGGCGGGCCAGGTCGTAGTTGACCGGGCCGGAGGACTTGCCGGTGGCCATCGCGCTGCCGGCGCCGCTGAACATCTCACCGAGTTTCGAGAACATCTGACCCAGCTGCGACATGTCGAACTGGCCGCCGCCCAAACCGAACGGGTCACCGCCCGGGCCGGACCCGGACTCCCGGTCGCGTTTGTCGCGGTCGGGGTCGTCGCCGGACGAGAAGCCAAAAGGCAGGTCAGACATGACACCAACGGTACTCACCAGGCTCGCCCGGCGCGGGCCCGCGGGTCACGCTCTGAGTGAACCGTCGGGTTCGGGGAGGTCGACGGCGTGATCGCAGCCGGTGCGGGGTGTCACCGGGGCGGGGCCGCACACGGTGAACCTTTACTGTGGGCGGCGTGAACAGGCGGATTTCGACCCTTGCCGTGGCGCTGGTACCGATCATGATCTTCGGCGCGCTGCTGTGGCTCGTGACGGTGCCGTACGTCGCGCTGGGGCCCGGCCCGACGTTCAACACCCTCGGCGAGGTCGAGGGGATGGAGGTCGTCGACATCGAGGGGACCGAGGTACACCCCACCTCGGGGCATCTGAACATGACCACGGTGTCGCAGCGCGACCAGCTCTCGCTGCTGCAGGCGCTGGTGTTCTGGGCGTCCGGACGCGACCAGCTGGTCCCGCGTGATCTCGTCTACCCGCCGAACCGCACCCGCGAAGAGGTCGAAGAAGCCAACACCCGTGACTTCCGCGAGTCCGAGGACAGCGCCGAATACGCGGCACTGCACTATCTGGATTACCCCATGGCCATCACCGTCGAGAGCATCGACGAAGACGGTGCCTCGAAGGGCAAGTTGCAGGCCGGTGACGCCATCGACGCCGTGAACAACACCCCGGTGGCCGACCTGGAGGAATTCCAGGCGCTGATGGCCGACACGAAACCGGGCGAGACGATCGTTGTCGACTATCGGCGCAAGAACGCCCCGGCCGGCACCGCCGAGATCACGCTCGGTGAACATCCCGATGGCGACAAGGGACTACTCGGGGTCAACGTGCTCGACGCACCGTGGGCGCCGTTCACCATCGAATTCAACCTGGCCAACATCGGTGGGCCGTCGGCCGGGCTGATGTTCAGCCTGGCGGTCGTCGACAAACTGACCACCGGGGACCTCAACGGGTCGAAGTTCGTCGCCGGCACCGGAACCATCAGCGGTGACGGCGAGGTCGGCGCGATCGGCGGCATCACCCACAAGATCGTCGCCGCCGAAGATGCCGGCGCCACGGTGTTCCTGGTCCCCGCCGACAACTGCGACGAGGCCAAGACCGCCGACGCCGACGGCATCGACCTGCTCAAGGTGGACACGTTGAAGCGCGCGATAGATTCTTTGCGGGAACTTTCCGCTGGTGGCGAACCTCCACGCTGCTAGCCGACCGCTCGCGCAGGCATGCGTAGAGTTGGGTCCACCTGAACAACTGCTGGGAATGTTCGAGACTGGAGTGATCGAGTGGGTATGCGGCCCGCGGCGAAAATGCCGAAGCTGACCCGACGGAGTCGGGTCTGGATCGCGGTCGCGGTGGCCGCGGTGCTGTTGTTGCTCATCGGTCCACGCTTCGTGGACACATACGTCGACTGGCTGTGGTTCGGCGAGCTGGGTTACCGGTCGGTGTGGACCACCCAGGTGTTGACCCGCCTTGTCCTTTTCCTTGTCGTCACGGCGTTGATCGGCGGGGTGGTGTTCGCCGCGCTGGCGCTGGCCTATCGGACCCGTCCGGTGTTCGTGCCGACCGCCGGACCCAACGACCCTGTGGCGCGCTACCGCACCGCGGTGATGTCGCGGCTGCGTCTGGTCGGTATCGGGGTGCCGCTGTTCGTCGGCCTGATGGCCGGCTTCGTCGCGCAGAGCTACTGGGACCGGGTGCAGCTGTTCCTGCACGGCGGCAGCTTCGGGGTGACCGACCCTCAGTTCAACATCGATCTCGGCTTCTACGCGTTCGACCTGCCGTTCTACCGCCTCGTGCTGTCCTACCTGCTGGTCGCGACGTTCCTGGCGTTCATCGCGAACCTGCTGGGCCACTACCTGTTCGGCGGCATCCGGTTGTCGGGGCGCACCGGTGCGGTCAGCAAGGCCGCGCGTATCCAGTTGATCTCACTGGTCGGCACCTTCGTCCTGCTCAAGGCCGTGGCGTACTGGCTGGACCGCTACGAACTGCTCAGCCACACCCGCGGCGGCAAGCCGTTCACCGGTGCCGGCTACACCGACATCAACGCCGTGCTGCCCGCCAAGCTCATCCTGATGGCGATCGCCATCATCTGCGCGATCGCGGTGTTCTCCGCGATCTTCCTGCGCGACTTGCGGATCCCGGCCATCGGCGTCGTGCTGTTGCTGCTGTCGTCGCTGGTTGTCGGCGCCGGCTGGCCGCTGGTGGTCGAGCAGATCAGCGTCCGGCCCAACGCCGCGCAGAAGGAAAGCGAGTACATCGGCCGCAGCATCACCGCGACCAGGCAGGCCTACGGGCTGACCGACGAGCACGTCACCTACCGCGACTACCCGGGGGATGCGCCGGCCTCTGCTCAGCAGGTGGCCGCCGACCGAGCCACCACGTCGAACATCCGCGTGTTGGACCCCAACATCGTCAGCCCGGCGTTCACGCAGTTCCAGCAGGGGAAGAACTTCTACTACTTCCCCGATCAGCTGAACATGGACCGTTACCGCGACGAGGACGGCAACCTGCGCGACTACGTGGTCGCCGTGCGTGAACTCAACCCCGACCGCCTCATCGACAACCAGCGCGACTGGATCAACCGGCACACCGTCTACACCCACGGCAACGGCTTCATCGCCTCGCCCGCCAACACGGTGCGCGGTGTGGCCAATGATCCCAACCAGAACGGCGGTTACCCGGAGTTCCTGGCCAGCGTCGTCGGCGCTGACGGCGAGGTCATCTCGCCCGGGCCGGCGCCGCTGGCCCAACCCCGGATCTACTACGGGCCGGTCATCTCCAACACCCCGGCCGACTACGCCATCGTCGGCGAGAACGGCGCGCCGCGCGAGTACGACTACGAGACCAACGTGGCGACCCGCAATTACACGTACACCGGCAGCGGCGGGGTGGACATCGGCAACTTGTTCACCCGAAGCCTGTTCGCCGCGAAGTACGCCGAACGGAACTTCCTGTTCTCCGATGTGATCAACGAGAACAGCAAGATCCTGTTCAAGCGCAACCCCGCCGACCGGGTCAAAGCGGTCGCGCCGTGGCTGACGACCGATACCGCGATGTATCCGGCGATCGTCAACGAGCGGGTCGTGTGGATCCTGGACGGTTACACGACGCTGGACAACTATCCGTACTCGGAATCGGTGTCGTTGTCGTCAGCCACCACCGACTCCAACGAGGTGGCGCTGAACCGGCTGCAGCCCGACAAGCAGGTGTCCTACATCCGCAACTCGGTCAAGGCGACCGTCGACGCCTACGACGGCACCGTCACGCTCTATGCGCAGGACGAGAGCGATCCGGTGCTGCAGGCCTGGATGAAGGTGTTCCCGGACACGATCCAGCCCAAGAGCGCCATCTCCCCGGAACTGCAGGACCATCTGCGCTACCCCGAAGACCTGTTCAAGGTGCAGCGCGCGCTGCTGGCCAAGTACCACGTCGACGACCCGGTGACGTTCTTCTCGACCTCGGACTTCTGGGATGTGCCGCTGGACCCGAACCCGACGGCCAGCAGCTATCAACCGCCGTACTACATCGTGGCCAAGAGCCTGGCCGAGGACAACAACGACGCCTCGTTCCAGCTGACCAGTGCCATGAACCGGTTCCGGCGTGACTTCCTCGCGGCCTACATCAGCGCGAGCTCGGACCCCGAAACCTATGGCAGGCTCACGGTGTTGACGGTTCCGGGCCAGGTCAACGGCCCGAAGCTGGCGTTCAACGCGATCAGCACCGACACCACGGTGTCGCAGGAACTCGGTCTGATCGGCCGCGACGGTCAGAACCGGATCCGGTGGGGCAACCTGCTGACCCTGCCGATGGCCGAGGGTGGTCTGTTGTATGTGGCGCCGGTGTATGCCTCGCCCGGCACCAGCGACGTCGCCTCGTCGTACCCGCGCCTGATCCGCGTCGCGATGATGTACAACGACCAGATCGGTTTCGGCCCGACGGTGCGCGACGCGCTGATCGACCTGTTCGGGCCGGGGGCCGACCGGACCGCCACGGGGCCCGCGCCGACCAACGGACCTGCCGGCGAGCCGGCAGCGTCGCGCACACCGGGCAATGGTTCGGCACCGGAGGCGCCGCAGAACCAGACTGCGAACCCGCCGGAGGCAACTCCGGACGCCCCGCCGCCCGCTGCTGCGGTGCCGAGCGGTCCCACCGAGCTGTCAGCGGCGAAATCCGCTGCGCTGCAGGAGGTCAACTCGGCGCTGGACGCGGTGCGCGATGCGCAGCGTGACGGGGACTTCGCCCAGTACGGTGAGGCGCTGCAACGTCTGAACGACGCGATGGACGAGTACCAGTCGGCCGACTGACGCCACGCATGGTCGGCGCTGCATCTCCGCAGCGTCGACCATTGCTCTGACCCCGGCTGGGGAGGAGCATGGGAACGGTCCGGCAGCGCCGCCGTGACGCTGCCGCCGACCACGGAGGCAGATCATGCATGCACGCAGTTACACCATTCACGCGCGGTCTTCGGCGCTCGACGCCGGAATCGAGTACATCCACGACACGGTGTGGCCTGCCCTAAGCGGTCTCGACGGTTACGTCGGGTTGTCGCTGGTGGTGGACCGCTTGACCGGGCGCTGTATCGCGACGACGGCGTGGCGCACCGAAGAGGCGATGAACGCCAGCCGCCGGCCCACCCAGGAGCTGCGCGATCGCGTTGCCCACATCCTGGGCGGTAGTCCGACCGTCGACGAGTGGGAGATCGTCGCGCTGCACCGCGAGAACCACTCGGGGCCGGGCGCCTGCGTGCGGGTGACGTGGGCGCGCGTCGAACCCGAGCTGGCCGAGCGTGCCATCGACGGCTACCGACTGGCCACCATCCCCGCCCTGACGGAACTGGACGGATTCTGCAGTGCCAGCCTGCTGGTGGACCGGGACTCGGGCTTCGGGGTCGCATCGGCGGCGTTCGACAGCCCGGAGGCGCTGCGCTCCAGCCGCATCGCTTCCGAGGCGATCAAGCTGGCGACTGTCCGCGACACCGGCGCCGAGGTGATCGACGAGTGCGAGTTCGACCTGGTCCTGGGCCACCTGAGAGTCCCCGAGATGGCCTAGTCGTGAATCCGGCGCGCTAGGCGACTCCCGGCGTCGTATTGCGCGCCGAATCCCCAGGTCGTGGGCTTGGGGTGCGCTTGGTCTCACCGCGCCAAGTGCCTTCCAAGTCGGGTCGGCGATGCTTCCCTCCACGCACATCTTGTTGGGGAGAGGACCTCGATGACCGTACCGACCGACCTGAGCCGCGCCGAGACGCTGCGCACACTGCGCGAGCAGGTCAACACGCACGTGGCATTGCCCGGTGAACCCGGCTACGAGCGGTGCATGCCGTGGAATGTGGCTGCGGCGATCACGCCGGCGGCGGTGGTGCTGGCGACCACGCCCGAGGACGTGGCGGGCACCGTCCGTTTCGCCGCCGAGCACGGCTTCACCGTGACGGTGCAGTCCACCGGTCACGGCGCCGTCGGCATCGGCGACGAGACCATCCTGGTGCAGACGTCGGCGATGAAGCACTGCGAGATCGACGTCCTGAACCGCACCGCCCGAGTGGGCGCGGGGGCGCGGTGGCAGGACGTCATCGCCGCGGCGGCGCCGCACGGTCTCGCGCCGCTGTGCGGTTCGTCGCCCAGCGTGGGCGTGGTGGGTTTCCTGACCGGCTGCGGCATCGGTCCGCTGGTGCGCACGGTGGGTCTGTCGTCAGATCACGTGCGGGCCTTCGACGTGGTGATCGGCTCGGGGCAGCTGCTGCGCGTGACGCCGCAGGAGAACGCCGACCTGTTCTGGGGTCTGCGCGGGGGTAAGGCCACCCTCGGCATCGTCACCGCCGTTGAGATCGAGTTGCCGCACATCCCCGAGTTCTACGGTGGAGCAGTGTATTTCGACGGAGTCGACGCCGCCGCAGTGCTCCATGCGTGGCGCAACTGGAGCGCGGGTCTGCCGGAGACCGTCAACACGTCGATCGCCATCCAGCAGCTGCCGCCGCTGCCCGGGGTGCCCGAGCCGCTGGCCGGGCGGATGACCGTGGCCGTGCGCTACACCGCCGTCGGTGACTTCGCCGAGGCCGAGCGTCTGCTGGCGCCGATGCGGGCCGTCGCGACGCCGCTGATGGACAGCGTCGCGGTGTTGCCGTACGCGGCGATCGGTGCGGTGCATGCCGACCCCGTCGACCCGATGCCGGTCATCGAGGACCAAGCGTTGCTCTCGGAGCTGCCGGTCGAGGCCGTCGATGCGCTCCTGGCCGTGGCCGGACCCGGGTCGGGTTCACCGCAGGTGATCGTCGAATTGCGCATGCTGGGTGGGGCATTCGCCCGTCCGGCGGCCCACCGCAGCGCATTCTGCCACCGCAACGCCGCCTACGCGGTGACGGTGATCGGCGCCCCGATTCCCGACACCGCGGCGATGGTGGCCGAGCACGCCGCAGCCGTGGTGGCGGCGGTGGCGCCGTGGTCGACAGGCGGGCAGATGCCCAACTTCGCCCCGTCCTACGACCCAGCACGTCCGTCGCGGGTCTACAACGACGACACCCGGCACTGGCTGGCCGCGCTGGCTGACCGCTACGACCCGGCCCGGGTGCTCGCCACCGGCCAGGTGGTGCGCTGAGATCTGCCTCACCTTTCGGCGAGCATGCGGGGTTGCGGCGGAGATGCCGTCGGAAAACCCGTCGTCAGCGCACGGTTGGCGGGTTCTCCAAACCGTTGAGCAGGCGATTTGGAGGGCCAGTGGGCGCACCGGTAACCTAGCGTTCACCCGACGCGGGGTGGAGCAGCTCGGTAGCTCGCTGGGCTCATAACCCAGAGGTCGCAGGTTCGAATCCTGTCCCCGCTACTAGTGTGATGTCGCAAGACATCGGAATAGCCGCGGACCTACTTTAGGTCCGCGGTTTTTTCCGTTTGGGGCCTTTGGGGGCGCCGGTGGGTTGGTAGTCCCTGGTGGGGTCGAGGGTGAAGTCGCGTAGGACTTCGCCGGTGGCGGCGTTGATGACGGTGATGTGGTGGTCTTGGGCGAGGATCAGGACGCGGGTTCGGTAGTGGTGGCGGCCGATGCCGATGTGGTGCAGGCGTCCGTTGACGCGCAGGGTGACGGCGCCGGCTTGGTCGACGCGGTCGGTGCGTACGCGGTTGTGGGTGTCGATGCGGGTTGCTGGGTCGGCTTTGGGGCGGCTGGTGTAGATGACTGCTGGGGTGGCTCGGTGTGGGAGGGAGCGGTGGGGGCGGCGGTGGTTGTATTCGTCGACGAAGGCGTCGAGTTGGGTTTGCAGCTCGGCGAGAGTGGCGGCGCGGGGTTGGCCGGTGAGCCATTTTTTGAGGGTTTGGTGGAAGCGTTCGACTTTTCCGCAGGTGGTGGGGTGGTTTGGGGTGGAGTTGATTTGGTGGATGTCGAGGTGGCGTAGTTGGGCTTCGAATTCGTTGCGGCCGCCTTTGCCGCCGGCGAATCGGGTGGTGAAGACCATGCCGTTGTCGGTGAGCGTGGAGTATGGGATGCCATGGCGGGCAATGGCGTTGGTGAACTCTTTGACGACGATGGTGCCAGTGACGCGGCGGTGGGCGGTCACCGAGATCGCCAAGCGGGAGCAGTCGTCGAGCCAGCACAGAATTTCGACGTCGGTGCCGCCGACCAGGCGCCAGTGGGTGAAGTCGGCTTGCCAGCGTTCATTGGGTTGTGCGGCGGCAAAGCGGATGTAGGACGACTTGGGTCGCTTCTGCGGGGTGGGGTCGACCAGGCCGGCGGCGCGCAGATGGCGGCTGATCGAGGCGGTCGACACCTTTAGCTGGTGGTGGTGCTCGAGGTGCCAGGCGATGGTGTGCGGTCCGGCGTCGAGGCCTTTGCCGGCTAGGTGGTGGCGCAGTTCGATGATCAGGTCGATGGTGGCCTGGGGTAGTCGGGTGGGGCTGGAGTGGGGGCGTCGCGAGCGTGGTTCGAACGCGGCCTCGCCTTCGAGGGTGTAGCGCGTGATCAGCCGGGAGATCCAGCTTTGGGAGACGCCGTAGTCGCGGGCGACCTGCGACTGGGAGCGGCCTTCGACGAGGACGGCGGTGATGACCAGGCGAGCCTTCGACACCAGCTGAAACTGGCCCAGCCACCTATGCCGATGTCTTGAGACACCCTATTCCGATGTCCTGAAACACCACACTGTCCCCGCTACTAGGTGGAACGGCCCCCGGAGGAGACTCCGGGGGCCGTTCTCATTGGCGTTGCGCGACGGTGTTATACCGCCGCCGTCAGGATGCGCCGCGCCCGTCGGGCTGATCGTTGTTCTTCTGCGCTCCCCAGCCGTGGATCCGGTCGATCTCGATGACCGCGCTGACACGGGCACGGTCCCGGTCCGGGTACGGCTTGCCCTGATAGTGCTGCGACAGCGCGTCGATGTCGGCGAGACCCTCGTCGTCGTACATGCGCACGACGCGGCCGATGGCGGTGACGTGGGTGTACCAGTCGTCGCCGTCGATCACGGTGAGCGAGACCCGAGGGTCTCGGCGCATGTGGGCCAACCGCTTTCGGGAGACGTCCATGTTGACGAGCAGCTGGTCGTCACGCAGCAGATACCAGGTGGCGGCCGAAACGGGCTGGCCGTCGCGGCGGGTGGTGGCGATGACGGCAGGGTTGGGCCTACCCAGCATCTGTCGTGCGTCGTCGGTGAGCGGTGCTGAAGTCATGGAGTGGGGATGCCCCGACTACGCCTCGTTCACGCCGACGGCTACCGACGACCGCTGCGCCGGCGCGGTATCTGCGGCACACCGGCGAGCAGCCCGCGCTGCGGCACACCGCTGATGGGCTCGGCGGCGGCGCCGAGCTCGGCCAGGACGTCGTTGGCCGCCAGCACACCGGACATCGCCGAGCGCTCCATCAGGCCCGCCAGGTAGGGAAGCTCGATGTAGTCACCGGCCAGTCGCAGCCCGCGGGCGTCGATGCGCACCCCGGGACGGCTGCCCGCCGAGCCGGGTGGGAACGCCGGGGCGGTGGCCTCCAGCCGGTTGTGCGCGTGGGTGACGGTGGCGTCGGCGGTTTCCGGCCACAGGGCGGCCAGTTCGGCGCGCATCGCCGCCGCCGCCTCGGCGGCGTCCCCCAAACGGCATGAGTACGAATGCAGTTCGATCACCGATCCGCCCGTAGTGGCGGCCCACCGGATGCTGGGCTCCTCCAGCCGGGAGTACACCGCGATCGAATCGAGATTGGGTTGCCCGCTGACGGCGCTGAACGGGGCCCGCTCGGGTGCGACATCGCGGTCCAGCCAGATCCGGCTGACCGCGAACGGCGGTGCCACCACAAGGTTTCGGCACTTCTCGGCCAGCAGCGGGGCCGCCGCAACGGTCGCCGGTGAGCCGTCGATCACCGAGCGCAGCGCCCCGGGATCCAGCCCCAGGATCACGTGCCGGGCCGAGAACCGCCCCTCCTCGGTGTCGACGTGCCAGTCGGGGCCATCCGGTTCGACAGCCGTGACAGCGGTGCCCCGATGCACCCGGCCCCCGCGCTGCTCGAGGTAGCGCTGCAGCGGATGCCAGATGGCGGTGGCGTGATCGGTGTCAGGCACGTCGAAGCCGATGCCCTCCGGGTTGCCCAGGAAGTAGTAGTGGAACATCGCCACCAGTTCGGCCGCGGAGAGCTGACCCTGGTTGCAGAAGAACGACCGGGCGAACGCCTCGAACAGCATGCTGCGGGTCCGCTCGGTCATCCCGAGACCGTCGAGAAACGTCGCCGCGTCGATGTTGTCGAGTTCAGCCGTCGTGGTGGCGCGGTCGTAGGCCAACAGGGCACGACCTGTGTCGGGGTCGGCTCGGGTCAGCTCGCGCCGGGTCAGGCTCTTCGACCGCAGCGCCAGTGCCAGCAGGTTCAGCGGTGGGGCGGCGGGCAGCCCCGACAGGTCCTCGGCCGGCCAGCTCGCCGAGATCACCGGGTAGCTGGATACCGGGGCCAGGAACGACAACTGCGGATCGGCGCGACGCAGAATCGAGCGCCAGGTGTAGTAGTGCCGGAAGAAGGCGTGGAAGCCGTGCTCGACGTACTGCTCGGTGCCGTCGGGGAGCCGCTCGGGCCAGGCACCCAGGCGTCCGCCGAGATGGTCGTTGGCCTCCAGCACGGTGACCGCGACGCCCCGTTCGGCCAGCACGATGGCCGCCGACATGCCGGCGATGCCGCCACCGACGACGACCGCCGTGGCTCCGGGTGCGACGTCGGAGGGCAGCAGTGGATCCGGTGTCACCAGCTGTCGGGGCCGCATCCGCAACGGGGCGGCGCGGCTTCTCAATGCATCCGTCATGGCCGCTCCGGTTCGCGGGCGCGCCGACGCAGCAGGGCAAGCGCGAACGGGATGGCGATGGCTCCCATCAGAATTCCGCCCATCACCGCAGACCCCGGCAGGCCGAAGAAGACGACATGCGCCATCACCGAGGAAAAGTACACCCACAGATACAGCGCGGCCGCCGGACCCGAGGGGCGGTCATGCGGTGGCAGTGTCATGTGCAGGGCGGCCATGATCAGGGTGGTGACCAGCAGCCAGCCGAGATAGTTGGTCAACGGAATGCCCGGGACGAGGGGCAGTCCGGGGTCGGGATGCGTCCACGTCCAATGCCCGGCGTCGACCATCTGCGGATCCAGGAACACGTCCCAGGCGGTCAGCGCAAGCGCGCCGACGGCCACGACCGCGCCGGGCCGGCGGGCCAGTGTCCGGGCAACGACCAGCGCCGGCCAGGCCATCATCACCCACGCCAGCGGGATCACCACCGGTACACCGAGCAGTTCCGGACCCAGCGTTCCGCTGTAGGCGTAGGCGCCGAACGGAAACCCGGTGTGCACGCCGACCGCCTCGGCCAGCAGACCGCCGCCGCCGGCGATCGCTATCAGCAGAAGCGCACCCTTACCGCCGTGCACGCGGGTGACGTCGGCGACGGCGGCGAGGAAGAACAGCACCACGCTGGCCGTCGTGATCTCGGTGCGCGGACCGTCGGGCAGCAACGGGTAGAGGATCTGGCTGGCGATCGCCGCCGCCACGAGCAACCACGCCGGGTGGACCGCGCGCAGCGAGCGCGACGGCACGGCCAACGCCACCTCTGCCACCTCCGTTCGAGACGAAGCGGTCGCCCTGGGTGCGCCGCCGGGTGGTGGCGGACCGGGTGAGTGCTCCGTAGAGTTCTCAGGTGCCCCACGCGCGACAACCGAAACCGTTCCGGACGCTCGTCCTGGCGGGTTCGTTCCTGGCGTGTTTGGGCACGGTTCACGAACTTCTCAACCTACGTTACCTGCGGCGTCCGCCCGCCAAGCCGCCGTCGGTGAGCGTGCCGGTGTCGGTTCTGGTGCCGGCGCGCGACGAGGCCCACCGCATCGCGCCGACGATCCGGTCGCTACTGGCCCAGCGCGGCCTCACCGATGTCGAGATCCTGGTGTTGGACGACAACTCCACCGATGGCACAGCCGACGTCGTCCGCGGTGTGGCCCCGGCCGATGCCCGGTTGCGGGTGCTGGCCGGCACCCCGCCGCCGGCCGGCACGCTGGGCAAACCGCACGCGTGCGCGCAGCTGGCCGCGGCGGCGCGCGGGGCGATCCTGGTGTTCGTCGACGCCGACGTGGTGCTGTCCCCGGACGCCGTGGCGGCCGCGGTCGCGGTGATGCGCGGCCCGGAACCGCTGGACCTCGTGAGTCCGTGGCCACGCCAACTCACGACGGGGTTCTCCGGCCGGCTTATCCAGCCGCTGCTGGCCTGGTCGTGGCTGACCACGGTGCCGCTGCGCGTTGCGGAGCGGTCGGCGCGGCCGTCGATGGCGGTGGCCAACGGTCAGTTCCTCGTGGTCGAGGCCGACGCTCTGGCCCGGGTAGGCGGGTGGCAGTCGGTGTCGGGGGAGGTGCTCGACGACATCGCGCTGGCCCGAAGGATCCGCGCCGGCGGCGGGCGCACGGGCGTCGCCGACGGGTCCGCCATCGCCACCTGCCGGATGTACGACAACGGCCGCGAACTGCGCAACGGGTACCGCAAGTCGCTGTGGGCAGCGTTCGGCTCGCCGCTGGGGGCGGTCGGGGTCGCCGCGGCTCTGGCCGTGGTCTACGTGTTGCCCCCGGTCGCGGCGGCGACCGGGTCCCGGATCGGCGCCGTCGGCTATCTCGCCGCGGTGCTGGGGCGGATCCCGTCGTCGCGGTGGTGCGGCGCGGCTGAGCGCGGAGCGATGATCGATGCCGTGGCGCATCCGCTCTCGATACTGACCCTGCTGGGGCTGCTCGCGTCGTCCTGGGTGGGCCGGCTCCGTGGTTCGCTGCACTGGAAGGGTCGGGCCGTATGAGTCGGGTGGTGGTCATCGGGGCCGGACTGGGCGGGCTCGCGGCAGCTGCCCGGCTGGCCGCCGCCGGGCACTCGGTGACGGTGTTCGAGGGCGCCGACACCGTCGGCGGAAAGCTCGGACTCCTCGAGCGCGACGGCTTCACCTTCGACACCGGCCCGTCGCTGCTCACACTGCCCGCGGTGCTGCAGCAGGTGTTCGCCGACACCGGCGCCCCGCTCGAATTGCCGCTCGCCGCAGTCGATCCGGCGTGTTCGTACGTCTTTGGCGACGGCACGGCCCTGACGCTGCCGCACGACGCGGCCGCGGTTCCGGCGGCGCTCGACGCGGCGCTCGGCGCCGGCGCCGGTGCGGCGTGGCAGCGGTTGCACGACCGTTCGCGACGGCTGTGGGAACTGGTCGGAGAGCCGGTGTTGCGCCGCCCGGTGTCCCTGGCCGCGATGGCGCGCATGAGCACCCGCCCGGCCGATCTGCGCGTGGTGGCGCCGTGGCTGACCATCGACGGTCTCGGTCGGCGGATGCTGCCCGACGCCCGGTTGCGCACCTGGCTGAACCGTTATGCCACCTATTCCGGATCCGACCCGCGCCGCACGCCCGCGGTGCTGTCGGTGACCGCGTTCGTCGAGCAGGAGTTCGGCGCGTGGTACGTGCCCGGCGGTCTGCGCCGCATCGTAGAGGCACTCGCCGCGCGCTGTCGTGAACTCGGCGTCGAGGTGCACACCGCGACGCCGGTCGAGTCGGTGAGCGTGCGCGACGGTCGGGCCGCCGGCGTGCAGGTCGCCGGCCGCGACGTGACCGCCGACGTCGTCGTCAGCAATGCCGACGCCGCGGTGCTCTACGGGCGGCTGCTGCCGCGGGGCGCGGTCGGTGGTGCTCAGCGCCGAGCACGGCGCACACCGCGCTCCATGGCGGGCTTCGTCCTGCTGCTCGGGCTGACGGGGCGAGAGCCCGGCCCGGCACATCGGGTCTATTTCCCCGCCGACTACGACGCCGAGTTCGACGCCATCTTCGGCCGGCGGCCCGTGCCCGTCGCCGACCCCACCGTCTACGTGCACGCACCCGATGACCCGGCGCTGCGGCCCGACGAGGACTCGGAGGGCTGGTTCGTGCTGGTCAACGCGCCCGCGCACGATCCGGCACGCGGGGTCGACTGGGACGAGCCCGGTCTGCGGGAGCGCTACACCCGACACATCCTGGAGGTGCTGGCCGACCGTGGCGCCGACGTGCGCGACCGGATCCGCGTCCTGGAGACCGTGACCCCCGCCGACCTGCAGCGTCGTGCCGGTGCACCCGGAGGCGCCATCTACGGCACCGCGTCGCACGGCCCCCGGGCGGCGCTGCGCCGCCCTGCGAACCGCAGCCCGCTGCCCGGGCTCTACCTGGTGGGCGGCTCGGCGCATCCCGGCGGCGGCATCCCGCTCGTGCTGATGTCCGCCGAGATCGTCGCCGGACTCATCGGTCCGGCGGGAACGTCGCCGGGATCGAGCGACGAATCCCGAGCCACAGTTGCGCCATCGCGACCACCCCGACGGCGGCCCACGTGACGGCGAACAGGGTGCCCCATTCCCACCCGGTGAGCGGCACCCCGGCCCCGGAGATCGCGGCACCCGCGGCCGCCAGTCCGACGACGATCAGCCGGGTGGGGCGTTCGCCGACGGTGATCGCACCCGCGCCCGGCATCCCGACGGCCTGGGCGCGGGCGCGCACATACTCCAGCAGCAGCACGAGCGTGAGCGCCGCGATCACCCAACCGGGCGCCGCGCCCAACGCCAGCAGGACCGCGCCCAGCAGCAGATCACCGAGACGGTCGGCGGTCGAGTCGACCACCGCGCCCAGCGGGCGGGCCTTTCCCGTGCGCAGCGCCACCGCGCCGTCCAGACCGTCGAGCACGCCGGCCGCGAGCACCAACGCCACCGTCAGTGCCGGCCAGCCAGGGCCGGCCACGGCCGCCCACGCGCCCACCAACGCCAGCACACCCAGCAACGACAGGACATCGGGCGGAATGCGAACGATCGGACCGCGGGCCAACATTCGCACCATCGACAACCAGCCCCGCACCAGGCGCGAGGGTTGCACACCGCTGTGCAGCGACGACCAGCCCGCGTCACCGTCGCCGGCGGGTTGCTGCGCTGTCATGGTGTCAGCTTGCCAGCACACTGCGACCCGGCGATGAGCATCGCGGTGAACCGGGCGCGCAGGTTGGCTTCTCAGGTCAGCAGAACGTTCCCCGGGACCGACCTGGCGCTGTGGGCGGCCGGAGCCACCTTCTTCGGAGTCATCGGGCTGGTGCCGCTGGCGATGGCATCGCTGTGGACGGCCGGACTGCTGGTCGGACAGGACACGGTGACCTCCTCGATGGACACGGCCATCTCGGGGTTGCCGTCCGGACACGGAACACCCGAAGCGTTGCGGACCCTGACCTCGGTCGCGTTGGCGATGCCGTGGTGGCAGGCCCTGGTAGTGCTGTTCCCGGCCAGTCTCTACGGGGAGGGCCTGCGCCGCGCGTTCGTCCAACTGACCCCGGAGACAGACAAACTCACCGGGTGGCGCGGACGGGCAGGTCTGCTCGGCGTCGCGGCGGTCGCCCCGTTCCTGGTCCTCGCGGTGCTGGCGTTCGCGCCCTACGTCGCGCCGCTGTATACCGGCGAAGGGTGGTCGCTGGTGTGGGGGGTGTTCGTCGGGTTCCACGTCGTGTGGATCGCGGTCTCGACGGCGTTGGTGGGCGTGTACGGGCTGATCGCGCCCGGTCGGTTCGGCGTGAAGCCTTTGCTGGCCGGGGCTTTCGGCACCGGGGCGATCCTGGCCGGGTTCCTGCAGGGGTTCCTGCTGTTCCTGGCCATCCCGATCAAATGGTCCGCACCGTTCGGCGGCCTACCCATCGTCGGTGCGGTGTCGGCGTTGGCGCTGTGGCTGTACCTGATACACATCCTGGTGCTCTGCGGGTTCCGCGTCACCGTGTATCTCAACGGCGTGTTCGCCGCTCGTGATACGTCCGGTTAGAAGCCCAGCTTCAACCCGGCCCCGGCATCGACGAACAGTTGCTGACCGGTGACGAAGCGGGATTCATCGGAGGCGAGGTACACGACCGCATGGGAGATGTCCTCGGGTTCGACCCACGGCGTCGGCATCGCCTGCAACACCGGGAAGACCAGCTCGGCGTCTTCTCTGGTCGGTTGGTCGAGGTCGGGCCGGAAGACCTTGTACATCGGCACGTTGTGCAGCATGTCGGTATTGACGTTGGTGGGGTGAATCGCGTTGATGCGGATGCTGTGCGGCGCCATCGTCAGAGCCAGCGCCTTGGTGTAGTCGCGCACCATCTTCTTGGCCATCCCGTAGCCCGCGCCGCCGGGCCCCTGCGGGCCACCACCGGTGGCGAGGTCCTTCTGGTCGATGAGGCCCGCGATCGAGCCTGTCACGATGACAGAACCGCCCGCCCCGAGATGGTCGAGACTGACGTGGATGGTGTTGACGACCCCGACGAAGTCGACGTCGAACGCGTCGATGAAGCCCCGAAACGGGATGTGGTTGCCTTGCGGACAGATCCCGGCGTTGGCCACGACGACGTGCAGTCCACCCAGTTGCTCGACCGCATCGTCGAGCGCGGTTTTCAGGCCGGCGCGGTCGCGCACGTCGACGGCGGCGCTGATCACGCGCTGGCCGGATTTCTCGATCAGCTTCGCGGTCTCGTCGAGGTCGTCGGGGGTCGCGAGGGGATACTCGTTGGATTCGATGTCGGCACAGATGTCGAGGGCGATGATGTCGGCGCCTTCGTCGGCGAGGTGCACCGCATGGCTTCGGCCCTGCCCGCGGGCGGCTCCGGTGACGAGGGCGACCTTGCCCTTGAGACGGTTCATGCATGCTCCGTTTCGATGCTGCAGCGCCATTCTTGACCGAATGAATAGTAGAACAGTTATTGTACTGTTGTCACACGCCATAGGCCGGAGCTCAGCTCCGCCGCGGCCGTCAATTTGTTGCTGGAAGACGGTGGCATCGCGGATGAGTGTCACGGTGTCCGATCCGTAAGGAGGACCGATGGTGCTGAGTCGGCAGTCGGTGGCGCTGGACGGGCGTGTGGCGGTGGTGATCGGCGGCGGCGCGGGCATCGGGCGGGCGATCGCGGAGGCTCTCTCCGAATTCGGTGCGCGGGTGGCCATCTGGGAGCGAGACCCGGACACTGCGGCTCACGCGGCCGATGCTGTCGGCGGGTTCGCCTCGGTCACCGACGTCCGCGAAGAAGCCCAGGTCGACGCCGCGGTGGAGGCGACGGTCCGTGAACTGGGCACACCGTCGATACTGGTCAACAACGCGGGCGGAGTGTTCTGGTCGGGTTTGTTGGAGACCTCGGTCAACGGCTGGGACGCCCTGCTCAAGATCAACCGGAGCCAAGTGCTGCTGTGCACCCAGCGCGTCGCCAGGCAGATGATCGCCGATGGTCAGGCAGGCAGCATCGTCAATATCACCACCATCGAAGGTGCGCGGGCGGCACCCGGCTTCGCCGCGTATGCCGCCGCCAAAGCCGGTGTCCAGAACTTCACGAAGACCGCAGCGCTGGAGTTGGCGCCGCACGGTATCCGGGTCAACGGCCTGGCTCCGGATTTCACGCTCACCGACAGCCTCCGCAAGATGGCCCCGGCCGGGGTCGAGAACGCGAAACTGATGGTGCCGCTGGGGCGGGCGGGCCATGTCGACGAGATGGCCGGTGCCGCAGTGTTCCTCGCGGGAGAGATGAGCGCCTACATCACCGGCCAGACGTTGCATGTCGATGGTGGCACGAGCGCGGCGGGCGGTTGGTATCACCACCCCGAGGACGGGCACTACGTGCTGGGCTACTCGCCGTGACGTGGCGGACAACCGGGCCCGGGTCATCACATCACCGTGCTGCTGTCGTGTCCCATCGCCGCGGGGTCACGCTGGAAGTGGCGCACCATGGCCTGCACCGTGTACGACGCAGCGAGACGGCCATCTCGGGTGTACACCCGGCCCTCACCCTGCACCAGTCCGCGCCCGGACCAGAACGCGCGGTTGGCGTACAGCAGCCAGTCGGTGACGTCGGCGTCGTCGTGAAAGGCGATGGTGGCCTTCATGATCCCGGTAGACAGTGTTCGGTGTGCCATCGCTTCGCCGAAGCCGGGGTGTGGCAGCATTCCGGCCGCGATCGTCCAGTGGGTGGTTGATTGCGCCAGCAGAGCCTGGTGCAGGTAACGGGGGCCAGGATCGTCCCGAAAGCGGGCCCAAGCGTTGATCCTCGGCGGTCCCACGCGAGCCGGATCCGGATCGTAGGCACCGTCGACGATGCGGAGCTCGCGTCCCGTCATGCTGAAACCGGCGAACGGGCTCGCCGCGTCGGGACCGGGAACCTCGGGCATGGGCTCCACGTCGCGGATGGCGTCCGACGCGCCTGAATCGGCCAGGAGCAGGCCGACGCACCGCAGACTGTCGTGCTGGCTGATGCGCACCTCAGTCGTCGAGAACGTCCGTCCTCGCCGCAGGACGTCGACCGCCACGTCGACGGGTTCGGTGAACGACGCCGACTTGGTGAAGATCATCGACGCCGACGTGACCCGCTGATCGGAAAGCTCCTTGGAGGTGGCCACGATGGCCTGTGCGGCGAACTGGCCGCCTTCGACCACGTCGCGTTGCGTCGGACCGTGTGCGGGACCGACGAACAGGGAGGGGCTGGATGCTTCGACGTCGATGAGTCGTCGCAACTCGGCGGCGTCACCCCAGAGCGGAAACTGCGCCGGGACCGCGGACCCGTCAGGCCAGCGCTCCACGACCACTACACGCACATCGGTGTCGTAGAAGCAGACATGGCCTCGGAGGTCGGCGACCTCGGTGAGCGGATCCCGGTACGCCCACATCACGTCTCGACCCGCGGCGTCGGTATCGCGCAGGCTCCAGTAGGTGGCCACGCCCTTGAACGGGCACACCGTGGTGTGGTCCGAGTCCGCGAAATACTCCCAGCGAACGCCTGATTCGGGAAAGTAGAGTCTGTCGACGTGATCGGTCTCGGTGACGACGAGGCAGTGGTCACTCTCGGCGACCAGCACATCACCGACCCATGCCTGCCCGGTCATCGCGCACACACGGATGTCGATGCGGTAGTCGGGGAATGCCGGCCACGCCGACTCAACCTGTGTCATGTGTTCTCGGTTCCCGTCCATGTGAATTCAGCCGAGTCGCCCGATGCGACGGAGCCACGAGACCAGTGTGCGAAGGCCGTCAACCCGCCGTGTCGGCGCGTAACCGGTGGCGCTGACCGTCTTCGAGACCACCGGACGGGCAGGGTGTGGTTCGGTGACGATCTTCCTGGCCACCGCGACCAGCGTGGGTCCAGAGCGAGCGACGAGGGCGGCCTGGTCCCCGAGTGGGTCAATGTCGCGCCGATGAGTTCTGCCCCGACGGCGTCCAAGGCTTGCGCGGTCGATGGGTTGCGCACCAGCGCGCGCGGCCGGTCGCCGCGCTCGGCAAGCTGTCGGCACACGTTGGAACCGGTCAAACCAGTTGCCCCGGTGACGAGTACGACGGCCACAGTGAAGCCTAATCGCTGGCCGGGAGGGGTTTTGCTTCCTTGACCTGTAGCGGCGTCGAACCGATGGAGAGCGTGCCCTTGCCCGCCTTGGTGACGAGTATCTCGGAGCCGTCGGCGTCGACGTAGCGCTTGCCCATCAACGTGCCGCCGGCAAAGTCATCGTCAAGGCGGAGACCGGCGTCGGCGGTGGCGTCGAGGGCGATCATCGGGGCGCCGCCGGCGCGCAGATCGTCCAGCGCGTGGGACGTGCGCACGACGATCACCTGGGTGTCGCAGACTTGGCTCTGCAGGCGGGTCCCGTTCTTGATCATGCCGACTCCTTGGTGCTGAGTTGTTCGACGAGTTCGCGACGCAGCACCTTGCCGGTCGCGTTGGTGGGTAGCTCGGAGCGGAACACGACCCGGTCGGGAGTGCGCGAGCCGCGCAGGTGGGCGCGTACGAAGGCGCGGAGATCCTCGACGGCGGGTGCGGGACCCGGTGCGGGAACGACAACCGCGACGATGCTCTGGCCCCATTGTGCGTCCTCGGCGCCCACGACGGCGCAGTCGCGCACCTGTGGGTGCTCGACCAGGACGTCTTCGATCTCGGCTGGAGCGATGTTCTCCCCGCCCCGGATGATGGTGTCGTCCGAACGGCCGCCGATGAACAGGTATCCGTCTGCGTCGAGGTAGGCGATGTCTCTGGTGGGGAACCAGCCCTCGGCGTCGAGTACGGAGCCGATCCCCGTGTAACGGCCCGAGACCTGCTCGCCGCGCACGTAGAGTTCGCCGGGTTCGTCGGGCCCCAGGACGGTGCCGTCGTCGGCGCGGATCTGCACCTCGACCGACGGCACCGGTCGGCCGACCGAGCCGAGCCGCCGTGCGACCAGCGGATCGTCAGAGCCGAACGCGTCGCGATGATCCTCAGGTCCCAGCACTGCGATGGTCGACGACGTCTCGGTGAGGCCGTAGGCGTTGACGAAACCCACGTGCGGCAGCAACCGGAGGGCTCTACGGACGAGGGGGAGGGCGACCTTGGACCCTCCGTAGGCCAGTGTGCGCAGCGTCGGTAGCGTTGTCGAGCTGTTCTCCAGCGCGCCGACGATACGGTCGAGCATGGTGGGTACGACGGTCGCCGACGTGACGCCCTCGGTGTCGACCAGGCGAACCCATTCGTCGGCGTCGAATGCGCTCAGATAGACCATCTTGCGGCCCGCGTACAGATTCGACAGCGCCGCCGATACTCCGGCGATGTGGTAAGGCGGCACGCAGATCAGCGCGGCGTCGCCCGGTTGAGCGGAGTCGAACTCGACGGTCCCCATGATGTAGCTGGCCACGTTGTTGTGACTCAGCTCAACGGCTTTGGGTGCCGACGTTGTGCCCGAGGTGAACAGCACCACCGCGACCGCATCGGGGTCGGCGAACGCACAGGCCGGCGCGGCGGTGCGCGCCTCGGTGAGGAACTGCGCTGTCGAGATGACGCGCCTGCCCGCGCCAGCGACGGCTTCGAGATACTGGTCGTCGGCGATCACCAGCGGTTCGGGCAGTCGCGCGATGAGGGTGCGCAATCCGTCGGCCGACAGGCGGTAGTTGAGCGGCGTGACCGGAACAGTTGCGCGTGCGGAGGCGAACAGCAGCAGCGGCAGCATCGGCCCGCCGGCGCCGACGTATGCCACGTGCGCCGCGCCGGATGCAGCGATGACGCCAGAACCGCCGTCCGCCAGCGTGTTCAAATCCTCGACGGACCAGCGCAGTTCGCCCGACACGACCGCGGCATCAGCGCCGATCGCGAGCGCCGACCCCTGCGCCATCTCCAACAGCAACGAGATGCTCATAGGGTCATCGGGGGAGCCGGGGACTTGAGGGTCACGTGGTCCAACCCCACGTTCGGGTTGTCCAGTGCGCTGGCGACGATTCCGGCCAGCATGTCGGCGACCCCCTCGGGAGTCATGTGTGTCGCAGGAACCAGACCTCGGGAGATCCACTCGCCGGCAACGACCCCGAGAAGGTCGGGATCGAAGTCGGAGATGAAGTCCGTCGGCACGGTTGCTCCGACCTCGACGCAGCTGAACCGGTAGCCAGGGTGCTCCAGCCGCCAGGCCACCAGGCTGCGTTCCATCGCTGCCTTGCTCGCGGAGTACGCACCGAGCGCCCGGTGCGGGTGGCGCACCGAGTCGGACGAAAGCACGGCCACCACTGCCGAGGGGGCCAGAACCGGCAGGTGAGCCTGGATGACCTGGTGCACCCCGATCACGTTCGTCGCCAGCACCTTCGTCCAGTCCTCGGCGTCGACGTCGGAGAACGCCTTGAGCGGCGCATAGCCGGCGCTGATCAGCAACAGATCGACTTGGCCGAGGGTGCTCGCCGCCGTTTCCCCGATGCGCCTGCAATCGTCGGGATTGCGGATGTCAGCGGACACCGATGTCACCTGTGCGGCGTCGGCGAGAACTTCGGCGGGTAGCTCACGTCGCGCCACGACGACGAGCCTCGCCCTATCCTCGAGCGCCTTCAGGGCGAATGCCCGGCCGATGCCCGCCGAGCCGCCCACGACGACGACGCGCTTGCCCGCCAGCGATCGCTCGGTCACCGGGCGCCCTCGGCGATCGACTTGGTCTCCAGATACTCCTCGAAGCCCGCCACACCCATCTCCCGTCCGATCCCGCTCTGTTTGTATCCCCCGAAGGGCACATCGACGCCGTAGAACACGCCGCCGTTGACATTGACGGTGCCGGTGCGCATCCGGTTGGCAACGGCCCGCGCCCGCTCGTCGGATGCACTCACCACGGTGCCCGACAGCCCGTACCGCGAATTGTTGGCGATCTCGACGGCGTGGTCGTCACCGTCGTGCGGGATGACCACGAGCACCGGGCCGAAGATCTCGTCCTGGGCCACGGTCGAATCCGGGTCGACGTCGGCCAGCACAGTGGGTTCGACGTAGTACCCGGTGGACAGGTGTGCGGGAATGCCGCCGCCGACGGTGATCGTGGCGCCCTCCTCGACGCCCTTTCGGATGTAGCCGAGCACGCGTTGGCGCTGCTCCTCCCGGATCAACGGCCCCATCAGGACCGAGGAATCGGTCGGGTCGCCGTAGGGCCAGGTCTTCAGGGTCTCCGCGAGTGCGGCGACCCCGTCGCGATACTTGTTGCGCGGCAGCAGCAGCCGCGTGGTGTTGGCGCAGCCCTGTCCGGCGTGGGTGGTGGTAGCGAAGGCTGCTGAGGTCACGACCGCGTCGATGTCGGCGTCGTCCAGTGCGACGAGTGCCGACTTGCCGCCGAGCTCCAGGAAGACCTTCTTGATGGTCGCGGCCGCGGCGGTCATGATGCGCGTGCCGGTCGCCGTCGAGCCGGTGAACGAGATCATGTCGACACGCGGGTCCTCGCACAGCTGTTGGCCGACGGCATGACCGGCCGAGGTCACCACGTTGACCACGCCCGCGGGGATGTCGGTGTGCTCGGCGATCACCTGTCCGAGCAGAGTTGCCCCGTAAGGGGTGTCCGGGGCGGGCTTGAGGACGACGGTGTTCCCCGCTGCCAACGCCGGCACGACCTTGGCGAGGTTGATCTGGACCGGATAGTTCCACGGAGTGATCGCGCCGACGACACCGACGGGTTCCCGGCGCACCGTCCGGTGGGTTCTCATGCCGAACGGTTCGGCGAACCCCAGGCTGGTCTCCCAGTGGTACGTCTCGGCCAGGTCGGCGACCCAGGGCAACCCCGCCAGCGGCGCATCGAGCTGTGGACCGTAGGTCAGCGCGACCGGACACCCGACTTCGGCCACCGTCGACGCCCTCAGCTCGTCGGCGTGCTTGGTCAGCGCCTCGTGCAGTTGCCTGATGCAGCGCACCCGGAAGGCGAGGTCATCGGCCCAGTCGGTGTGGTCGAACGCATGCCGCGCCGCGGTGATCGCGGCGTCCATGTCGGTCGACGTTCCGTCGGCGGCCACGCCGATGACCTTTTCCGTCGCGGGATTGACGTTGTCATACGTCGCGCCGTCGGAGGCCGCGACGAGTCGCCCGTCGATCAGCATCCGTTCTTCGCGCCAGATCTCTGTCATCACGCTCCTGAGTGCTCCGTCCGACCCGCGGGGGAACTCCGCCGGCAGATGCGTAGAACAGTAGTACAGGAGTTGTTCAGTTGAACAGAGGTCTGCTGGTCTTCTCCTCAGCGAAGGCCGTTGACGGCGAACTTCTCCACATGCTTGCGCACGGTTTCGGGCTTGGACATGTCGAACGTCTGGGCCTCGTTAACCGACGTGAACGAGTAGATGATGCGTGCCAGCCACTCGCTGGCCGCCGTGACGTCGACGCCGGAGCCGACCTCGCCACGCTTCTGCGCGTCCCGGACGTAGGGAATGAGGAACTCCGTCGACCGGCGGATGGCCGAATCCCCGTCCGAGATCATGTGTCGCATCAACTCGGCGTCATCGGCCATCAAGCGGTTGCGGGTCCGGTGGTCCAGCAGGATTCGCGCGTGCGTCTCGGCCATGGCGCCGAGCTTGCCGGCGAGTGTCGTCTCATCGGCCATCGCCGTGGCGACCAACTGGTAGAACTTCTGCGCGCCGAACTCGATCGCCGCTTCGATGAGCACGTTACGGTCCTCGAAGTAGCGGTAGACCGTCCCGCGCGAGACGTTGGCCATCCGAGCCACATCCTGAACGCTGGTGCGCTGAATGCCCAGTTGTGAGAAGCACTGATTGGCGGCCTCGAGGATCTGGTCACGTCGGTCGAACTCGTCCTGCTCGTCGACCGCGGTGGCCGCTCGCTGGGTTGCCATAACGCTCCTTGCCTGTTGGGAGGCCCGTTCGGGGGACCCGCGGCCACCTCGCCAAGGTGTCAATCCTACGCGACGGCCCCCTCCTCGGCGCCTTGGCGCAGCCGTGCGTCACACCGCGACTGCGAGGTCACGACGCCGCAGACTAGTCAGTAGAACACACTGCGCATATTTGTTCCATGTGGCACGTCGGCGTTCCGAAGACGTACCGAATCACTGATGCGGAGGAGGTCGAGGGTGGAACTCGCAGTCAAGGGCCGCAACTTCGTGCTGGTCGGCGGCACGACCGGGATGAGGTTCGGCGCCGCCCGCCAGCTCGCTGCCGGCGGCGTCTGCTCAGCGATCGGGCCGCCTACATGACCGGCGCGGTCATCAACATCGACGGTGGAACCGACTTCTGAGCTACAGGCCGACCCGATCGGCCAACAGCCCACGATGGTGGTCGGCGTCGCCCAGAAGCTGCGCCGAGGACTCCGCGCGTTTGAAGTACATGTGAGCGGGATGCTCCCAGGTGAATCCGATGCCACCGTGTAGCTGGATGTTGGCCGCCGCCGCGCGCAGATAGACCTCCGAGCAGTGGGCCTTGGCCAACGCTGCGGCGGCCGGCAGGGCCTCGGGTAGGACATCGGCGGCGTGGGCCGCGTATTGCACTGCACCGCGTGCGCATTCGATCTCGAGCATCAGATCGGCACATCGGTGCCGGATGGCCTGAAACGATCCGATGGGCCGGCCGAACTGATGTCGCACCTTGACGTAGCTCACCGCTTGATCGAGGCAGCGTTGCGCCCCGCCGACCTGTTCTGCGGCGAGGGCCGCCGCCGAGTACGCCAGCGCCCGCACCATGTCCGCCTCGGACGTGGCCACCCGGGTGGCAGGGGTGGCGGTCATCTGGATCACGGCCTGCCGGCGGGTCTGATCCAGCGTCGACTGAGCCCGTCGCTGCAACGCCTGTGCGTCATCGACGCAGAACATGCCGAGGCCGTCGTTGGTGCGTGCCACGACCAGCACCAGATCGGCGGCCATCCCGTCCGGCACGTAGTGCTTCGTCCCCGTCAACACCCACCCGTCTGCGGCGGTTTCGGCACGGGTGTCGATATGGTCCAGGTCCCATCGCCCGTTTCGCTCTGTCAAGGCCAGGGTGCCGATGGTGTGTCCGCTGGCGATGCCCGGCAGGTGGCGCTTCTTGGCAACTTCGTCGGCGCTCTGCAGAAGCGCGTTCGCGGTCAGCACCGCGGACGTGAAATACGGGCCGGGCAGCAGCGCCGCGCCGGTTTCCTCGAGCACCAGGGCCAGTTCGGTGCACCCGAAACCTTCGCCGCCGTATTCCTCGGGGATCACCAGACCCTGCAGGTTCAACTGGTCGGCCATCGCGCGCCACAGGGTCGGTTCGTAGCCGTTGGCGGATTCCATCACCCGTCGAACTCCGGTCTCGGGGCAGTGGTGCTGCAGGAAAGACCTTACAGACGAACGGAACTCGCGCTGCTCGTCGGTGAGCGTGAAGGCGTTACCCAAGTCGGTCATGTCAACGGTTCCTCGGATCGTCGGCGGCACGTCCGGTGGAATCGACCCGGGGCGTCTGCGCACCGCGACGCAGCGTGCGGATCCAGTCCCCGACCGCGGCCGGGGCCGGGACGGGCGCGTCGAGTCGTCCGGGATCGGCTGCGTGAAACTCACGCCAGCTCGGGAACGCCTCGTGGAATGTGCCGTCGTGAGCGGGCGTGTCGGGCCAGCGCATCTTGTGCGGTCCCACCGGCGGATCGCTGATGTCGCTCTGGTACCAGAACAACGGGGTGCGTCGCCGGAAGTACCATCGACCGTCCCGGCGTTCGTAGACGTCGAGATAGGCGAGCAGCTCGATCACCCAGACCGAGGCGGTCTCGAGATCATTGCGGGAGTACACCAGGCCGGTCGCGTGGTCGGCGTCGTGGACGTCGACGACGTGCCCGAGCACACCGTGGGCACTGCCGAGCAGATCGTGTCGCAGTTCGCGGTCGTACCACCGGCGCAGCGCCGACCTGCCGCGCTCGTTGCCCGGTACCCCGACGTCGTCGACGAACAGGTTCACCAGTGAGTCCAGATCACGCATGTCGAGCGCGACGGTGTACTTGGCCGCGAGTTGCCGAATCTCATCGAGTGCTTCGAGGCGATCGATGCGGGCTGCGAGTGCGGCGAGCACGCTGTCGGTCACGCCAGAGTGCCTTCACTCATCATCGCGGTGAGCCTGCGCTTGTCGATCTTGTCGGTGGTGGTGTACGGAAGTGGTGCGGCGTCGTCGAGGATCACCCACCGCTTGGGGACCTTGTACGCCGCGAGTTGAGCGCGGCACGCGGCCACGAGATCGTCTGCGCTGGCGCGGTCGCCGTCGTTGAGGACAACGGCCGCGCCGACGAGCGCGCCGCGTTCGGCATCAGGCACACCGACGACATAGGCCACTCGCACCTGGGGAATGCGCCGCAACGCCGCTTCGACCTCCATCGGTGCGACGTTCGTCCCCGACGTCTTGATCATCTCGTCGATGCGTCCGGCGAAGTACAGGTGACCGTCGTCGTCGCGGTAACCGGCGTCCTTGGTGTGCAACCAGCCGTCCCGATCGACCAGTTCGTGCCAGTGCTTGCCGATCATGCCGCGCATCATCGCGATTCCACGGACGCAGATCTCGCCGGTCACGCCGTTGGGGACTTCGAGGCCGGTGTCGTCGACCACCTTGTGCTCGTAACCCGGAGCCGACACTCCGAGCGAGCCGCGCTTGGATTCCGGCACTTCTTCGTGTGGCGGCCACCAGGTGTGGCTGCTGCAGGTCTCCGTCATGCCGAGTTGAGCGACCCGCAGCGACGGATCCCGGGTGCGCCGCTGCGGGGACAGCAACACCTGTTGATAGCCCTCGCGGAGGCGGGAGAGATCGGTGTCGGTGTAGTCGGGGTGATTGACCAATGCCGGACCGACATGGGGAAACCCCGTTGTGTAGGTGGCTTTCTCGGCTTCGAGCAGCCGCAGCACGTGACCGGCGTCGAACTTGTGCTCGGTCAGCACCGTGGCGCCGTACTGCAGCGGGCCGAGCAGGCCGAACACCAGGCCCGCCACCCAGAAGAACACCATCGGGACGTAGATGCGGTCCTGCGACGACCAGCCGTGCTCGCCGGCGATGAATCGTGAATGCGCGATCGCGGTGCCGTGGGTGTGCACGATTCCCTTGGGATGGGAGGTGCTACCCGAGGTGTAGATGACCAGCAGATCGTCGGTGGGGCGCACGCTCTGCTCGCATGCGGCCAGGAATTCCTGGGGGACGGGTTCGGGCCACTTGCTGGGCCACGATTGCGAAATGGCGCCGAGCGGAAGGACATTGCGCAGCTGGGGCAGTGCCGGTGACCGCATCGGCACATCCAGCCCGTCGGACGCGGCCGCAAGGCGGGCGAGCATGTCCTTGCCGAGAATCGATTCCACCGCCAGCACGGTGTGTACGTCGGCGTCGCGCAGCACCCATGCCAGCTCCGCGGGCTGCAGGAAGGTGTTCAGGGGAACCGCGACAGCACCGATCCTGGTCGCGGCCAGGAAAGCCACGACGAACTCAGGGCCGTTCGGCGCGAGGATTCCGACCCGCACACCCTTGGTGACACCCGCATTGAGCAACTGAGCTGCCATCATCGAGGATTCGGAATCGGCCTGCGCGTAGGTGATCCGCTCGAGCGAGCCGTCCTCCAGGCACGTCACGACCAGGTCGGCAGCCCCGTGCTCGGCCACCACGGACGACAGCATCGCCGGGATCACGGCGTCATAGGGCAGCGGGGCGTAGGCGAACGTCCGTGCCGCGGTACGGGCGGTCACGCTCATTCGACCACCCACCTCGGCTCGCGCTTCTCGGCGAAGGCCAGCATTCCTTCCCGGTAGTCGGGATGGGTCATCTGGTGGTGCAGAACGTAGCGGTAGGCGACGTCGTTGGCGGCGTGCAGCCCGACGTCGAGGCTGGTCCACATGGCTTTGATCGATGCTTGGGTGGTGGCCGGCGACAGCGCGGCGATCGACAGGGCGATCTCACGGGCGCGCGCCTGCAATTGATCCCCGGGGACCACTTCGTTGATGAGTCCGATCTCGAACCCGCGCTGCGCACTGATCCGGCCGTCTTTGGTCATCAGCGCCAGCTGCATGACCATGGAGATGGGCATCCGGCGCAGGAGCACCGCGGGCTCCAGCGCGAAGACATTGCCCACCTTCAGATGGGTGTCGATGAGCTCGGCGTGCTCGGCCGCGATGATCAGGTCTGAATCGGCGACCTGGTGCAGGCCACCGCCCACCACCATGCCGTTGAGCGCGCAGATCACCGGCTTCCAGACGTTGTGGTGCAGCCGCGAGCCCGGCACCTTGTTGCGGATGCCGCTGGCCGCGGTGGCCCGGACGTCCTGGCCGGCGCAGAAGGCGCGCTCGCCGGCGCCGGTGATGATCGCGACCCGGATCTCGGGATCGTCGCGAACCTGTCCCCACGCCCAACCGAGCTCTGTCCGTGCCAGATCATCGGTGGCATTGAGCCTTTCGGGCCGGTTCAGGGTGATCGTCGCGACGTGGTCACTGACGTCGAACAGAATCCGTTCCAACTCCACTGCGAGCCCCTTCACCACCGGTCGACAGAACAGAGTATCAAAATATGTTTCATCGTACAGCCAGTTCGGCTCACGGCATCCACTGGCCTCCCGATACCGAGATCAGCTGTCCGGTGATGTGTTTGGCGGCGTCCGAACAGAGAAAGGCGACGGTCTTGGCGACGTCACCGGGCTCGCCGATCGCTCCGGTGAGGGTTGATTCGCGCATGACGTCCAGCTCCGCGGTGGACTTCTTGGACAGCAGCCAGGGCGTTGCGGTGGTGCCGACGACCACGGTGTTGACCCGCACGCCGCGCGGCCCCAACTGGACGGCCATCAGCCTGCTGAGGCCCTCGACGCCGGCCTTTGCCGCGGCGTATGCGGGAGGGCCGGTGCGTACCCCGTGGGCGGACACCGAACTGATGTTGACGATCGCACCCGCGCCGGCGTCGGCCATCTGCCGGGCCGCGACTTGGGCCATGATGAAGGCGCCGGTCAGGTTGACCGCCAGGATGCGGTCCCAGTCCTCGTCGGTCTGGTCGAGGAACGTCGCGGGCAGCGTCATCCCGGCGTTGTTGACCAACGCGCAGATGGGGCCGTGATCGTCGGCCAGGCGCGCGAGCTCGCGCTCCACGGCTCCGCGGTCGGTGATGGAGAGCTCCACCGGAACAACCGATCCCGAGCGTGCCGCGGCACTGTCGCGGGTGCGTGCGATGGCCTTGGCGTTCACGTCGATGACCGCCACTCGGTAGTTCGCCGCGACCAGTTCGGTGACGATGGACTCTCCGATCCCGCGGGCGCCTCCGGTGACGACTGCCAGCCGGCGTCGGGTCCTCGACTGCTCACCCGACACGGCGATCTCGTTCTGCTCGAAGGAGGCGCTCGATCCGGGTGATCGATGGGCGGAGTAGCTCGATCGCCTGCGCCATCGATTCGATCAGGTCACCGTGCCCGTCACCGGCTACCCAGGTGTCGATTGCGGCACGATTGGCGCCGTTGACGACGCTGACCGCCAGGCGTGGCCGCAGATCGGTGTCGGGATCGGTGTCGAGCCGGCGAGCGACCTCGTCGGTCATCTGGTCGATCCAGTCGTCGTTGATGCGTAGCCGGGTGGCGCGCAGTGCCGGGTGCCGGGCATACATCCGCGCTCGCACCAGGAAGATCTCAGGCTGTGCGCTGATGGCTTCGGCGACCGCCGCCGAGGCCTCTGCCAGCGCGCCCCACAGCGACGTCGACCGGGACGCGCGAAACCGCTGGGTGGCCTGGTCGAGCCGATCTGCGTACCCGTCGAAAAGCAGGTCGTCCTTGGTGGCGAAGTGATGGAAGAACGTCCGTGGCGCGACACCGGCCAGCGCGGAGATCTGTTCGACCGTGGTGGATTCGTATCCGTTGGCCTCGAACAGCTCGACGGCTGCGGCGATGAGTGCCTGCCGATTGCGCTGACCGCGCATTCTCCGCTGATCCATGTCCGTCATCCTCGCAGGGTGGCGGTGCCCGAGGACAGGGCGACGGCAGAGCCCTGGCTGGTGCGGAACCGCACTTCGGTTCCGTCAAGCCAGATCTCGGTGCGTAGCCCCGCGCCGAGCATCACAGGCTTGGCGAATCGGCAGCTGATGGAGCGAAGCATCTCGGGATCGCCGTTGCCGACACCGTTGACCAGTGCGCGGGCGGCGAAGCCGAATGTGCACAGACCGTGCAGGAAGACGTTGTCGAAGCCGGCTTTGCGCGCCGCGGCCGGGTCGATGTGCAGGGGATTTCGGTCGCCGCTGAGGCGGTAGATCGCTGCCTGTTCCGGTCGGATCTCGTCATCGATCGTGACATCTGCGTCGCCGTCGGGTTCGTCACCTGCCGCTGGTCCACGCTCGCCCCCGAAGCCGCCACCGCCGAGCACCATGGTCTGCCCGACGGCGACGAACAACTCGCCATCAGCGTCCGAGCCCCGCGTCGTGACCTCGATCGACGCATGCTTGCCCTTGTCCCATACCGCGGTCACCTCGCCGGTGACCGTGACCTTACCGTGCGGCTGCAGCGCGCGTACGAGGCTCAGTGACTGGCCACCGTGCACGATCGGGTAGGGGCCCACGTTCAGCACGGCTCGCAGATCCTTGACCGCCCACCAGTTGGCGATCAGCGCGAAGGTGGGCAGCACCGCCGGCCCTCGCCGCTCGTCGAGTAAGCCGAGTTCGGCAGGGGGGCGCGCTCCGACACCCAGGGCGTAGAGGATCGCGTCGGTCTCGGTCCACGCGAACGTCGTCGGATCCAACGTGGTGCCCACGGCCTCCGCGGTGAGAGTCAACACAACCTCCAAGCAGAAATGAACGGAACGGATTGACGATATCTGTTCCATCGTGCAATATAGTCGCAGTTACTGCAACTAGTTTCCAGGAGCAACATGAAGTTCGGTGTCTTCATCCTCGGCGACAAGCCCAACCATCTGAGCTACCAGCAGGTGTTCGCCAATGTGCTGGAGGAGGCCAGGTGGGCCGAGGAACTCGGGTACGACGAGGTCTGGCTGGCTGAGCATCACTTCTCGCCGTACGGAATGCTGGCCGATCTACCCCTGGTGGCCGCTGCCATCGCTGCGCAGACCGAACGCATCCGTATCGGGACGGCCTGCATGGTCAGCCCGTTTCACGACCCCATCCAGCTCGCTGAACGCATCGCGATGGTGGATGTGCTTTCGGGCGGTCGCTTCGATGCCGGTTTCGGGCGGGGGTACCAGGCCCACGAGTTCAAGGGATTCGGCATTCCGATGGACGAGGCCACCGGCAGATACCAGGAGTGCCTGGCGATCGTGAACCTGCTGCTCACCCAAGAAAACGTGAGCTATGAAGGCAAGTACTTCCAGCTGGAGGACGTCACCATCTACCCCCGCCCGGTTCAGCAGCCGGTTCCGGTGTGGGGCACGGTCATGAAGACCCCGTCCAGCTTCGAATGGTTGGCCGACAAAGGGTTCGGTGCCATCATCGGCAATCCGTACACGGTCGATCCGGATCTGCAGGGTGCGCTCGACATCTATCTGGAGACCCAGGCCAAAAAGGGCCTCGACGCCGCCACCGAGAACGTCTGGGCGCTGCTCAACGCGTTCTGTCACAACGATGACGCGTTCGCCCGCTCCTATCCGCGGGACAGCGTCGAGCTCTCCATCGAGACACACCAGAAGTACTCGAACCCCTTCGAGCGCGGCGGCGAGATCCCGGCCGACTACAAGGCGTACGCCGACTGGTTCGAAAAGCATGACAAGCAGAGCTACGAGCAGGTCCTCAACTCTCACCTGACGCTGATGGGTGATCCCGAGCGCATCATCGGCAAGATGCAGACGGTCATCGACATGGGCTGGCGCAACATCATGCTTCGCATGTCGCGCGGGGGAGCGATGGACCGGGCGAAGGTGTACGACTCGATGAAGCTCTTCGCCCAAGAGGTGATCCCGGCGACCGCGCAACTCGTGGCAGCCCCAGCTTGAGCGACGACCTCACCGCCCGGCTTCGGACGATACTCTCGCTGGATCCCGAAGCGCCGGCCATCGAGTTCGAGGGTCGGTGGACCGACTGGAAGTCGCTGAATGCGATCGCCACCGGAGTCGAGCGACATCTCACGGCCGCGGGCTTGGGGCCGGGTGCGCCCGTGGGCCTGGTTCTTCGCAATCAGCCCGCCATGGTGGGGGTGCTGATCGGTGTCCTGTTCGCCGGCGCAACGGTAGTGACCGTCAACGCCTCGCACGGTGACACCGGACTGTGCGCCGACATCGCCGAACTCAATCTGGCAGCCGTGATCGCGGCGGACGCCGACTGGCAACGGCCCGGGATGAAGGACGCCGCGACGGGCGCGCTGGGTCTGAAGGTCAGTCACGACCCGGCCGTGGTGGAGGTGCTCCCCGATCTCGAGGCACCCGGGCCGGGACGGTTTCGTGCCGAACCTGACGGCATCGCAGTCGAAATGCTCACCAGCGGGACCACCGGGCCGCCCAAGCGGATTCCGTTGTCCTACGAAGCCTTCGCAAACACGGTCGCGGCAGCCGGAGCGCACTACTCCAGTGCCGCAGACCGTGCGCCGCGGTTGCGTTCGGGCGTGGCCATCGTCAGCTCGCCCATGGTGCACATGTCCGGCCTGTTCCGCACACTGCTCAACATCGCCGAGGGGCGCAGGATCGCACTACTCGAACGGTTCCGGGTCGCCGACTTCGTCGATCTCGTGCAGCGGCACCAGCCGCGGGCGGTGAGCCTGGTGCCGTCGGCGCTGGCGATGGTGCTCGACGCGAACGTCGATCCCGGCGTTCTGGCCAGCGTGCAGGTCGTGACGTCGGGCACGGCCCACCTGCCGGTCGCCGTGCAAGAGGCTTTCGAACAACGCTATGACGTAGCGGTCCTACCGTCCTACGGTGCGACCGAGTTCGCCGGCGGCGTTGCCGGCTGGAACCTCGAGTTGCACAGGCAATGGGCCGAGTCCAAGCGCGGGAGCGTCGGACGCCCCCAGCAGGGCCGCGAGATTCGTATCATGTCCATGCAGGACGACACCGAGCTCGGGCCCGATCAGCAGGGGCGGATCGAGGTGCGCACGAAAGGCGGCGAGTGGGTGCGTACCACCGATCTCGGACGCATCGACGCCGACGGATTCGTCTATGTCGACGGACGCACCGATGATGTGATCATCCGTGGTGGATTCAAGGTGACGCCGGCAACCATCGTCGAGGCGCTGCGCAGTCATCCCGCAGTGCGGGATGCCGGGGTGACCGGTTTGCCCGATGAGCGTCTGGGCGCCGTCCCGGTCGCCGCGGTGGAGCTGGCAGCCGGGGCGAGCGCCGACGCCGACGAACTGCTGGAGTTCTGCCGCGAACGCGTGACGCGCTACCAGGTTCCGGCCCGACTGATCGTCGTCGACGAATTGCCCCGTACCGCGTCGCTGAAGGTCAGTCAGCCGGGCCTGCGCGAGTTGTTCGACCAGGAGGTCAAGGCGTGACCAGCATGCGAGGAGCTGCCGCGGTCGTCGGAGTCGCCGACGAGGTCTCTCCCGACGGAGTGATCGACGTACCGCTGCGCGAGCTGGAAGCCCGCGTCATCCGCGCCGCGCTCGCCGATGCGGGGCTGACCATGGGCGACGTCGACGGGTTGTGCACCTGCACCGGTGGCACTCTGATGCATTCGGTCGAACTCGCCGAATACCTCGGAATCGCACCGAGATTCACCGATGCGACACAGACCGGAGGCGCGAGCTACGGACTTTACGTCGAGCACGCGGCGGCCGCGATCGCAGCCGGACTGGCCGAGACGGTGGTAATCGTCTACGCCTCCACACCCCGGGCCGCGCGTAAACGCGGCGAGAAGGGGCTGGGCGTCTTCGCCACGCCTGAGCGGCTCGAATGGGAGACGCCCTACGGCGTGATGCTGCCGATCAGTGCCTACGCGCTGGCCGCCAACCGGCACATGGCTGAATTCGGCACCACGGCCGAACAACTCGCGCAGATCGCCGTCGACACCCGAGCGTGGGCGGCGCGCAACCCCCGTGCGCATCTGCGAGATCCCATCGGCGTGAACGACGTCCTCGAGTCGGGGTTCCTCGCCGAGCCGGTGCACAAGCTCGAGTGCTGTCTGGTCACCGACGGCGCTGGTGCCATCGTGGTGACCAGCGCCGAACGGGCGCGCACGCTGGCCAAGCCCCCGGTATTCGTGCTGGGCGCGGCATCCGCGGCCTCCCACGCCATGATCTCGCAGATGCCCGACCTCACCGTCACACCCGGGGCGGTGTCGGGTCCGGCGGCATTCGCGGCCGCAGGACTGACACCCGAGGACGTGGACGTGGTCGAACTCTACGACTCGTTCACCATCACCGTCCTGCTCGCGCTGGAGGACCTCGGGTTCTGCACGAAGGGCGACGGCGGCCCGTTCGCCGGCACCGGTGTGCTTGCGCCGGGCGGCGCGCTGCCAGGTCAGACGACCGGGGGCGGGCTCGCTTACACCCACCCCGGAGCGTTCGGTGCGTTCCTGCTCGTCGAGGCGACCCGGCAGCTGCGCGGCGAGTGCGACGACCGCCAGGTGGCGGGTGCCGACGTGGCACTGGCGCACGGAACCGGCGGCGTGCTGTCGGCGACGTCGACCGTGATCCTCGGAACGGAGGCCACGCTGTGACCGAGAACCAAGTGAACGAGAACCGGCCGAGCATCCCCGTTCCGGAACCCACCGCGGCCTCTGCGCCGTTCTGGGCCGCCACCCGGGCCCGCGAGCTGCACATGCAACGGTGTGTCGCGTGTGCCCGCCTGGTGTGGTACCCGCGGTCCGCCTGCCCGCACTGCGGGCACGACGAGCTGCACTGGGAGCGGTTGTCCGGGCAGGGCGTCGTCTACGCGGTCAGCGTGCATCACCGCCCCGCGCTGCCTGCGCTGGCGGACAGGGTGCCCTACGCGGTGGTGCTCGTCGACCTCGACGAAGGTGCCAGGATCATGTCCAACGTCTTCGGTCCGCCGCCTCGTGTCGGCGACCCGGTGAACGTGGCGTGGGCCCCGTTGCCCGACGGCAGGAACCTGCCGACGTTCGAGCTCTCATGAGCGCGGACGCCGAACTCCACCGGCGCAGGGAGGCGCTGGTACTGCGGCACGTCGAGGCTGAGAACGACCGCGATCTGGAAGCGATCATGGCGACGTTCGCCCGGCCTCGGTACGAGATCGTGCCCACCGCGACGGTGTATGACGGCGACGCCGCAGTGCGGCAGATGATCGTGGCGCAGTGGGAGCAACTTCCGCAGATGTACTACGCGGCCGAAGCCGTGTTCCACTCCGCCGACGGATTGGTGGTGGAGACCAGGACCACGTGCCCGGGCACCGCCATCGACATGCTGAGCATCAACCTGTTCGGCTTCGACGGGGACCGGTTGATTCTGGAGCGGTGCTACTTCGATCGAATGCTGTTCGCCGCGGAATTGGAGAAAGCCAGCCGGCTGCACGATTGAACAAAATTCGTCATATTGTAGACTTCCGCCAGACCCTCGAGGAGTGTGAATGTCGACCGAGCTACACACCGAGATCCCGTCGGCGAGCGGGGAGCGCGCGATGGCGCTGTACCGATTGATGAGCAAGGTCCACCACGGTGACAAGCGTGTCCGCAAGGCCCTGTCCTCCGGTGAGGCGGCGATGAGCTACTGGCCGGTGGACGGCCAGGAGGCGATGTCGGCAGGCGCCATGCTCGCACTGGCTGACGGCGACCAACTCGTCACCACCTACCGGGGTCTCGGGGACGTCCTGGCCAAGGGCGTCGACCTGCGCGGATATTTCGCCGAGATCCTCGGCCGCCGCGACGGGCTGTCCAGGGGCAAGGCCGGCGCCATGGGAATCCATGACCCCGCGCACGGCATCGCCTGGACCACCGGGATCGTCGGTGCCGGGCCGTTGATCGCCAACGGCATCGCACTGGCAGCGGATTTGCGCAAGACGGGGCAGGTCGTGCTGGTCAGCTTCGGCGACGGCGCCACCAGCATCGGGTACGTCCACGAGGCGATGAACATGGCCGCGTTGTGGTCGCTGCCGGTGGTCTTCTTCTGTCAGAACAATTTCTGGGCCGAATGCACCTCGTACGGCAGGTACACGCGCACCGAGAGACTGTCCGACCGGGCCGCCGGCTACGGCATGCCCGGGACGACCGTGGACGGTTCCGACCCGCATGCAGTCCACGACGCCGTTGCGCAGGCAGCCGAGCGGGCACGCTCCGGGGCCGGGCCGTCGTTCGTCGAGGCGGTCGCATATCGCCTGCAAGGACACTACTTCGGCGACGCGATGGCCTATGCCGACCAGGAGGAGCTCGCCGCCATGCGTGCCGATCCGCCGTTCGCGCGTTACCGCCAACGCCTCGTTGACGACGGCATCGCCGGTGTCGCCGACCTCGACGCGATCGATGCCGAGACTGTCGCCGAACTGGACGAGGCGTTCGCTGCGGCAGTGGCCTCCGCGCCACCCGATGCCGACGAACTCCATCGGGATGTATTCTGCGCCAACGGCTCCGAGATCGCGTCGACCGGTCAGGTGCATGCCAGCATGCCCGGAGGCGACACCGAGGAGCTGGGCCTGGTTCAGGCGGTACACCGAACGCTGGACCGCGCGATGGCGGCCGACGACTCGATAATCCTGCTCGGCGAGGACATCGGCGATGCTTCGGGTGGGGGAATGTTCAAGGTCACCGCCGGGCTGTCGGCCAAGTACGGTGAGGACCGCGTGCGCGACACTCCGATCGCTGAGTCGTCGATCATCGGCGCGGCGATAGGTGCGTCGCTCGGCGGGTTGCGACCGGTGGCCGAATTGATGTTCATGGACTTCCTCGGCGTGGCGATGGACCAGATCGCCAACCACGCGGCCAAGGTCCGCTACATGTCCGGCGGCCGAAAGAGCGCGCCGATGGTGATCCGCACCATGGTGGGAATGGCGGCCGGTCCGCAACACTCGCAGGCGTTCGAAGCGTGGGCGATGCACACACCGGGCCTGAAGGTGGTGTGGCCGAGCACCGCCGCCGATGCCGCGGGCCTGCTCACGGCCTGCCTCACCGACAGTGACCCATGTCTGTTCATCGAATCGATGAAGCTCTACTACGGCGGCGGTAAGGGGCCCGTCCCCACCGCCGACTACGTCATCCCGCTGGGGCAGGCCGACATCAAACGGCAGGGATCAGATGTCACCGTGGTCACCTACGGCGTCATGGTCCACGCGGCCCTCGAGGCAGCCAAAGAGGCGAACGAACAGGGCATCTCGGTGGAAGTCGTCGATTTGCGCACACTGGTGCCACTTGATCTGGCGACGGTGCTCACGTCGGTGCGCAAGACCACCCGGCTGGTGGTGGCCCACGAGTCGGTCGGGTTCTGCGGACCGGGTGCCGAGATCGCGGCAACCGTCGCGACGGAACTGTTCGGCGTGCTGAGTGCCCCGGTCCAGCGGGTAGCCGGAACATACACCCCGGTCCCCAGGGCGGCCACGCTGGAAGCCGCGTGCCGGCCAGGTGCCGCCCAGCTCCTCGAAGCGATCAGGAGGATCACGTGACGGAGGTACGCCTGCCCAAACCGGGAGACGCCATCACCGAGGCTGAGATCACCGAACTCCTGGTCGACGATGGTGCCACGGTCAGCGAGGGCGATCCGCTGTACTCGATCGCCACCGACAAAGTCGAGATGGACATCGAGGCTCCGGCATCGGGCACGGTGTCCTGGAAGATCGAGAAAGGCCGAACCTACGACATCGGCATTCTCGTCGCCGTGATCTCATGACGGACCTGCCTGCCGTTGTCGACCTCGCGGCGCAGGAACTGTCGGCCCGGATAGACGGCGACACGTTGACCGTTACGATCGACCGTCCAGAGAAGCGCAATGCGTTGACCGCGGACGGTTACCACGGGATCAAACGGGCGGCGATGATCGTGGCCGACGAGCCACAGCTGAACTTCCTCGTCATCACCGGCGCGGGCGACGTGTTCTGCGCCGGCGGAGACATGAACTCCGTCGGCAACCCCGATCGGCGGTGGGATGCGTTCACCGAGGCCTACGACGGGACGCCGTTCGAAACACTCGGCAAGATCCCGAAGCTCGTGGTGTGTGCGGTCAACGGTCTGGCGCTCGGCGGCGGCCTGGTGATGACGCTTTACGCCGACCTGGTCATCGCCTCCGACCGGGCGCGTCTGCGGGTGCCGGATCTGACCCGGGGAGTGTACGAGGCGTTCATCGCCGCTCGCATACCGCAACGGATCGGCACGCTTCGGGCGAACCATCTGATCTACGGCAACGACTGGATCGAGGCCGCCGAGGCCGAGCGGCTGGGTCTGGTCGGCAAGGTGGTCGAACACGATTCGCTGGCCGCCGAGACCGCCGCGTTGCTTGACCGGGTGCGAAACACGGGCCCTGCCGCACGGGCAGCCATGAAGCGCGAGATGGCTCGCGCACTCCCGCCGGTCGATGTGTCCGGGTACTGGGCGTCGATGGGTACGGCAGAACAGATCGAGGCGTTCACGGCATTCCTGCAGAAGCGACCACCGAGCTGGCCCGTGGCCACCGACCGCGAAGCGTTCGTCTCCACCCGCCGGCCTGCCTGGACGCCCGCCGACCGAACCTCCGAAAGGACCGAATCGTCGTGATAAGAACAAAGTTCACCGAAGCGTTCGGAATCGAGGCTCCTGTTGTACAGGGCGGCATGCAGTGGGTCGGGCGGGCCGAACTCGCTGCTGCGGTTTCCGATGCCGGCGGACTGGGCCTGATCACCGCCCTGACTCAGCCCACCCCCGCTGATCTGGCGAACGAGATCGCACGGGCGCGCGACCTGACCGACAAGCCCTTCGGGGTCAACCTCACGATCCTGCCCATGATCAACCCGCCACCGTACGAGGAATACCGGCAGGTCATCGTCGACGCTGGGATCAAGATCGTCGAGACCGCGGGGTCCAATCCCGCACCGCACCTGCCGGTCTTCCACGACAACGGCATCAAGGTGCTGCACAAGTGCACGTCGGTGCGCCACGCCGCGAAGGCGCAGGACCTGGGCGTCGACGGCATCAGTATCGACGGCTTCGAGTGTGCCGGGCACCCCGGTGAGGATGACATTCCCGGACTGGTGCTGATTCCGGCCGCAGCCAAGGTGATCGAGATTCCGATGATCGCCTCCGGCGGGTTCGCCGACGGTCGCGGACTGGTCGCGGCACTAGCCCTGGGTGCCGACGGCATCAACATGGGCTCACGGTTCATGTGCACGGTCGAGTCGCCGATCCACCAGAACGTGAAAGAGGCGATCGTCGCCGGTAACGAGCTGGGCACCGAACTGATCTTCCGAACCTTGCGCAACACCGGTCGTGTGGCCAGCAACACCATCTCACGTGAGGTGGTCGAGATCCTGGATCGCGGTGGGCAATTCGAGGACATCGCGCATCTGGTGGCCGGCAAGCGCGGCGTCAAGGTTTACGAGACGGGCGACCTCGAGGCCGGCGTGTGGTGGATCGGCACCGCGATGGGTCTGATCGACGACATTCCCTCGGCCGGTGAGGTCGTGCGCCGGATCGTGGCCGATGCCGAGGAGCTCATTCACGGCCGGCTCGGCGGCATGGTGACGGCAACGGAATCCGCTGCCGCTCAAGAGCTCACACGCTGACCAATGTCTGGGCCCGCAGGCGACATCCACTACAACCCCTACGATGTCGAGGTCAACGCCGATCCGTATCCGCTGTTTCGGCGGCTGCGGGAGGAGGCCCCGCTGTCGTACAACGCGAAGCATGACTTCTTCGCGCTGAGTCGGTACTCGGATTGCCATGCCGCGCTTCACGACCACCGGACTTTCAGCTCAGCCAGGGGCAACATCCTCGAACTGATCAAGGCCGACATGCCGGTGCCGCCTGGCATGTTCCTGATGCAGGATCCGCCCACGCATGACACCTACCGCAAGGCGATGTCGCGGATGTTCACACCACGCAAGATGCGTGAACTCGAATCCATCACGCGCGAATTCTGCGCGCGGAGCCTGGATCCGCTCGAGGGCACCGGCGGGTTCGACTTCATCGCCGATCTCGGTGCCGACATGCCGATGCGCGTGATCTGTTCGCTGCTGGGAATCCCGGATGAGATGCAGGAGGCGGTGCGTGACCACGCCGACGGTCATGTCCGCACCGAAGCCGGCGGCACCATGCAGTCGGCTTCGTCCGGTTACGACACGGGTGAACTCTTCACCGAATACGTCGACTGGCGCGAGCAGAACCCGTCCGACGACATCGTCACCGAGATGATGAATGCCGAGTTCATCGACGTGGATGGCCGTGTCCGGCGGTTGACCAGGGACGAGTTGCTCGTCTGCATCCTGCAGGTGGCCGCGGCGGGGAGTGAGACCACGACGCGGCTCATCGGTTGGGCCGGAAAGGTTCTCGCCGAACACCCGGAGCAACGGCGGGAGCTGGTCGCCGATCGTAGCCTGCTCGGCAATGCGGTGGAAGAACTGATGCGCTTTGAGCCGCCGGCGCCGCACATCGGGCGCTTCGTACAGCACGACGTCGAGTACTACGGGCGCACCGTGCCCGCGGGCAGTGTGATGATGCTGATCGTCGGTGCCGCGAATCGTGACGGCCGACAGTTCCCGCCGGACGGGGATGTTTTCGACATTCATCGCAAAGCGTCGTCCCACTTGGGATTCGGCATCGGTGTCCACTACTGCCTCGGCGCGTCGCTGGCGCGGATGGAGGGCAGGATCGCCCTCGACGAAGTGCTGAACCGATTCCCGGAGTGGGAGATCGACGCATCTCGTGCCCGAATGGTCACGACATCGACGGTTCGCGGCTGGGACGCATTGCCCGCGCTCGTCTAGGCGCGGACTTCCGTGGCTATACAAATGATCAAATAATGTTCTATTATCCGATGTGATGACCGAGCTTCCGCAGGGCACCGCCGATGTCACGGGGTGCGACGAGATCCTGGTGGCCAACGACGGGCCGGTCCGGATCGTCACGTTGAACAACCCCGGCAACGCCAACGCGGTCAACAACCGCATGCACGGTGCGTTCGCCCGGCTGTGGGACACGCTTGGGGAAGACGCGGACGCCCGGGCCGTGCTGTTGACCGGAACCGGCGATTTCTTCTCCGCCGGCGGCGATCTGGTCGAGTGGTTGCACACTCACGTCGAGAATCCGGTGACTCGCCGCGAGGGCATGCGCGATGCGCGCCGGATCGTGCGCGACATGATCGACTTCCCGCTGCCGATCGTGGCGGCCGTGAACGGCCCCGCGGTGGGCTTCGGATGCAGCATTGCGGTCCTGTGCGACATCGTGTTGATGTCGGACCGGTCGTTCTTCGCCGACACGCACGTCGCGAGCGGTCTGGTCGCCGGCGACGGGGGCTCCGTCCTGTGGCCGCTGCTGATGAGCCTGCTCAAGGCCAAGGAGTACCTGCTGCTCGGGGAGAAAATCAAAGCGGACAAAGCTGTTGAGCTGGGTCTGGCCAACCGAGTGGTGCCGCAAGCCGACATCAAGACCGAGGGTCTCGCGCTGGCACACCGACTCGCGGCACTGCCCGCGCGGGCGGTCCAGGACACCAAGCGCACGCTCAATCTGCACGCCGAGCGCGCGGTGACCGGCATCCTCGAGTTCGGGATCTCAGCGGAGACCGAGTGCTTCACCACGCCCGAGCACCGCGCGGCGATCGACAAGTTCCTCGACCGCTAGTGGGCGCCGAGACGGACGAGCCGCTGATCCTGACCGAGGATCGGGACGGCGTCGCCGTGATCCTGCTGAACCGCCCCGCGCAGCGGAATTCGCTGCGGTACGAGTCGTGGACGGAGCTGTCAACCGAGCTGGCAGAGCTTCGCGGCGCACGCGGCATCGTTATCGCTGGCAGTGGAGGGTTCTTCAGCGCCGGGGGCGATCTCAAGACGGGACCCGCCCACGGGGACGGGCCGATGGGACCGGCCGGGCGGGTTGAGCACGCGCAGCAGGTGATGGCGCAGCTGCGCGAGGTGCCGGTGCCGACGGTGGCGGCAGTCGAGGGAGCCGCCGTCGGTTTGGGTTGGAGCCTGGCGCTGTCGTGCGACTTGGTGGTTGCCGCTCGCGACGCGTTCTTCTCTGCGCCGTTCGTCGCCCGTGCGGTCGTGCCGGACGGAGGCCTCGCCTGGCGGTTGACCCAGCAGCTGGGGAGGCATCAAGCCTCGTCGCTACTATTGCGCGGCAGCAGGTTGACTGCGGAGGAGGCTCATCGGGTCGGCCTGGTGACCGACATCGCCGAGCCTGGCTCCGTGATCGACGAGGCGATCGTCGTCGCCCGCGAAGTTGCCGACGCCGACCCAGGCGCGGTGGAGCTGACCAAGCGTCTCATCGCCTCCGTCGAGGCGGTCGGATTGGCGTCGTTCCAACCTCTCGAGCTCGCCATAGCCACCGTTGCGCAGCACCGCTCGGCGGCGGCGGCCGGTCGCGCTGAGTTCAGCTAACGCGGAAGGCCCAGTCCCGCAGTCGAGATGAGGTCGCGCTGGATCTCGCTGGTCCCTCCGCCGATCGTGTGCAGCAGTGACAGCAGAAGCCCCTCGGAAAAGTGGCCGTGCATGAGCGCATCGGGATCGTCGGGGAGCAGGGCACCGGCCGGGCCCAGGATCCTGGCCCCCAGTTGGCGCAACTCGGCGGTGAGCTCGGAGTGGTAGAGCTTGGACAGCGACGGCAGCGCGGGATCGAGCTGATCGGCGGCCTGCTGGTGAGCCACCCGATACGACAGCGCGCGTCCCACTTCGACGCGCTCCACGGCGCGGGCAAGGGCAAGCCGATTGACCGGGTCGGCCAGTGGATCATGAGAGCTCCCGCGCTGATCGCGGCACCAGTCGACCAGTTCATCGAGGTAACGCTGCGCTTGTGCGGCTCTGGTCACGTTCGAACGCTCGGCGACCAACAGTGCCTTGGCGACCTTCCAGCCCTCGCCTTCGCCGCCCACCACATTGGCCGCTGGAACCCGGACACCGTCGAAAAACTCCTCGGCGAACGTCGGATAGCCGGTCATTGCGCGGATCGGCCGCCGGGTGATGCCGGGGGTTTCGAGATCGACCAGGAAGAACGAGATGCCGGCTTGGCGCTTCTCGCCGAGCGGTGACGTGCGCGCCAGCACGAATATCCAGTCGGCCAGGACGCCGTTGCTGGTCCATGTCTTCTGGCCGTCGAGGACGTAGTGGTCGCCGTCGCGCCGTGCGGTCATCTTCAATGCGGCAAGGTCTGAACCCGCCTCCGGTTCGGAGTAACCCTGGGCCCACATCCGCTCCGAGCGGGCGATCTTCGGCAGGTGCTCGTTCTGCTGTTCTGGTGTTCCGAAGCGGAACAGAACGGGGGCGAGCATGTTGACGCCGTTGGTGTTCACCAAGGGTGCGCCCGCGTAGGCGAGTTCCTCCCGGATCACGACCTGTTCGACCACACCCAGGCCCCCGCCGCCGAACCGGGCAGGCCACTGCGGCACGAACCAGCCCTGCTCGTGCAGCGCCTGGCAGAACTGCACCGCGCGCTCGTGCGCGTCACGCGGAAGATAGTCCGGATTGGCGGCGGTGCGACGGAACTCGTCGGGCAGGTGGTCGGCCAGCCAGGATCGCAACCCGGCGCGCAATTCCTCGATCTGCGGCCCGCCGCCGAACCGGACGATCGGATCGAGCGGCACGCTCAGACCCGGTCGGAGGGTTTGGCGGCTTTCTTCATCAGCTCGACCATGTAGTCCTGGAATTCCTTGGAGCCCGTCACGACCGCTTGCAGGTCATTACTGGCCTGCTGGTGGGTCCGGAAGCCCATGTTCTCCCACGCCCGAAGGATCCCGGCTTTGGTTGCCTGCAGCGTGATCAGCGGTGCCTTGGCGATCTTGGCGGCGAGTTCCTCGACCTCGTTCTCGAGTTGGTCTCGGGGGACCACCCGGTTGACCAACCCGAATTCGAGTGCCTGCTCGGCGGTGATCTTCTGGGCGGTGTAGAGGTACTCGGCGGCTCGCTTGTAGTTCATGAACACCCACGGCTCGAACATGGTCTCCGAGCCGGGCAGTCCGAAGCCGGGTACCAGCGGCATCTGGAACCAGGTGTCGTCGCTACAGACAGTGATCTCGGGGATCAGCGCCCAGGTGGTGCCGCCGCCGATCGCGTAACCGTGCACCTGCGCGATGACGGGCTTGGGGAACTCCCACAGCTTGAGCACCGGCCAGAGGAACAGTTGAGCGGCTGAGCGCCACACCTTGCCCGAGGCGTCGAGTTCGGCCTTGAACTCGGGGTAGCTGCCGTCGGGAACGTGGCCCGAGCAGAACCCCTTGCCGTTGGCTTTGATGATGACGACTTTGATGTCGTAGTCATACTGCGCATCGTCGAGGGCGGCATTGACGCTGTGCACCATCTCGGAGGTTTGCGCGTTGGCGCGTTCGGGATTGTTCAGGATGATGCGCGCGATCGCCCCGTCCTTTTCGTACACGACGTGGTCCATCTCCCGCGTCTCCACCCGAAGTACCTCCTTGATGTCAGTTGCCGAGCCGACTGAAATGCTATCGCACGGTAGTGCAATTAAACAGATCATGTAATAGTGTTCTGCATGGAGGGAAGGTGTCGATGACCGCGACGGACTTGCGTTGGGATCCTTTTGACCGCACCCTGCACGCCGAACCGTACACAGTGTGGCGGCGGATGCGGGACGAAGCGCCGGTGTACTACAACCAGGAGTTCGACTTCTACGCGCTGAGCCGGTTCGACGATGTCATGAACGCGTCGCTGGACACCGAATCCTTCTCGTCCGAGCACGGCATCACGCTCGACATGATCACCGAGGACCCCTGGGGGGATCCGAAGGCGATGATCATGATGGATCCGCCGAACCACACCGCAATGCGCAAGATGGTCAACCGCACGTTCTTCCGCAGTCGTATCGCCAAACTGGAGGATTACGTTCGGGTTCTGTGCCGAGGCTACCTGGACCGCTATGTCGGCAGCGGCGGGTTCGACTACGTCAACGACTTCTCGGCCAAGCTCCCGGTGATGGTGATCAGCTCACTGCTCGGGTTTCCCGAGGAGGACCACGACAACCTCCGGGTGTGGTCGGACGCGCAGGTCCACCGCGACGAAGGCAATCCGGAGCGCAGCGCAGCCGGCGACGAGGCGTCGGCCAACCTGTTCGAGTACTACCGCCAGCAGATCGAGCTGCGACGGCATCATCGCTTGACCGACGTGGTCAGTGACCTGATGGATTCCGATCTCGTCGAACCCGACGTCGACCCGCGCCGGTTGGATGACGGTGAGCTGCTGGTGTTCATCGCGATGATCAACGTCGCCGGTAACGAGACCGTGGCGCGGCTTCTCGGCTGGGCCGCGCTCACCCTGGCGCGCAATCCGGACCAGCGAGCGAAACTGGTCGCAGATCCCAGCCTGATCGGCAATGCGGTCGAAGAGCTGCTTCGTTATGACGCGCCGTCGCCTGTCCAGGGTCGCTTCACGTTGCGTGACAGCACCTATCACGGCACCGTCATCCCCGCCGGATCGAAGGTCGCGCTTCTCACCGGGTCGGCGGGGCGCGATGAGCGCCAGTACGAGCGCGCCGACGCCTTCGACGTGACTCGCACCGGCATCCGGCACATCAGCTTCGGGCACGGTTCCCACTTCTGCCTGGGCGCTGCGCTGGCCCGGCTGGAAGCCAGGGTGGCCCTGGAGGAGACGCTCAAGCGCTTCCCGGACTGGACCGTGGACGAGTCCAACGTGGCCTACGTGCACACGAACTCGGTTCGTGGTCCGGCCAGCGTGCCCGTCCTGCTGTGAGCACCGGGCTGACGGCTCGCACCGAAGCCGGAGTGCGGTGGTTGGTACTCGACCGGCCGGAGGTCGGCAACTCGGTAACCCGAGCGATGCAACGCGATCTGATCGACAATCTCGCCGCGGCGTCAAGTGACCCGGAAATCCGCGCGGTGGTTTTCGCGGCCAGCGGCGACAAGCACTTCTGTACCGGACCCAACCTGCGTGATCCCAACATGCGTCCCAGTCAGGACCGCATCGCCGGTGACGCCGCCCGAATCCTGCGCACCGGGTCGCAGGCGGTCGTCACCGCCCTCCTGGACTGCGACAAACCAGTGATCTGCGCGCTGAACGGCGTCGCTGCCGGCGTCGGCGCGAGCATGGTGCTGGCGTGTGACCTGATCATCGCTGTCGAGGGTGCCCGCCTGATCGAACTGTTCGTTCGTCGCGGCCTGGCGCCCGATGGCGGAGCGGCCTATCTGCTCACCCGCAAAGTGCCGTTCAACGTCGCCAAGCGGTTGATCCTCTTCGGCGAGGAACTGTCCGCCACGGAGGCGCATCGCATCGGGCTGGTCAACGAGATGGTCGCTGACCACCGCGAGCTGGAAACGCTGACCACCGAATGGGCGCAACGACTGGCGGGTGGTCCGACCCGGGCCATTGCCGCCGCCAAGGCGATGCTCAACCAGGCCCTGGACGTCGACCGGGCGGCCGCATTCAATACCGAGGCGCTTCTCGTCGAGCAGGTCGCAGGTACCGACGACGTCGCCGAAGGCGTCGCCGCCTTCACCGAGAAACGGGACCCGCGGTTCCTGGGTCGCTGAGGGCGGCGAGGAACAGTCTTCGACTGGTGCAGAGATCAGTCGAGCAGCTCGCTCAAGGGTGTGACGTGTCCGATTCGTCCCCCGGTCAGCATCGGTTCGATGAGCAAGAGCTGACGCATCACCCGGCGATGGAGCAACGTGATCAGTGCGGGATCCTGCTCGGGTGCTGCCGTCAGCGCCGCGTGTTCGAGGGCCTGATCGCCGGCCAGCCGGTCGGCGGGCCGCTTTCCGAGCAGTTCCTCGATGTCATCGAGATCCGCAGTGTCGATGGCGTGGCCGTATGTGCCGACCCGGTGGGACAACTGGGCGACAGTCGAAGCGCCCCTGCGCTCGTGCTCGGCGATGCCGGTGGGCACGGCCAGCGATTCGATCATGTTGGGCAGCCCGGCGATGGCCCCGTGATAGGGCATCGGCACGGGATCAGGAAGCGACACCGTCGAGAGCGGGACGCCGGCCTGCCGCGCGATGGATTCAATCGTGTGCAGCGACAGCAGATGAAACCACTCGATGTACTGCACGATGTCGGTCAAGGGCAGGTCCAGGTGCAGAACTATCGCCACTCCCAGCGGGGTGCACAGCGCGAACTTGGCGGTGTGGAATTCGATCGCCGCCCGGTCCAGGGGAACCCCTGAGCGGTCCTCGTAGCGCCGCAACAGGCGACCCAGGTCACCCATCGGTTCGGTGACATTGCGCAATCGGAGGCCGGCGAGGTCATGGAAGACGTCACCGATGTGGGCGAGCTCGACGTCGATCAACCCGGTGATCCGGCCGTCGGCGTACATGAATTGGCCGGTGTCGCCCAGCACGAATCGCGGGGTGGCGCGGTGCGACGGCACATGACGTCTCAGCCAGCCGATGGCGAACTCCAGCAACGGCTCCGGACGCTGCTTGAAGTCGCGATATCGCGAGACGAAGGTCTCGAAGTAGTCGAGTGCGAGCGCGTCCGGGCCCGTCGGAATCTGCAGTCCCGCGCCGGCAAGAGCTGTCGGATCGATGCCGTGGGCGCTGACGAGCGCATCGACATAGTCGTCCATCACCGCGTCAACCTGCTGGGCTTCGATGCCGCTGCATGGGCTGGGATCGCCGGGCAGCCAGTCCATCACGACCGCTGACGCGTCGGGGATCTCACCGTAGATGTGCGGCACCGGGATGCCGTGCGCTTCCATCGCGCGCAGCACCGCGGCTTCGGCTGAGACCGTCGCGAACCCGAACCCTTCGCGATCGCCACGCACATAGAGGCGCACGTCCTGACCGTCACGTTCCGCTGTCACGAACCATGCTGGCCGCCAGCGCTGCTGGCGTTCGAGGGTGCGAACGGGACCGATGTGTGCCGAGATCCAGGCGTCGATCACGGAGTCTTCCACGGGGCCGGACACTGGACAATTATACACATGGTGTGCTTCTGTAAGAGCGAAGCTCCGTCGGCGATCGAATGCGGGATGCGCAGGAGGGCAGCATGGAGTTCGTCCTGACCCATCCGATGCACACGCATCCGTATCACCCGGAACTGGTGACGGGGTCCGGTGTGGCAGCCGTCGCCGCGGCAACGGAGCGAGCCGGCTTCGACGGGTTCGGCTTCACCGACCACCCCGCTCCGACACAGCGGTGGCTGGAGGCGGGCGGCCACGACGCGCTGGACCCCTTTGTCGCCATGGGATATGCCGCTGCGGTGACGTCCACGCTGCGGCTGATCCCCAACCTGGTCGTGTTGCCTTACCGCAACCCGTTGCTCGTCGCGAAGGCGGGAGCCACCCTCGACCGCCTGTCCGGTGGGAGGGTCGTTCTGGCGGTCGGCGTCGGCCACCTCAAGGGCGAATTCGCAGCCCTCGGTGTCGACTACGAGAAACGAGCCGGGCTCGTCGACGAGGCGCTGGACGTGATCGGGCGCATCTGGACCGACGACGCCGTGAGCTTTGCCGGCGAGCACTTCGAATTCCGCGGCGTCACCGCACGCCCGCGCCCTGCGGCCCGTCCCCGGATCTGGATCGGCGGCAACACCGCGGCCGCACGGCGTCGTGTCGCGACGTTCGGCGACGGATGGTGCCCCTTCGCTGCATCCCAGATCCTGGCCAGAGCCACCCGGACGGCAACCATGGATGCCGACGCGGCACTGGTCGACGGAATCGACGATCTACGGCGCCGATGTGACCGCGCGCAAAGGGACATCGCGACGATCGACATCACCTTCAACGGCCTTCGTGGTACTCCCGGGACCCCCGGGTTCAACGCCGATGCCTACCTGACCGAGGTGAGCAGACTCGCGCAACTCGGGGTCACCGCAATGCAGGTCAGTGTGCCCGGTGACGGTCTTGCGCACGCCCTCGAGGCCATCGAGGAGTTCGGTGAGGATGTGGTGAGCCAAATACGCGAGGGGCGGCATCGTGAGCGTCCGCGACGGGCCTACCGAGCGTGATGCGATGGCCGGGCCGTTCGCAACACCGCATGTCTCGCCGATCGCAACTAAACACTAGTACATTATGTGTACTCTTGTTTCGATGTTGGGGGCCGGGTCGGCTCCGCCACCTGCTCTAGGAGACACCTTGAGTTTGTTCGATGCCTTTTCCTACCAAGGCAAACGTGTACTGGTCGTCGGCGGGGCTACCGGGATGGGTAACGCCACCGCCCGATTGGCCCTCGACGCCGGCGCTGACGTCGTGGTGATGGATCACGCTCCCTGTGACCTGGCGGATGTGACGGCTATCAGGCTGAACCTGGCCGACAAGGCCAGCATCGATGCAGCGGTCGCCGAATGCGGCGGCACGGTGGACGCGCTGTTCGCGTGCGCCGGCGTGGCCGACGGTCCCGGGATCGAGCGAATCAACTTCATCGGACATCGCCACCTCATCGATCGCCTACGCGACAACGCCATGCTGCCGCGAGGTTCGGCGATCGGGTTCATCTCCTCCGCGGCGGGGCTGGCGTGGCGCTCCAACATCGCGCAGCTCAACGAGTTCCTCGACATCACCGACTTCGACTCTGCGGCCGCATGGGCGGTCGACAATGGTTGTGCCCACTACATGTTCACCAAGCAAGCGGTGTGCGCCTACGTGGCGCGGGAGGCGATGAGCCTCATGTCGGAGGGCATCCGGATCAACGCGATCTGCCCCGGGCCGACCGATACGCCGTTGGCTCAGGCGAATGCCGAACTCTGGCTGGATTTCGGCGCCGACTACCGCGCAACGGTGGGTGTCGACGCGGCGACGCCGCTGGAGCAGGCGTACCCGCTGGTCTTCCTGTGCAGTGCCGCGGCCAGTGTGGTCAGCGGCATCACGATGGTCACCGATTCCGGATATCTGAGTGCCGGCATCACCGAGGTCTTTCCCGCTGGGACCCCCATGGCCACCATGCTGCTGGACGGGTAACGGCCGTGCATTCCGATTTCACCGGTCGCGTCGTCGTCATCACCGGGGCCAGTGGGGGGATCGGTCGGGTGCTGGCGCGGCGATACGCCGCGCGAGGTGCGAATGTCGCCTTGGTTGCCAGGCGTCCTGACGAACTCGCGGTCACGGCCGGCGTCATCGCCGAAGAGGGCGGTGCCGCGTCGGTGCATGTGGTCGACATCCGCGACGAGCATCAGTGCCAGGACGTCATCGCTGCGATCATGCAGCGCTGGAACAGGCTCGACGTCCTGGTCAACAACGCGGCTGTGCCCGGCATCGACCAACGCGTCCACGAAGCCACCATCGCCAACTGGCAGAGCGTGTTCGCGACCAATCTCTTCGCGCCCATGGTGCTGACGCGAGAGGCGCTGAGCCAAGCGATGATTCCGACGGGTAGCGGCAACATACAATTTGTCTCGTCGGCCGCGGCGCGGCTCGTGCAACCGAAGAAGGCGCACTATGCGGCTGCCAAGCTCGGCCTGACCGCGTTGGCCCAGACGTTGGCTCTCGAGCTCGGCAGCAGTGGGATCCGGGTCAACACCGTCGTTGTCGGCAGCGTGGCGGGTGAGCTCTTCGACACCTACGTGGCCCGTCGCGCAGCCGAGGACGGCCTTGATCCCGCGGAGTTGCGGAGTCGACTCGCGTCGCTCAACAAGCTGGGCCGGCTGGTGCAGCCCGACGAAATTGCCGAAGTGTCGATGTGGCTCGCCTCGGATGGGGCTTCGGCCATCACGGGCCAGGACATTAGCGTCACGGGGGGTTGAGTGTCCACCACCGAGGACGATCGGATCGAGGCGCTGATCGCCCGAGAAGAGATTCGATCACTGCCGATTCGCTACGCCGCCGCGGTAGAGGCTCGCGACGTCGACGCGATGGCCGAGTTGTTCTCTCCGCACGCCCGCTTCGGCAGCTACGGGGAGGGGCCCGACGGACTGCGTCGGTTGATGACCGACAGCCTGACGGGAAGTCTGTTCGCCGTCATCCTGGTGGCCAATCACCTCATCGATCTGCACGACGATTCCTACGGGTCCGGGCAGGTCTGGGCACACTGCTACGCCCACACTCGCGCGGACGGATTCGTCGATCAGCTGATCAGATACGAGGATCGGTATGAAAAGCTCGACGGGCGATGGTTGTTCAACCATCGCCGACACAGGCTGTGGTACGGCGCCTCGCACACCCGCTCACCCCTTGCCCAGCCCGCCGCGAACTGGCCGGCCAGCCAGGTCGGCGTCGGTGACATCCCGCTCGCCGATCCTGAATTCCTTGCCTGGTGGCGGTCCGTCCGGTGATTGAGGTGCGTTGTGTGGCAGAGGGGTTGGCATTTCCGGAAAGCCCGATCTGGTGTCCGGACGGCTCGGTCCTGCTGCCCGAGATGGCGGCGGGCCGCGTCTCCCGGGTTAGGCCGGACGGGCGGGTGGAACTGGTCGCCGACGTTGGCGGCGGGCCCAACGGAATCGGGTTGCTTCCTGACGGCCGGTTGATCGTGTGTCAGAACGGTGGCTCCACGTTCGGGACCGGGTGGTGGCCCTACGACTTCGATGGCTGTGTGCATCTCTTCCGGCCGGTCGGGGCGGCCGAAGCGCCCATGACCCCGCAACTCCAGCTCGTCGAGCCCGACGGGTCGGTGCACACGCTGGCAGTGGAGTTCGAAGCTCGTGGTGGCCGCCGCATGCCTCTGATCCGGCCCAGCGACCTGTGCGTCGACGCCGAGGGCGGCTTCTACCTGACCGACGGCGGCACCACCCGCGGCCGGAGCCGTACCATGACCGGCCTGCTGTACGGGACCTCGGATGGGCGCCTCGAGGAGATCGTCTACCCGTTGGAAATGCCGAACGGCGTTGGCCTGTCGCCGGACGGCGACCGTGTCTACGTGGCCGAGACACGCACCCGCAGGGTGTGGGAGTT